>DATDIE010000432.1:0-9062 GCA_036521235.1 Acidimicrobiales bacterium | reverse complement strand
CGATCGCCGAGGAGATCCGCGCCGCAGGTGGCGAGGCGGCGGCCTTTCATCTGGACCTGTCCGATGCGGAGTCCATCGCGGAGTTTGCGAAGCTGGCCGAGAACGCCTTCGGCCCGGTCGAGGTGCTCGTGTCGAACGCGGCACGGATCCAGCCGGGCGACGCGTTCGAAACGTCGCCCGACGACTTCGAGTCCGTCCTCCGGGTGAACGTCGGCGGGGCCCAGCGCCTCGTCCATGCGTTCGGGGCAGGGATGGTGGAGCGTCAGCGGGGGGATCTGGTGTTCGTCACCTCCGACGTGGTGGCGCACCCCCGCCCTCGCATGTCCGCCTACGTGGCGTCGAAGTGGGGACTGGAAGGGTTCGTCACCGCACTGCAGATGGAGCTCGAGGGCACGGGCGTGCGGGCGGTGATCGTCCGGCCGGGACCGACGCTGACGGGCATGGGGATGGACTGGGACCCTGCGGTGACGCAGTCGGTGCTCGAGTCCTGGGCGGGGTGGGGACTGGCGCGCCACTCGGCGTTCCTGCGCCCGGAGGGCGTGGCGCTGGCCGTGGCGCACGCCGTGGCGGCGCCCCGGGGCACTCACCTGTCGATCGTGGAGATTCAGCCCGAGGCGCCGCTGCTCGGCGGGAGCCCTCAGGGAGAGGAAAAGGCATGAGGATGGAGACCGCGCGACGCGAGCCGCCGCGGGTGTCGGGAGGCTCGGGCGAGAACGCGCACCTCGACGAGCTCAGCCGAGACCCGATCGGGCTCATGGCACGGGTGCGGGCCGAGTGCGGCGACGTCGGCGAGTTCACGATCGGGGAACGCGACGTCGTGCTGCTGACCGGGGCGGACGCCAACGAGTTCTACTTCCGCGCGCCGGAGGAGGAGCTCGACCAGGCCGAGGCGTATCCGTTCATGACGCCCATCTTCGGCAAGGGCGTCGTGTTCGACGCCCCACCGGAGCGGCGGCGCGAGATGCTGCACAACCAGGCTCTGCGGGACAAGTTCATGCGCGGGCACGCGGCGACGATCGCGACCGAGGTCGAACGGATGGTGGCCGGGTGGGGCGACGAGGGCGAGATCGACCTGCTGGACTGGTTCGCCGAGCTCACGATCTACACGTCGTCCGCCTGTCTCATCGGCGGTCGCTTCCGCGAGGAGCTCGACGGACGGTTCGCCCAGCTGTACCACGACCTCGAGCGGGGCACTGACCCGATCGCCTACGTCGACCCGTACGCGGACATCGAGAGCTTCCGGCGCCGCGACGCCGCCCGGCTAGCGCTCGTCGAGCTCGTCCAGGGGATAATGGACCGGCGCGCCGCCGGACCTCCACCGCCGGACGGTGAGGCCGATCTGCTCGACGTCCTGATGTCGATCAAGGAGCCGGACGGTTCACTGCGTTTCAGTGCGGACACCGTCACCGGGATGTTCATCTCGATGATGTTCGCCGGCCACCACACCACCTCGGGCACGGCGGCGTGGACGCTGATCGAGCTGCTGCGCCACCCCTCCGAGCTGGCGGCGGTGGGCGCGGAGCTGGACGAGCTGTACGCCGACGGGTCCGAGATCAGCTTCCAGGCCCTGCGCGAGATCCCCCGCCTCGAGTCGTCGCTCAAGGAGGCGCTGCGTCTGCACCCGCCGCTCATCTTGCTGCTGCGGGTGGCGAAGGAAGACCTGACGTACAAGGACTATCGCATTGCGGCCGGCAAGTTCGTGGGCGCCAGCCCGGCGATCTGCAACCGGATACCCGAGGACTTCCCGGACCCCGACGGCTTCGTCCCGTCGCGTTACCTCGAGCCACGGGAGGAGGACCGGGCCAACCCGTGGACTTGGATCCCCTTCGGCGCCGGCCGCCACCGCTGCGTCGGCGCCGCGTTCGCCATGATGCAGCTCAAGGCGATCTTCTCCGTGCTGCTGCAGGGGTGGGAGTTCTCCGCGGCCCAGCCCCTCGCGTCCTACCGCAACGACCACTCCAAGATGGTCGTGCAGCTCGAGCAGCCGTGCCGGGTCCGTTACCGGCGTCGCGCGGGCCCGGCGTGATGAAGATCGTCGTCGACCGAGACCTGTGCCAGGGCCACGCCGCGTGCGAGGGTGAGGCACCCGAGGTCTTCTCGGTCTCGAAGAAGGGGGAGCTGACGATCCTCCAGCCCGAGCCGCCGGAGTCGCTGCGCACCGCAGTCGAGCTGGCGGTGAAGTACTGCCCCACGCATGCCTTGTCGATCATCGAAACCGAGGAGGACTGACTGACCATGCCCGCGTACCCGCGTGCGGAACTCGAAGAAATGGTGGAGCGCTGGCTGGAGGTCAATCGCCAAGGCGAGGCGAAGCGCGACTGGCGTCACATGGCCGACCTGTACACCGAGGACGCCACATACGGCTGGAACGTCGGGCCCAACGACGAATTCATGGCCGTCGGGCGCGAGGAGATCCGCGAGATCGCATTGGGCCTGGAGATGGCGGGTCTCGAGGGCTGGTCCTACCCGTATCAAAAGGTGCTCATCGACGAGGCCCAGGGGGAGGTGCTCGGTCTGTGGAAACAGGTGGCGAACGCGACGCAGGCCGACGGCACGAACTACGAGATCGCCGGCCTCGGCGGCAGCTGGTTCCGCTACGGCGGCAACTTCCAGTGGTCGTGGCAGCGCGACTTCTTCGACGTGGGGAACGCAGGCGCGTTGTTCATGCGGATGATCCGCGACGGCACGCTCCTGCCGGGCATGCAGCAGCGCATGGAGCGTGCGATGTCGGGCGAGCGCCTGCCGGGGCACTTCGCACTGGGCGCGGCCCCGGTGGGACTCTGGGAAGTGCCCGAAGGGGCCTAAGCCCCGTACGGCGGGAAGGCGCGGGCGAGGAGTGCCGCCAGTTCGTGGCGCCGGCCTGCGTCGAGCGGGCCGGGTGCGTCGAGCGCCTTGGCGAGGGGTTTCGGCCAGGCGACGAGGACCCCGTCGAGGACGAAGGGTCGCGCGAAGAGACCGAGTTCTACGCCCGTGAAGCACAGCGCCGCGTTCACGGGCACGTCGGGCGGCACGCGTCTGACCACGGTGGCTCGCTGTCGCTCGGCCGACCTCACGAGCGCCGAGTGCTCGAAGCGGCCGATGCACAGGGCACGGCGCGGGGCGAACCAGCCGCCGACGGTGCGCAGTTGCAGCCGACCGCGGTAGTGCTTGGAGTCGATCACCCAGATCCCCGATGCGACGACCGCCAGGTGGTCGAGGTTGGCCCGGCTCCGTGGGATCTTCCGGTCGTGCAGGACGATCCCGTTGTCGCCGACCGAGTGGGTCAAGAACGGCCCGACCCGTTCCTCGCCCTCGGCGCCTCGACCCCAGGCTTCGGTCGATCGCTTCGGACCGACGACGAGCGACACCACCGGCGCGAGCCGCCCGAAGACGCGCCGACGACGGGCGTCGTCCCGCGCCCGTAGGGCCTCGTAGCGGGCACGCGCGGACGCACCGGGCGTCCCGGGCCCGCTGCGATGGGGAGTGTCGTCTCGGGTCACCGAGCGGGTGTCCCTCCTTTCTCGTTTCGGCCGGCCGATCGAGGAGACCGGACGGGCCAAAACGAGAACGGTCGCAGATTTGCCTCCGTATACGCCGCGGGCACCGTGGGCTGACCCCCTTGAATCCGCCGCATTTCAAAGGCGCGAATACAGCCGAAAAGGGGCCGGTGGTTCCCGCGTATACGGGTCAAAAATTTCGCGGCGCTCAATTTGGCGCGGCCGTTGGGAGCAACGGACGTGGGAACCTGGCTTCGTGAGGAGGGTGACGGTCCGGTCGGCCCTGGCCGTCGGGGCGGCCTTCTTGGCGGCGGCGACGGTCGTGGCGAGTTGTGGCAGCGGCGCGCCCGGCGGCCGGACGGCGAAGGGGGACAGTCGTCCGGCGGCGAAGACCACGACCTCGAGCAGCTCCACCACCACGACGACCACCCCGGTGTCGGTGACCGAGCTGCCGGTCACCCCCATCACCTGGACGCCCTGCAACGGCGACCTCCAGTGCGGGAACCTGGTCGTGCCGGTCGATTACGGCGAGCCGAACAACGGGAAGACGATCTCCCTCGCGGTGACCCGCCATCCGGCCGAGGTGTCAGCGGACCGGATCGGCTCGCTAGTGATCGACCCTGGAGGGCCGGGCGTATCGGGCGTCGACGACATGGCCAACGAGCTGAGCGTGTTGACGCCGGGCCTGCTGGACCACCTCGACATCGTCATGTTCGACCCCCGTGGGGTGGACCGCAGCGACCCGGTGACGTGTGGTGAGACTCCCGGCAGCCCGCCGGCGACGCTGCCCAACCCCGTGCCGACGACGCCCAGCGCGGAGACGGCGCTGATGAACAACTACCGCTCGTACGCCGCGGCGTGCGAGAAGGCAAGCGGAACCGTGCTGCCTTACGTGGGGACGGTCGACGCCGCTCGTGACATGGAACGCCTGCGCCTCGCGCTGGGCGACAGCGGGCTCACGTACATGGGCCAGTCGTACGGCACGTTGCTCGGGCTGACGTACGCCTCGATGTTCCCCACACATGTGCGCGCCATGGTGCTCGACAGCGTCATCGACCCCGCGCTGACGTTCAACCAGATGTCCGAGGGCCAGGCCGACGGGTTCGAATCGTCGCTCCAGTCGTTCTTCACGTGGTGCGCCGGGACGAGCGCGTGTGCGTGGCGGACGGGAGCAGACCCGACGGGCACGCTGCTGGCGCTGATCGCATCGAGCGCGGCGAGCCCGGTGCCGGCCGGCAGTGGACGGACGGCGGGAGCCGGCGAGCTCTACGACGCGTTGTTGGACGGCCTGTACGCCCGCTCGGACTGGCCCGAGTTGGGCGATGCGCTCGCTGCCGACGCGGTCGGCAACGGCACCCAGGTGGTCGCCTTGTCGGACCACTACAACCAGAACGGCTCGTCCAACGGCGACGACGCGGCGGAGGCGATCGACTGCCTCGACCACCCGGTCTCGACGAAGCTCGGGGCGTACGGCTATCTCGCCGCCGTGCTCAAGGCGTCGGCCCCGGTCTTCGGGCCGCTGCTGGCGTGGGGCGAGGCGGCGTGCGCCGTCTGGCCCGCGCCCCCGACGCGTCCGGTCGGGCCGGTCAGCGCTGCGGGGTCACCGCCGATCCTCGTCGTCGGCACGACCGGTGACCCGGCGACGCCCTACCAGTGGGCGGTCAACGTGTCGCACGAGTTGAGTCACGGCGTGTTGCTCACGCGCGACGGCGTGGACCACGTGGCGTACTTCTACAGCGCGTGCGTGCGGGGGTACGTGGAGACGTACTTCATCTCCGGCGCCACGCCCCCGGCGGGGATGACGTGCGCGTCGTAGGTGCCGCGGGCCGGAGCGATCCGCTCAGCCGGTGGCGAAGCGGTAGGTCCCGCTTCCTACGTCGAGCACGGCCAGCCCGCCGCCGACCGACTGCACGGCGACGCCGGGAGCCCGGCTGGCGGCGACGCCGCCCTCGCGCACGTGCGACGCGTCGCTCGCCGGGAGGTGAACGAGTGCGGTCAGGTTGGCGGGCATGGTCAGATCGAGCGCAACCCGCTGTCCCGAACGCCGCCAGGACAGCGCGACGGGTCCCGCCACGGTGGGCACGGACCCCGACGCCCGTGGCAGCCCGCGCGTCGGCGGTGCCACGGTGATCCTCGTGGTCCCGTCCGGGTTGGGCGCGCCGAAGGTGACGCCGAGGAGTGTCTCTTGCATCGCCACGAGCGCGGAGGATCCCCAGCCGTGCGACATCGAGTCGCCGATGAGGTCGCTGGGCGACCAGACCTCCCAGGTGAACGTGCCCCCGAGCGCCAAGATGCGCGCCCAGCCCGGGATGGTGCGGTCGGCGAGCGCGCGCACCACGGCGTCGGGCAGGCCCGCCGCGCTCAGCCCACGCAGCAACTCGAGGCCGTGGTTCGGGCCCAGGTGGACGCCGAGGCTCGCCACGTAGGCGCCGACGTGGGCCCGGGAGGCGGAGGGGGTCACGCCGTAGGCCAACGCCAGCGCGTTCGCCTCCTGGGACGCCGACCCGCTCTGGGCGCCATCGGGCAACACGCCGTCGACGTAGACGCCGTCGGGCCGGCGCAGGGTCGCGTTGATCGAGGCCGCCAGCTGCGTGGCCCGGGCCTGCCAGAGCGCCGCGCCGGCGTCGTCGCCCGCCACGCCCGCCAGCTGGGCGACGCGGTCGAAGGCGTTGACGGAGAGCACGTTGCTCGCCGTGTCGGCCGCCACGGAGAGGTCGTAGCCGTAGACCGGGTCCCCGTTGCTCTGATCGGCCACGCCGTAGAGCAAGCCGTTGCCGGGTTGGCGCGCCGACCACAGCCAGGCGGCGGCGTTGCTGACCGACTCGTAGAAGAGGATCGCCGTGGCCCGGTCGCCGGTCGAGGCGTAGTAGCGCCACAGCCACTCGGGATAGCGGGCCGTGAACGTGCCGAAGAACCGGGCCCCGTCGTCATTGGGGTACACGGCGTTGACGCGTCCGTCGGGCCAGTAGCGCTGCTGCCCGCGCATGACGTCGCGCAGTCCCTGCCACGTGAGGTTCTGCTCCCCGTAGGCGCGCATCACCGCCTCCGATTCGTTCGCGGCGTCCCAGACGAACTGGCCCTTCTCACGCGTCGGGGTGTCGACGAACTGTTCCTGGCTGCAGTACAGACAGGACCGCGCGTTGAGCTTCCAGACGGCATCGAGCGTCCGGTTGCCGGAGGAGAAGGTGGCCATCGGCACCTCGGGCATCGCCGCGTGCCGTGCGATCGCGGTGAGCTGGCCCTGGTGGAGTTCCTGGGCCGGGTTGTCGAGTTGCAGGTACCGAAACCCGCAGTACGTGAACCCCTCGAACGTCTGGGCGCCCCCTCGCATGATGTAGGAGAACGACAGGTTCGTGCCCTGCGTGCCGTGCAGCGTCGAGACCTGGCCGTCGGGATCGAGGAGGTACCCCACGCGCCCGGTGACCGTGCGACCGGCGTCCCCCGTGGCGAAGGTCACCTGCGGCCGCGCCGCGTAGACCGCCCCGAAGTCGGCGACGACGGCACCACCCGACAGCGTGCGCACGCTGACCGGGGACACGGCGTGCTCCGCGATGTGCGTGCGCTGCGCGTAGATCCGCGTGAACGGGGCACCGCCGATCGGCCCGATCACGGTCGCAGCGGACCAGGCGCGGTCGTCGTAGCCGGGGGACGCCCAGCCCTGCGGATGGGCGCGCCCGTCGACCCATTCGACGAAGTCACCGCCGTCGGGGTTGCGCTGCGGCGACGGCAGCCATTCGGCCGGGAGCTCGCGCCACGTGCCGTCGGACACGTAGACGACGTGGCGACCGCTGTCGTAGACGAGGGACAGCTGGGCCACCAACCCCGGCGACGAGGTGGGCCGGCCCTGGCCCGGGCCGTACCACCGGTGCAGCACGCCCAGCGCGTTGGGGCGCCCCGGGTGGACGAGCGAGGTGACGTCGGTCGCCCGCGCGTACTGCTCGTCGGGGTACGAGAAGCTCGGCCAGGCGTCGACGCCCGCGCCGTTCAGGTAAAGGCGGTACGTGTGCGCAGCGGAGACGTAGATGGTCGCTCGCCGCAAGGTCCCCGCCGGTGGTGTCATCTCGGTGCGCAGGTACGTGACGCGGTCGGGCCGGGCCGAGGCCCCGGCCGGGCGCAGCCACTGCGCCTGCCAGTCCGCGGCCCGCAAGGCGGTGGTGAACGCCATCGCTGCCGAGACGGGTCCAGGTGTCCCGGCGTGCCTGTGGGGCTGCACGGTCCACTCGTAGGCGGCGTCCCCGTCGAGCACGGGCCCGCCGTAGAGCACGAACGCCTGTTGGGCCTTCGGCACCGTGCCGCTGTCCCAGACCCGCCCGGTGTGGCCGGGGTCCGTGCGCCGGACGACGATGCGATACGCGGTCTGAGCCGCCCCCCGCGCCTTCGACACGAGGACCCAGGCGAACTGGCAGTCGTCGGGGTCGATCCCGACCGCGACGGAGAGGCCGTTGACGGTGAGCGAACCGGCGCGCAGCGGCTCCGACGACACCGCCGGCGCGTCGAGCGGGGCCGGTGCGGCCGCGTGGGCCACCCGTCCGGAGGCGGCGGCGGCCCGAGCCGGGCCCTCGCCCCCGAGACCCGTCGACGCGGCGGCGGCACCGGCCGTGAGCGCGACCCCGGAACCGAGAAAGGCGCGGCGCCCGAAGGAGCCGAAGGGCCCGGAGGAGACCGCGGGACGCTCGGGCCCGCTCATCCGACCTTCACGACGGCACCCGTGGCCGCATCGCAGTAGACGAGGGCGCCGCCGCTCGTGACGCCGACGCCGGTCGGCGTGCCCATCTTGGTCAGCACCCAACGCGTCCCGTCGCCCCCGCCGGCCGCCGTCTGCACGGGCAGTGCGCCCGCGACCGTGTAGAGGTCGTCTGCGCTCATCGCCCGGCCGAACTGTGCGCCGGACTGGCTCGGGACGATCCGGATCACGTGCATGAACCCGTCGCTGATCGCCAGCGAGCCCGTCGGCCCGAGGACGAGGCCCCGAGGGTCGTTCAACTCGGCCCCGACACCCGTGGCGGAGAGCCCGTCCGCCAGGTACGGCCCGTAGCCCCCGGTCCCGCCCACCACAACGCCGATGTCGCCGGCGCCGACGGCGGTGCCGTAGAAGGTGCCGCCCTGCACCGTGGCCAGGAGCACGGACTGGTCACCCTGATCGGCCACCAGCAGGTCGCCCGCGAAGTCGACCGCCAGCGCGACCGGGTCGAAGAGTTGTGCGCCGCCCAGCGGCCCCCCCTGGCCGGCGGTGCCGCACACGCCGGTGCCGGCGACGGTGGAGAGGTGGTCGCGCTCGACCGGCTGGCCGAGGACCTGGCCGTCGGCCACCGCCACGACCCGCACCTCGCAGTTAGCGGTGTCCGCGATGAAGACGTCGCCGCTGCGGTCGACCGCCACGGCGGTGGGCTCGTCGAGCTGCGCCGATGTGGCCACCCCACCGTTGCCACCGGTGCCCGCCACGCCGGTCCCCGCCACCGTCACGACGGCGCCGGAGGGCTCGAGCACCTGGACCCGCTGGTCGTTCGCCTCCGCCAGGTAGACATCGCCGGTGACGTCGACGGCCAGGCCGGTCGGGTGCCCCACCGGCCCGTGCCCGCAACGCCC
>DATDIE010000431.1:0-4632 GCA_036521235.1 Acidimicrobiales bacterium | reverse complement strand
TCGTCGTAACCGGCGGAGGTGGTGCGGGGGGGATCAGCACCGCGAACGGGCCCGGAACACCGGCCAATGGCGGCAGCGGAGCCCAGGTCACCAACGCCACGTTTGCGGCGACCGATAACGACGTCGAGAACGTGAACGTCGGCGGAGGCGGCCAGCCCGGGTCCTCGAGCAACGGCGGCGGCGGCAGCAGCAGCGTCGCTGCCGGCGGGTCGAACCAGATCATCGCGGGCGCTGGTGGGGGCGCCGGCGAGGACTACTCGGGTGGCGCGGCCGGCTCCGCCGGAACTTCGGCTCCCGGCTGCACGCTGGGTGGCGGGAACCCGGGCAATGGTGGCACGGGAGGCCTCGCCGCTACTTCGGCGTCGTGTGGCGCCGGTGCACCGGCTCCCCAGAACGGTGGCAACGGTGACGGGGGCAAGGGCGGCGACGGCTACGAGGGCTCGACCCTCGACGGGGCGGGAGGTGCCGGCTCGGGGTCCGGGGCGGGCGGCAACTCCTCGGCCTTCAGCGGAGCAGGCGGCGGCGGCTACGGCGGCGGATCCGGCGGCTACGGCGGCAGCGGAGGGGCCGGCGGCGGGAGCACCGGCGGGACCGTCACCTTGGCGGGCAACGGCGGTTCGCCCGGGGCGCAATACCAGCAGACCCCCGGCGGCCCCGGCGGCAACGGCGAGGTCGTGATCTCGTGGCAGTACCCTCCGCCGCCCTCCAACATCAACGCGCCGACCATCTCGGGCACCGGCCATCCCGGCAACAACTTGATGTGCAACACCTCGGCCAGCGATTGGAACGGCAGCCCCAGTGAGTTCCGTTACGAATTCCTCGAAGGCTCCACGGTGGTGCAGCCGCCGAGCCAGACCCAGGACACCTACGCGCTCGGGGACTCCGACGCTGGTTCGACGGTGACGTGCGCGGTCAGCGCGAGCAACAACGGCGGCCCGAGTGCGTTCATCCCGAGCTCGAACTCCATTGCCGTGACGCAGCCGTTGACGATCACCGGGCCCAGCCCGACCATCGACTACGGGCAGGCCGACCCGACGTTGACGCCCGGGTACTCCGGGCTGATCAACGGCGACCTCGCGCCCAGCACGCCGGCGACCTGTTCGACGTCGCCGTCGACGCCGACACAGGTCGGTCACTACACGGTGACCTGCAGCGGCGCGGCCGATCCTGACTACTCGTTCACTTACCAGACCGGCACCTTGACGATCAGCGCCGTCGATCTGTTGATCACTGCGCCGAGTGCGACGATCAATTACGGGGCACCGCTGCCCGCGTTCCACCCGGAGTATTCGGGCCTTACGGGCGGGGACGCGGCCACCACGACGCCGCCGACCTGCGGGCCGACGCCGACCACCCCCAAGAACGCCGGCACCTACCCGGTCACCTGCACGGGTGCCGCCGACGGGAACTACAACATCACGTACGCGGCGGGAACCTTGAAGATCTTGCCGATCCCCCTGACGATCACGGCGCCGTCGGCCACGGTGCTCGACGGCCAGGCGCCCAACCTGACGCCGACCTACACGGGCTTCGTCGCCGGGGACGGCCCGTCGTCGCTGTCGACCCAGCCGACGTGTACGACCACCTACGACTCCACCGCCTTCCCGCTGCCGCTGCCGGGCCCCTACCCGAGCAGCTGCTCGGGCGCCGTGGACGGCAACTACGTCATCACGTACGTGGCCGGGAACTTCACGGTCTACCTGCACGCGCTGCCCGGCGCGGTGGACCTCGTCGGGCCGGACGGCGGTGTCTTCGCCCTCGGCAACCCCAACGGGTTCCTCGGCTCGTTGCCCGGGATCGGCATCCACGTCAATGACATCGTGGGGATCTCGTCCACGCCCGACGACCACGGCTACTACCTGGTGGGCCGCGATGGCGGCGTCTTCGCCTTCGGTGACGCCCAGTACTTCGGGTCGCTGCCGGGGCTCGGGCTCCACGTCGGCAACATCGTCGGGATCGTCGCGACTCCGGACAACGGCGGCTACTACCTCGTTGGCAAGGACGGCGGCGTGTTCACTTTCGGTGACGCCGTGTACCAAGGCTCGCTGCCCGACCAGGGTCAGTCGGTCAACGACGTGGTCGGCATCGCCCTGCCCGCTAACGGCGGGGGGTACTGGCTGGCCCGCGCCTCGGGCGCCGTCGCCCACTTCGGCGGCGCCGCGTCGCTGGGCAACGCGCCCGGTGGCGGCATCGTGTCCATCACCGCCACCCAGAACGGCAGCGGGTACTGGTTGACCTCTGCGGGCGGCGGGATGTTCAACTACGGCAACGCGCCCTACCAAGGCTCCATCCCCGGCCTCGGGTTGTCGGTGAGCGACATCATCACCACGGTGGCGAGCCCGAACGGCGGCGGCTACCTGATGGTGGGCTCCGACGGCGGCACGTTCGCCTTCCCCAACGAGCTCTTCCCGGGTTCGCTCGGTGGGACGGGCCTTACGTTCGTGGGCGCGGCGCCCACGGGCTGAGCCGGCTCAGCGCCGGGTCGAACCCTGGCCGAAGCGGCGCAACCGCCGCAGCGCACCGCCGAGCGAGCGCTCGACGGCGATGAGCTCGTGCGCCATGTCCTCGTCGCCGCGGGACAGGGCCCCCTCGGCCATGGCGGTGACCCGGTCGTGGAGCTCTTCGAGCGTGGACGAGAGGGACGAGATCTCCGCGGCGGTCGACATGCCCCGATGATGGCCCATGCCCGGGGGCGGCACGACTCCGCACCCACCCCGGGGGCGCATCCGGCCCATCGGTAGGCTGCGTATCCATGGCGGGCGGGGACACCTCGACGACGCCGGGCGCGGCCCCCGGCACGCCCACCACCGACGCCGCCGTCGCCACGCCGCGTTCCCGCCCGGTCGGCGCCGAGCACGTCCGCCGCGCCCTCGCCCTCGTCGACGGCCACACGACCGAGATGGCCGACGAGATCCTCACCGTGCCCCTCAGCTACTACCGCGACCCCGCCCTGGCCGGGCGTGAGCTCCGGCTCTGCCGCCGCACCCCGCTCGCCCTCGCCCCCACGGCGCAGCTCCCGAGCCCCCACGACTACGTCGTGCGGGACGTCCTCGGCACGTCGGTCCTCGTGACCCGCGACGCCGACGGCACCGCCCACGCGTTCCTCAATTACTGCCGACACCGCGGCGGCAAGCCAACCGCCGACGGATGCGGCAACGCCCGCCGTCACACCTGCCCGTACCACGCATGGTCCTACGACAGCGCGGGCCGCCTGGTCGGCCTCCCCGGCCAAGATGCCTTCGAGGGGCTCGCCCGTGACGACTACGGCCTCGTCGAGCTCCCGAGCGAGGAGCGCCACGGCTTCGTCTGGGTCGTGCTGACCGTCGGCGCGCCGATCGACGTCGCGGCGCACCTCGGCCCGCTCGACGACGAGCTGGCCGCCTGGGGCCTCGGCACCTCCGCCTACCTCACCGAGCGCGAGCTGCGCGTCGACGTCAACTGGAAGGCCGCCATCGAGGCGTTCGCCGAGAACTACCACTTCCCCTACGTCCACGCGAACAGCATCGTGGGCCAGAACACCGTCGCCAACACCGCCATCTACGACGGCTACGGCCTCCACCACCGCCTCGGCTTCGCGACCCGGTGGATCGAGGGGGCACGCCACGCTTCCGACATCGCCGACCCGCTGGCCTACATGGTCTTCATCTACTGGATCTTCCCGAACCTCACCTTGGCCATGAGCGCCGTCGGCACCGAGATCATCGACATCCTCCCGACCGCCGAGGGCGACGTCGGCCGCAGCGTCGTGCGCCACGGTTGGATGGCCACCGAGCCGGCCGCCGACGAGGCTGTGCAGGCGGGCTACGTCGACCTGTACGAGGCCGTGCACGCCGCCCTGCGCGACGAGGACTGCGGGGTGCTGATCGGCTGTGGCGAGGCGGCCCGGGCGGGCCAGCACGACCACATGGTGATCGGACGCAACGAGATCGGCGTCCAGCACGTCGTGGCCGCGTTCACGCACGTGCTCGGCTCCGCGACGTAAGCCCGGACCGCTCCTCCGGGGAAGTCGGCCCGGAGCCCGCCGGTAGCCTTGTGTCCTCATGCCCCTCCGTGTGCTGGACCTCCGCGGCACCCCGCCGCCGTACGACGCGGCCCTGCCGCACCCCGACGCGCCTGGGGCCGACGTGCACGACGCGGTGGCCCGGATCCTGGCCGAGGTGCGCACCGAGGGCGACGCCGCGGTCGTCCGGAGCACGGCGGCCTTCGACGGGGTCGACGTCAGCGGCGGGCTTCGGGTGGCGCCGTCGGAGATCAAGGAGGCGGCCGAGCGCGTCGACGCCGAGCTGCGGGCCGCCCTCGAGGTCGCCTTCGACCGGATCGTGGCGTACCACGCCGACGAGGGTATGCCGCCGGGCGATTACGCCGACGGCGGCGTCACCGTCAGTCACCTGACCCGCGCCGTGGAGCGGGCGGGCATCTACGCCCCCGGCGGACGGGCCCGCTACCCCTCGACTGTGCTGATGTGCGCCGCTCCGGCCCGCGTGGCCGGCGTCGGGGCCATCGCGTTGTGCGTGCCGCCGGCCTCGGACGGCAAGGTCGACGATGCGACGCTGTGCGCCGCCGCCGTGGCGGGCATCGACGAGGTGTACCGCATCGGCGGCGCGCAGGCGATCGGCGCGCTGGCCTACGGGA
>DATDIE010000430.1:0-21154 GCA_036521235.1 Acidimicrobiales bacterium | reverse complement strand
CATTGTCGCCAGACATCTCTTCTCTTCACACCTGCGCAACCTGTAGCCATCCGAACCTGCGTCCTGAGCGGGATAGGTGACGCGCGCTCCCACTTCTGCACCTATGGGGCTTGACAACAACCCCATAGGATGCTCAGTCGGTGAAGACCGGGGTGCGCCCTTCCTTGCGGGCGGCCACCGACTCCTCGAAGTTGCGGGTCAGGCAACGGACGAAGAGCTGGGACGTCCCCTCGGCGTCCATGTGCGACTGGAAGCTGCTGGCATCGAGGCTGTTCCAGAGCTGGCGCTTGGTGAGCTCGACGCCGGCGCGGCTCCAGCCGTTGATCCGGTCCGCCAGCGCGAAACACGCCGGGAGGAGCTCCTCGGTCGGCACGACCTGGGAGACGAGGCCGATGCGCTCCGCCTCGGTGGCGTCGATGTCCCGGCCGGTCAGCATGATCTCGGTGGCGCGTGACTGTCCGACCGACCGGGGCAACAGGTAGCTCAGGCCGAGCTCGGCCGCGGTGAGCCCGTTGTTGATGCCGGCGGCGCGGAAATAAGCGTCCTCGGACGCGACGCGTATGTCGGCCACGAGGGCGAGGCAGAAGCCGCCACCGATGGCGGCGCCGTTGACCGCCGCGATGACCGGCTGGTGCAGGCGCCGGATCGTGGCCATCACGTCGTCGAGCATCTCCATGGAGCGCAGGGCGATGGTCGGCAGCGTCAGGCCTTCGATGTGCGGGATGGAGCCGGGGTTCTCGTGGTCCGCGCCGCTGCAGAAGCCGCGGCCGGCCCCGGTGATCACCACCAGCCGCGTCGAGTTGTCCGTGCCGAGCTCGCGCAGCGCGTCGCGGAACGGGATCATGACGTCAAACGCCATCGCGTTCATCCGCTCGGGGCGGTTGAGGGTGACCACGGCGACGCCCGGGTGCGGCCTCGTGACTTCGGTGAAGGACATGGCCGGCATCGTAGAGGGGGTGCCGGGTCCCGCTCCTTGAATGTCGCTAGGGCGCCGCGGTGCGCTCTTCGGGGTGGACGTGCGACGGCCGGGGCGGGAAGGCGCTCTGATGCGGGTTCTCGGTCCGGGCCATCCAGCGCAGCCGGGCCGCCCGGGCGTCCCAGGAGTAGACGACGGCGGTCTTGGCGACCAGGTCGTCCAGGGCCCGGCGTTCGCGCTGGTAGAGGATGCCGAGGAAGCCGATGCCGAGCGTGGCGATGCAGAGGGCGAGGCCGAGTGTGCGCAACGCGGCCTGGCGCATCGTGATCCGCGCGCCCTCGACGGTCACGACCTGGAGCCCGAAGACCGCCATGCCGATGGTCCGGCCGCTCACGCCCCACTGGTACGTGTAATACAGGAACTCCCAGACCACGAGGATGACGATGGCGAGTATCTGGTGGTTGGTCAGGCTGTAGGTGCGCCGCGTCACCAGGTGGAAGAACGTGTCGAACAGGGCGACGCCGATCGTGTAGAGGCCCCACGAGGCACCGACGTCGGCGCCGAACGCGACCAGCCGGCTCGCCGCACCGGCGTAGTGGCCCTGGCGGCCGATGGTCATCTCGGGGTTGGGGGCGGGCATCGTCATGACGCCGCCTTGGGGGGGACGCAGAGGGGCGGGCCCACCGGCCAGTCGGCGATCTTCTTCCCGCGTCCGATCAGGCGGTTGGCCCAGCGCAGCGTGAAGTCGTCGAGGCCGACGCCTTGGGCCCGGATCACGTCGAGGATCTCGGTGACGATGCCGGTCGTGGAGCGGGCGATGATCGAGCCGAGCTCGGTCTGCTCGACGAGGGCGTCGATGTCGATCCCCTCGACGATCTTGTTAATGTCGACGCGGTCGATGATCTTCTGGATGTCGACACGGTCGATGATCGCCTCGACGTCGACCTTGCTGACGATCTCGTCGACGTCGACGCGTTGGACGACCTGGTTGATGTCGACCTTCTCGATGATCGAGTTGATGTCGATCGCATCGATGATCATGGGCACGATGCGCTCCGCCAGCGACTGCGCCAGCTGCTCCATCCGGGAGCCGATCGGGTTCGGGCTCACCGGAGCAATCGGGAATGCGACATTCCCGTGATCTTCTCACCCTCACCGGTGCCGATGAGGGATCGATCGGGTACGGTCGGAACCGTCGGAAGCACCGGGGCCTGAGCACAAGGAGCACGACCATGGAGTTCGAGCGCTATGACGACGGCGTCCCCTCGTGGGTGGACCTGAGCAGCCCCGACCTGGCGAAATCGAGGCAGTTCTACGCCGGGCTGTTCGGCTGGAACTGCCCCGAGGGTCCGGCCGAGGCCGGGGGCTATTCGGTCTGCGACATCGGGGGCAAGACCGTCGCCGGGATCGGGCCGCAGATGAACCCGGCCTTCCCGCCGATGTGGATGACGTACGTCAACGTGGACGACGCCTCCGCCACGGCCGCCAAGGTGGCGCCCGCCGGCGGCACGGTGCTGGCCGAGCCGATGGACGTGATGGACGCCGGTCGCATGGCGGTCCTGGCCGACCCGCTCGGCGCCGTCATCGGCCTGTGGCAGCCGAACCAGCACATCGGCGCGCAGCTGGCGAACGAGGCGAACACGTACGGCTGGAGCGAGCTGATCACCACCGACATCGACGCGTCGAAGGCGTTCTACGGGGCGGTCTTCGGGTGGGGCGCCGCGGACCAGGGCCCTCCGGGCGGCCCGCCGGCGTACACCGAGTGGAAGGTGGGGGGCGACCGCTCCGTCGGCGGGATGATGCTCAAGAACGCGGACATGCCGGCCGAGATGCCGCCCAACTGGGGCGTCTACTTCATGACCGACGACCTCGACGCCACGCTGGCCAAGGTCAAGGATCTCGGGGGCGCGCCGGTGTTCGGGCCCACTGAGATCGAGCCCGGGACCTTTGCCGTCGTGGCCGACAACGTCGGCGCCTTCTTCAACGTCATGCAGCCCAAGGGCTGACGCCGGGGCTGGGGATCGGGGGTCGGGTCACGTGGAACGCCGTCGTCTGGGCCGCACCGGGCACGAGAGCAGCGTCGCGATCCTCGGCGGCGCCGCCTGTTGGGCGGCGACGGTCGAGGAGGCGGGGGAGTGGCTCCGTGCCGCGATGGCCGCCGGGGTCAACCACCTCGATATCGCGCCGCAGTACGGCGCGGCGGAGTCGGTGGTCGGCCCGCACCTGGCGGACAAGGACGTGCGCGACCACCTGTTCATCGCCGGCAAGACGTTGCGGGCCAACCCCGACGGCGTGCAGGACCAGTTCGACAACACCCGCCGCCTGCTCAATGCCGAGGTGCTGGACCTCTACCAGGCCCACGCGGTGACCTCCTTGGAGGAGCTCGACCGGCGCTCACCGGCGATCGAGAAGATCGTGGCGTTACGGGACGCCGGGCACACCCGGTTCGCCGGCATCACGGGCCACGACATGTCGGTGCCGCGCTCGCACCTCGCGGCGCTGCGCCGCTTCGACCTCGACACAGTCATGTTCCCCGTGTATCCGGCGCTGTGGGGCCGGCCCGAGTACCGCGAGGCGGCCGAGGAGCTCTTGGAGCTGTGCGCGGCGCGCGACATCGGGGTCATGGCGATCAAGGCCGTGGCGCACCGGCCTTGGGCCGATCACCGACCGCTCAGCGAGGCCATCGCCGGCAGCGCCGAGACGGCCGAGCGCTGGGCGCACTCGTGGTACGAGCCGGCGGCGACCGAGGCGGACATCGACCGCGGCATTCATTTCGCGCTGTCGACGCCGGGCGTCCAGGCCTTCTGTACGCCGGGTGACATTGCATTGCTGCCCCGCGTGCTCGCGTCGGCCGAGCGGTACGAGCCGATGTCCGAGGAGGCACGGGCCGGCGCCGTCGAAGCCATGGCGAGCGAGGAGCTCATCTTCCCGATGCCCAGCTAATTCGGGTCGTCGTCGGCGCCGTCTTGAGCCGATCGTTCCACTGCTCTGTTCGGACTTTTGGACAGCTCCGAGCTATCGCGTGGCGCCGCTGTTCGCGATGGCGCGGAGTTGCGTGATGACCGCGGTGATTGCCTCCGCCGCAGCGTCAGCGGCGTCGACGAAGCTCAAACCCAGCATGTCGACCAACACGACCCCGCCTTCGGGGGACTCGAGAAGGATGATGGCTGCCGTTGCTCGTTCCGTCGCGGGGCCGGGCGCGCCGATCTCGTCGAGCAGCTCGCGGATCCGTCGGCGCACCCGGCCGTGGCGGGCACGTCGGACATCGCTCGACAAGCCGGGCACCATCCCGATCCGCCAGAACGCCTCCTGACGCTCGGCGCGGGCGTACGCGGCGCGGGTGAACCCGGGTATGTCGTCCGCCGTGACGAGCGGGTGGTCAACCGGTCCGAGTGCTTCCCTTGTCCACTCGGCCAGAGCCTCGACGCGGGCAGCGCGGTCCGGGAAGTGGTGGTAGACGGTCCGAACCGACACGCCGGCTTCCTTGGCAGCCTCGGTCACGTTGACGTCGACAGCGTCCGGCCGTCCGAGCTGGCCTGCCAATGCTTCGAGGATCCGCTGCCGCGTGTTTTCGGCCTGCCTCTCGCGGACCGGGCTCGAATAGCGGCGCGCCTTGGCGCTCGGCGTCGACGTGCTCAAAACAGCGGGCTCACCATGCGGTTGCGCTGCGCGACCGCAATCACGGTCTCGATGTCATCGGTGGCACCGGCGAGCGTCTCCTCCATGTCAGAGAAGAAGGCATGCGCGCCTCTGGTCGAGATCACCGTGAAGCGGCACCGCTCGCTGCGCGCCTGGAAACTGTGGACGACGCCCCCGGGGATGTACGCCGAGCCGCCGGGGCCGAGGATCTGCTCAGCCGGTGCTTCGATCCCGCCGGACCAGTCGACCACCGCCAGTTGCCCTTCGAGAACGACGTAGCCCTCCGCCCAGGGGTGGCCATGAGGGGGCGGTCCGCTGCCTTCGCTGGACTCCACCTCGAACACCTCGAAGGCGGCCGCGCCGAGCGCCCGGTCGACCTGGGGGGTGATCCGCTCGCCCATCACCCGCAGCGGGGGTGCGGGCTGAGTGCGAAACGAGATCTCGGTGTGCGACTTGGTTGTTGGCTGCATGGTCATGCAACGAAGTATCCACCTCCGGATAAATCGTGTCAAGACCCTGCAACGAAATGGGTGCACGGGCAGGCCGTGCAGGGGGGCCGAACTGTGGGCAGCCCTGCCAACGTCTGCGGGGTCAGCCCGCTCTGAGCGCGGCGATCATGCCGGCGAAGGCCTCGTCGTCTGCGGAGTCGGCCGGCGCCGTCACCATGAGGCCCTGGCCCAGGCCGGCGAAGCGCTCGAGCAGCACCCCCGGCAGCTCGTCGAAGCTGCCCGAGGACACGAGCGTGTCGAGGACCTCGTCGGAGAGGACGCTCCCCAGGTCGTCCCACCGGTCCCGCCTGATGAGCTCGCGCAGGCGGGTGCCGAGGTCGTCCCAGCCGTAGAGCTCCAGCGTGGGCGCGTAGGCGGGCGTCGAGTACAAGAAGGCGAGCAGGCGGCGTTGGCGCTCGCGCTCTTCGGCGACCGCCTCGGGGGTCGCGCCCGTGATGACGGGGCTCCCGATGACCGTCTCGAACCGGTCTGCGGTCAGGTCCCGCCCGGCGTGGCGTGCGCCCTCGGCCAGGGCCGGGAGGCAGGTCTCCTCGAGGTAGCGCGGGTTGGAGTTGGTCGGGTGGCTGACGAACCCGGCCGCCACCTCACCGGCGAGCGCGACGGCGCGGTGCTGCACCCCGCCCAGGTAGATCGGCGGCACGGTCGTCGCCGGGTCGGGCCCGGGGTTGAAGTACGGCTGCAGGCGCGTGACCCGGTAGTGCTCGCTCTCGTACGCCGGCGGGGCGCCCGACACGAACGAGGCGAAGGCGGCGCGCACGGCGCCGACGTAGTCGCGCAGCCGGCCGATCGGGTCGTCGCCGAACGGGACGCCGTAGCGGTCCTCGATGTTCTGCCGGATTTGCGTGCCGAGGCCGAGCTGGAAGCGGCCGTCGCTGAGCTTGGAGATGTCCCACGCGGCGTAGGCGAGCAGCGTCGGGCTGCGCGTGAAGGCGAGGGCCACGCTCGTGCGGATCGTGATGCGCTCGGTGTGCTCCGCCGCCAGCAGCGCGACGGCCATGGAGTCGTGCACCGTCTCGGCGACGTGCAGGCCGTCGTAGCCCAGGCGCTCGATGCGTTGGGCGTGCGCGACGACGTCGGTCAGGCTCAACCGCGGGTCCATGCCCGCGTAGACCCTCACGCCGGCGTGGTGTCGAGCCCGGTGCTCTGGGCCCGGCCTCGGGCCATGATGTTCTCGCGCTCGGTGGCCAGGCGGGACTGGTCGAAGCGTTCCTGCATCCAGCGGCGCGACCAGTCCGACTCGGCCTGCCACGCCGCCTCGCCGGCGAGCGCACCGATGGCGTCGTACATCCGCCGCACCTCGCGCACGTTGTCGCGGGGAATCGACGCGACGCCGGCTGCGATCTCCCGGGTGCGCTCGAGCAGGCGCTCGTGCGCCACGACCTCGACGACCAGGCCCCAGGCCAACGCGGTGGCGGCGTCGACGAAGTCGCCGGTGAAGCTCATGCGGCGGGCCCGGTCGACCCCCACCAGCTGGGGGAGGCGGACGGTCAGCCCCGCGCCGGGCATGGCGCCGACGCGGGCGTGGGTGTCGGCGAAGCGCGCCCGCTCCGAGGCGATGAGGAAGTCACAGCCCAGCGCGATCTCCAAGCCGCCGGTGACCGTCGCGCCGTTGATGGCGCCGATGACCGGCGTCTCGTGGGGCGGGAGGAAACCGAGATGCGCGATGGGCCCGCTCTGGCGTTCCTGCTGCTCCTGGCGCGGCTCGGAGGACAGCGACTTGAGGTCCACGCCGGCGCAGAACGCGGGGTCGGCGCCGGTCAGGATCATGCACGCGACGTCGTCGCGGGCTTCGAGGCCGGAGACGGCGTCGTCGAGCTCGCGCATCAGCTGGCCCGAGATCGCATTGCGCGCCTCGGGGCGGTTCAAGGTGATGGTCCCGATCTGGTCGGCGACCTCCACGAGTACGACGCTCAACGTTCCTCCCCTGCGTGGTGCCGATCCGGCAGCTGCCTTACGTGGTGATGCTGCCTTCCGGGGCCCTGGGTTCGAGTCCCTCGAAGGCGACGATCCGATCGATCGCCCCGGACTCGTCGAGCGAGCCGAAGGCCCAGCCTGACATGACGGCCGCGCCCCGCTCCACTCGCTCCCAGGTGAAGCGGAAGTACCCATGGTGCTGGTCCAGCGGGCTGGTGCGGCGCAGCGCAGCCGGCTGGCGATCGGGACGCCGCAGCCGCTCGAACGCCTCGCTGAGCCCGCCCGGGCCGTCGAAGACCGCCGAGGGGCTGACGTAGACGACGTCGGGCGCCACGTGTGCGGCCAGGGCAGCCAGGCGCGCTTCGGGGTCAGTGAGGACGACCGCGGTCATGAGGTGGTCGACCCGCTGGGGCAGGTCCTCGTCTCGATGGTCGCGGCGGAACACGGCCGCAGCTTCGCAGGCCGCTCAGCCCGGGGCCCACTCCGTCCGCAGGAGGGCGAAGCAGTCGGCGTCGCGCTGCTCGCCGTCGATCCGTTCCCATCCCTTCAGGGTCGCCTCGTGCCGGAACCCAGCGGCTTCGGCGGTGCGGGCCGAGGCGACGTTCCAGGGTTCGACGAAGAGGTGCACGCGGGGGACGGCGAGGTCTTCGAAGGCGAACGCCGTGAGGGTGCGCAGCGCGTGCGCGGCGAGCCCTCGGCCGCGGGCCGGGGCGACGAGCCAGTAGCCCACCGAGGCGCGTCCGCTCTCGATCTCGTGCAGCCACAGCCCGATCGACCCGATGGCGAGCTCCGGCGCGTGTGGCTCCGCGATGACGAAGGAGTAGCCGTCGCCGTCGATGGCCCGCTGGTGCTGACGATCGATGAAGGCCCGTCCCGCCTCATCGCTGTAGGTGCGCGGGACCGACGTGATCGACGGGATCAACGGGTCGGCCGACGCGGCGCACACGAGCCCGAGGTCCCCATGGGCGTAGGGCCGCAGCACGACCTCCGGCGACGTGAGCCGCGGCACGCGCAGCGGCGGCGACACCACCGTCACGTCGAAGTCGGGGCGGTTGTCTGTCATCGCAACGCGAAGTAACCGGGCACCTGGTGGTGCGGCGTGTCGAGATACCCCTTGGCCTCCGGGAGCCCACCGAAGCGCCCATGGCTCCAGCGCACCTCGATGTGACCCGTGATCTCGACGGTCTCCGACCTGGTGCGGTCCCGCACGACGGCGTGCCACCCGACCCGCGGCTGGCCACCACGTTGCGGCTCCAGATCGATGGCCACGAGCTGGAATTGTTGTCGCCAGTCCCACGACGTGGCGATGCGGAGACGGAGCAAACGCTCCGACGACGAGCCGAGCACGAAGTAAGGGGCGCTGCCGATGCGCAAGAGACGCCAGAGCAACGCCTCGCCGGTTCCGCCTCCCTTCTCCATGGAGGCCTCCCATCGGCGCACCGACACGCGTGCCACCGCATCCGACAGGTTGAAGTAGAGCTCCTTGGCACCGGTCGGCCACCCGGGTCGCAGCCATCGTCCCAGTGCCTCGCGTTGGGCGGTCGTCAGATCGACGGCCCGATGGGGGAGCGCCTCCAGAGCGTCCGGGCTGACGCCCTTTCCGTTCAACTGGCTAGCCAGGTCGGGGCTCCCAGAGTGATCCGTCGGGCGCGCCGCGCTGCTCGGATCCGTTGCTTCGAGTCCCGGCAGCGAGGCGGCCGAGCCGGCACGGCCAGCCCGCGCCGCCGAGGCACTGCGTGGCGAGCCGGAGCGAATCGGTGCATCGCCTCGATGCACGGCATGCTTGACCGACTCATAGAGCGCCTGGTACTCAACGGGAGCCACTTCGGCGTACCAATCGCCGCCGCCCGGGAGGACTTCGCGTGTCGCCCGGCTGCCCCGGCTCTGTCCTGCGATCAGCAGGTTGTCGAAGACGTGGGCCGGGGACACGTTGAACAAGATGTCCGAGAGGTACTTGCAGCTGACCAGGTAGACATGGTCCACCCGCAGGTCGATCGGGGCCACCTCGTCGCCCGGGGCGCGTCCAGTGCCCTTCCACTCGACGACCAGGGGCAACCGCTCCCGCAGTCCATCGGCTGCAGCGAGGAAGGCCCGGCCGTTCTCCCACGCAGCGTGGAACTCCGCTTCGTAAAGACCCCCGGAGCGCAGCCGCGCCAGCCGCTCCCACATTTCGGGGGAGATGCTGTGCATGACGGACGAGCGAGAGCGGACCGATTCGTCGATGGATCCCAGGCCCAGCATGCCCAGACCCGTCCCGAGCTCGGTCACAGTCGTCCGGTCGCTCGGCATTTCCGCATCTTTCCATGGACCCGTTCCACTTCCAGCGAAAAAAGACCCTCGTTGAAGTTTTCAAAACGCTTAGGAGATTGCCCTCAGGTTCATGCCCGAAAACTCCACGCTGGCCTCAATATTTCGGTGAATTCCACTTTGGCCTCATGATTCCAGGCCGAGAGCTGAGGCGACTGTCAAGAAAAAACGAAACCGGAACCGAAGGTCGAATTTGAGACCAGTTCAACCCCGTGAGGCCAAGAACTCTCAGAGGCAGCCGCCGACGCCGCCTCGATGAACGCTTGGCAGGGCTGGACCAGCAGATCGGTCAGCGCCCGGCGGCTGGATGGATCTCGACGATCCGCGACGCGCTTGGGATGAGCCAAGCGGAGCTGGCGTTGCGGCTCGGGGTGTGCCCGTCCAGAGTCTCGCAAATGGAGCGAGCGGAGCTCGAGGGCCCGCTGCGCCTCGGCACCCTACGGAACGCGGCCGAGGCGATGAACTGTGAGTTGCACTACGTGCTGGTGCCTTGTATGCCGCTGGAGACGATGGTGAGGCATCAGGCCGAATTCCAAGCTCGGATCCAGGTCGCAAAGGAGCAGGACGCCATCACACGCAATCGGGCACGAAACGATGAAGACATCAACAGGGTGACGAACGACGAACTCGAAAAGCGCACCGAGCGCATCGCAAGCCTCGCCGACGAGCTCATCGAGACTCGTGGGCTGTGGACGCTCCGCGTGCTCAGTCGGTGAAAAGCGGGGTCAGCTGGAGCTCCAACGGACCCACGGCGGCGTCCGCGGACAGATGCATGTCGGTGCTCTCGTACACGTCGACCGCCGTCCCGGTACGGGAGATGAAGGCGAAGACGGCGTCGCCCCACCGCTCCTCCCGCAAAGCCCGACGAAGCTCCTCGCGCTCGCCGGCGGGCAGGTCGTGGCCCGGTGTCTTCGCCACCAGCTGGCACGCCAGGACCCAATTGAGCGTGTCGATGTCTTGGGCGACGAACACGCGTGGCGGGTCGTCGCGCACCACGGCGCAGGCGACGAGCGAGTTCACCGCCGCACGCCCGAGCCCGCGCTCACACCGACCCCGGCGCCAGGTCGCGCTCCGCCCAGAACCCCGGCAGCGGCGCGCCACCGCGGCTCTTCGCATAGGACTGGAGCCGCAGCGCCCCGCCCGAAGACAAGAGATCGACCACGTCGAAGATCCCGCCGGGCCCCGGCGCCCGCAAGGCCCGGTCGGCCTCGGTCCCCGCCCGGGGCACCTGCGTCGTGAGCACCACCAGGGGGCCGACGCCACCGGCCGCCATGACGTGGGCCCGCCCGAGGGTGCGCCACACCGTCTCGGACTTGGACATCCCGCCCCGATACGACGAGTTCGTCCCGGCCACGTCGAAGTACCAGGTGCGCCCCCCGGCACCGACGGCCGAGAAACTCACCGCCATGCCGAGCCCGCGCAGCCGGCGGTTGGACCGCACGTCGCGGAACCCAGCCGCCTCGATCGCCGACTGGGCCAGCGTCATGGCGGCGGTCCCTTCATCGCCACGTGGCGCCACCACCGCCGCCGACTCACCCTCGAGAGCCTTCTCACCCGAGAGGCGCGCCAAAGCGATCTTCACGTACGCCGGGTCCAGGTCGTACCCCACCGCGTCACGCCCGGAGCGCGCCGCCGCGACCAGCGTGGAGCCGGAGCCGCAGAACGGGTCGACGACCAGATCCCCTCGATACGTATAGAGCTCCATCAGCCGCTGGGGCAGCTCGACGGGGAACGGGGCCGGGTGCTGGACGCGCACCGCACTCTCCGGCGGGACGTCCCAGACGTCGAGCGTCAACGCCATGAAGTCGTCGGCGCCGACCGAGCTCTCGAAGGGCAGGCCGTCGCGCTGGCGTTCCTTCGGTGAGAGGGCCCGGCCGAAGCGGCCCTTGCTCGCCACCAGCACCCGCTCGGTCACGTCGCGCAGCACCGGGTTGGCCGCCGAGCGGAACGAGCCCCAGGCGCACGAGCCGTTGGCCCCTTCGCCCTTCTGCCAGATGATCTCGCCCCTCGGCAAAAGGTGGAGGTCGTCCTGCAGGATCGACATGACGTCCGCCGACAGACTCCGATACGGCTTGCGTCCCAGGTTCGCCACGTTGACGGCGATGCGCCCACCCGGCTCGAGCACGCGCTTGCAGTCGGCGAAGACGTCGCGCAGCAGCTCGAGGTATTCGATGTAGGACCCCGGCACGCCCTCGCGATCGAGCTCCTCCTCGTACTGCTTGCCGGCGAAGTACGGCGGCGAGGTCACCACGAGCGCCACCGAGTTGTCGGCGACGGTGTCCATGTGGCGGGCGTCGCCGCAGACACACGCGACACCTGCCTCATGCGGCGTGACGTGCTCGTCATCGCTCAGCTCCGGTGCCTCGAAGCGTGCGTAGAAGGCGTCGGCGACGTGCGACTCGCGGCGTCCGACGCCGAAATTCGAGGTGGAGGTCGCGGCGCGACGACGTGGCGGCATGGGGTGCTCCGAACGCTACCGGCCGGCCCGGTGGGGGTCAGCGATCCAGGGTGTCCTCGGGTCGCTCGGCACGGAGGCGCACGATACGGAAGGGGTGTGTCAGGCCCCGACGCCCTCACCTGCAGCGGGAACCGGAACCGGCTCCGTCAGAGGCCCAGCCTCGCCATCGACAGCACCCGGATCGTCGGCGTCCGAATCGTCGGCACCCGGCTCCGGATCCGCCCCGGCCCCGGCCCCGGCCCCGGCCGGCCCCCGACGCCGCCGCCGCCCCACGAAGTCCGCCGCCAAAAGCACCAGCACGACCGCACCCACCACCGCGACCACCACGACCAGCAACGCCTCGACGCCCCCGGCGCTCGAGCTCGAAAGGTCCGACGCGGGCAGTAGTGCCGGGAGCTTTGTCGGCAGACGGACACGCACGGACGACGCACCGGCACCGGACCCCCCAGGAAACGCCCCCCACTGTGCGGCCGCCACCAGCTCGATCTGCGAGCGCGAAACATTTCCACCCGGCGTCGCCGCCATGACGAAGGTGGCGAAATCGCCGCGCCCCAGCGAGACGGCGACGTCCGTCGAGTTCGGCACGATCACGCCGTGGGCCGCGTAGCCCTCGGCGCCACTCGGCGTCGTGACGGCGAACGTGGTGACGGCGGATTGCGTGCTCAGTTCGCCCTCGAGGCCATCCAGGAACGCGGCGGTGTCAGCAGCGTTGGGGAACTCGACAACCAGGTCGGCGATGATGCCGTCGGTGCCGAAATACGGACGCGACCACGTGCGCAGGTAGGCGCTGACCGAGCCGTCCTCGATCTCTTCGAGCACGTCGGGATCCGTCGTATACGTCAGGAGGGTGGTCATGCTCACCGGGCCGTTGAACGCCCCGGCCGGCGCCGGCGTGAAGCCCTGCAGCGAGGTCGTCAGTTCGACGCCGCCGGGACTGAGGGGCGGAGCGGCCGCCCCGGCGAACCCGCCCAATCCACCAAAACAGAACAGACCGCCCGCCACGGCACACCCGCCCGCCAACGCCGCAACGAGGACGGCGCGCGCCGACAACGCACACCGCCTCATCGCCCCCGGCCCCGAGTGCACCAATCAAGCGTAGGGTTGCCCACGCCCCCGTTGCAGGTCAGGGCCACCACTCCTACATCTCGTAGACGACGAACGACGTCAGCCGCCCCACCTGGTCGTAGAGGGAGCGGGCCCGCCCGTTGTACTGCTGCGTGTGCCAATAGACCTCCGGGGCGCCTCGATCGGACGCCTGCTGCTTGATCGCCGCCAGCAGTGCCCGACCGAGATCTCGGCCCCGCGCCGCCGGCGCCACGAAGAGATCCTCCAGGTAGCACTTGGGCTGCCGGGACCAGGTCGTCGCATGGATAACGCAGTTGGCCATCCCAACTGCGCTTCCGTCGTCGTCAACGCACAGCAGCCCGAACATGCCGTCGTCGCCGGCGCAGAGCCGCTCGAAGGTGGCCCGGGTCGTCTCGTCGGGCAGCTCGGCTCGATAAAAGGCCAGGTATCCCGACCAGAGGGCCCGCCAACCGTCCCAGTCGTCGCTGCGCAGGTCTCGAATGGTGGTCACCCCGCCAGCTTCCCATCGGCCGCCGGTCGGGGGCCGGGGCGGGGTCCGCCGGGCCCCTGCGCATGCCGGACGTAGGTCTTGACTGAATAAGTCCAGCGTGGTCGCCTGGAGCACGATGAACACCGGACAGCCGCTCCCGCCCGGGCTCTACTACCGCGGGCGGCCCGGGGGCTATCGGAGCTTCCTCCACCTGTACCCCCAAGGGTTCGCTCCGTGGGAAGTGGCGTTGACCGTGGTCCTGGCTGCGGTGCTGGTGGCGACGGTCGTTGTCTTCGTGCGACGGCTCCGCCGGGTGTGATCGAGTCCTGCCGGGAGGGCTCAGGGCGCCACAGCCTTCCGGAACTCGGGCGATTAAAGAAGGATAAGTAGATAAGCTTCATTTATGGCTGTGGTTGGCGAAGGCTCGGGGCGGGGGCGGGAGGTGCCGATCACGTGGAACGGGGCCCGGTTGCGGGCGTGGGTGCCCGCGCTGCTGGCCGGGCAGGGATTCGAGCTCGCCAGCGTGCGGGCGGTGCGGCTGACCGAGCGGGCGGCGGGGGCGATCGAGGCGGCGGGGAACCGGCCGGCGCGCTTCGAGCCCGTGGCGATGCTGCTGCTGCGCTCCGAGGGGGTGGCGTCGTCGTACATCGAGGGGATCCGGACGCCGCTGGTGGACGTGGCCGCGGCGGAGATCGGGGGCGCGCTCTCCGACGCCGCCAGCTACGTCGCCGACAACCTCACCACCGTCGTGGACGCGCTGCGCTCCTCGGGGGACGCCTTGACGCACGAGCTGCTGTGGTCGTGGCATCGAGCGCTCATGGAGCAGCGGGGCGGGCTGCCGCGGCATCTGGTGGGCGCGTATCGAGCGGAGCAGTCGTGGGTCGGCGGGACGTCGCCGCGGGACGCCGCGTTCGTGCCCCCGCCGCCGGAGCTGGTGCACGGCCTCATGGAGGATCTCGTCGCCTTCGCCAACGACGACGCGCTCGACCCGGTGACGCAGGCCGCCGTGCTGCACGCGCAGTTCGAGATCATCCATCCCTTCGGCGACGGCAACGGTCGCATCGGCCGCGTCCTGATCGGCTGGCTGCTGGCGCGCCGCCTCGGCGTGGCGCTGCCGCCGCCGGTCAGCGTGCTGATCGCGCGGGACCCGGGCGGCTATCTCGCCGGGCTCACGCTGTTCCGTCTGGGCCAGCTCGACCCGTGGGTGGAGTGGCTCGCGGCCGCACTCGAGCGGTCGAGCGACGCGGCGGCCGGGCTCATGTCGAGCTCCGAGACCCTGCTCGCGAAGTGGCGCGCCCGCCTCGAGGGCGTGCGGGCCGACGCGGCGGCGTGGCGCGTGATCGAGATCCTGGCCGAGCGCCCCGTCGTCTCGGCCGCGCTGGTGGGGGAGCGGCTCGGGATCTCGGCGCGGGCGGGGCAGACCGCGCTCGTGACGCTCGCCGAGCGCGGCATCCTGTCGCGCTACCACCCGAACGTGGGAGGCCGCGGCCGGCCGACGCAGTACTGGGTCGCGCACGAGCTGGTGGCGCTCGTGGCGGGGTGGCCGGGGACGTGAGGCGGCCCCGGCGAGGGACGGGTGAGCCCCGGCGTGCGCCGCACCACGCGAATCTGCCCGTACGCAGGTACCCTTCGAGCGAAGCCCGCGCCTGGGGCGCACACGAGCCGGGGGCTCGGTAGTTACGGAGAGAAAGGACGACGAGATGGGTCCGTCTCTTGGGGAGCGGGAGCGCCTGCGCTCGCGCTTTCTCGCGTCCGTTCTTGCGCTGTGCTCTCTGTCGACCCTGGCCATCGCAGGGTTCCTGTGCGCCCCGACCCTTGGCAATCCTGCCGGTGCGGCGGTGCCCGCCTCGAGCGGCGGGCAGGCGGTTCCCTCGGCGTCGGCTTCACCGCTGACCCTCGCGAATTTCACGATCGTGGACCCGAACGGGAAAGCGCAGTCCTTCAGCGGGCCCACCACGTTGCCCTTCGGCGGCATCCATACCTGGCAGTTCTTGACGATGGGTTACGCGTTCCAGTTCGACGACAACGCGAGGACGCTGACCCCCGGTACGTACAGCTTGTCGGTCGACGGCCAAGCGTCCCTGACGAACGAGCGGTACTGCGCCGACGCGACCTTGAACGTTGGCGAGTTCGAGATCGACCAGGCCGCCTACGACGGCGGTGGGAACGCGACATCGACGGCGATCCAGTTTGACTTCGTGTGCGCCGACGGGACCGAGGTGTCCGGCACGATTGCGTTCCGGATGCTGAACACGACGCCGAACGAGGGCTATTACGTCTTTGACCAATTCGGCGACGTGACGGGGTTCGGCAACGACAGCTACCTGCTCTATCTCGGGACGCCGGCGACGCTCGATCTCACCGCACCGATCATCGAGATGGTGCCGACCCCCGACGGCAACGGCGACTGGATGCTCTCGTCAGACGGCGGGATCTTCGCCTACGGCGATGCGACGTTCTACGGCTCCATGGGTGGCAAACCACTCAATGCTCCTGTCGTCGGCATGGCCTCGACGGCGGACGGCGGCGGCTACTGGCTCGTCGCCTCCGACGGCGGGATCTTCGCGTTCGGCGATGCGACGTTCTTCGGCTCGCGGGGAGGGCAGACGCTGAACAAGCCGATCGTGGGCATGGCGCGCGACCCCGGTGGCGCCGGCTACTGGCTGGTGGCCTCCGACGGCGGGATCTTCAGCTACGGCGGGGCGCCGTTCTTCGGGTCGACGGGGGCGATGCGGTTGAACAAGCCCGTCGTCGGCATGGCGCCCACCGCCGACGGCAGGGGCTACTGGTTCGTGGCGACGGACGGCGGGATCTTTGCCTACGGCGACGCCCAGTTCCACGGCTCGGCCGGCGCGCTGCCACTCGCCTCGCCCGTCGTCGGCATGCTCAGCACGTTTGACGGTGGCGGGTACTGGCTCGTGGCGTCAGACGGCGGCGTCTTCAACTACGGCGACGCACCCTTCTCGGGGAGCCTCGGGGGTACGGGCGACCTGCTGGTGGCGGGCATCGCCGCTTGAGCACCGAGTGAGACGCCAGCGGAGTCCGTACCACGCCGTGCCGTGACCCTTCCCCTGCGCGAGGCGGTGCGAGCCGTCGTCGTCGACGACGCCCGGCGCCTGCTCCTCGTCCGCTTCGAGTTTCCCGACCGTGAGGTGTGGGCGGCGCCCGGCGGCGGGATCGAGCCCGGGGAGTCCCACGACGCAGCCGTCCGGCGTGAGCTGCGTGAGGAGGTCGGCGTGAGCAATGCCACCATCGGGCCGCCCGTATGGAAACGAATCCACCGTTTCACGACGATGGCCGGGTACTCGGGGCAACGGGAGACGTTCTATCTCGTCCCCCTGCACGGGACACCGGGGCCCCCCGCGTTCAGCGACGAGCAGCTGCGCGCCGAAGGCCTCGCCGGGTCGAGGTGGTGGACCCCGCACGAGCTCAAGGCGGCGGCGACGCGCTTCGCGCCGTCGCGGCTCCCCGAGCTCTACGAGGCGTTGTTGCGCGACGGCCCTCCGGTCAAGCCGCTCGATACCGGCGAATAGCGGAGCCTTCGGCGACGGCCGGCCTGGCATACTCCGTGCCCGATCTGGCGGATAGCGCGGCTCAGTGCGCCGCGCCGCCCCGCCGCGGCGAGCCGAAGCGGAGGAGATTCCCGTCGGGGTCGACGTGGGACCCCTCGTACTTGCCCCACGGCTTGTCCTCGGGTGAGGTGACCTCGAGCCCGGCCTTGCGCCATTCGTCCACAACAACGTCGGCGTCGTCGCAGTGGAGGTACACGATGCCCTGGCCCGGCTGGCGGTCCGCACCCTCGGCCGCCTCGAGGTGGATGTTCAGCGTGTCGCCGCGCGTGGCGAAGGCGTAGCCCTCGTCGTAGGGCTCGACGTCGAAGCCGAGCCGGCGGTAGTGCTCGCTCGCCCGCGCCACGTCGGCCACCACGAAGATGTGGTCGTGGAACAGGCAGACCCAGCCGCCCGAGCGCGCCTGGACGCGTCGGTCACGCTGTGCGTTGAGCCACCCGAGGCAGTCGAAGCAGATCTTGACGTCGGCGGCATGGAGGAGCTGGACCGAATTGGTCTCGTCCACCGACTTCTCGCAGCACCGGCATACGACGTTCACGTGAGGACCACCGTCATCGCATCCCGTGCCGCCACTCCTCGGGCACCCGGGCCGAGGCCACCGTGGCGCGAGCGCGTTCCTTGCCTGCGGCCGACAGGGTGCATTCGACCACGAGCATCTTGTCGCCGACGTCGGTGACGTGGCCTCGCAGCTCGAGCTCGGCGTCGATCGGCGTCGGACGGAGGTACTGCACCGTCATGGTGGTGGTGGCGCGCCAGATTTCAGGGTCACTCCCGATAGCGCGCCGCTCTCCGTCGTAGGTGCTGGCGATAGCGGCACACACGCCGTGACAATCGAGCAGGGTCGCGATCAGTCCGCCATTGAGGACGTGGCGTGGACCAGCCGCGAACTTCGCGTCCGCCGAAAAGGTGGAGACCGCGATCTCGCCGTCCCAATAGCTCTTCAAATGCAGACCCTCGGGGTTGTCGCTCCCACAACCCCAGCACCAGTTGTCCCGCATGCGGTCCTGGATCGCGACGGGGGCAGCACCGGGTTCGGATTGGCCACGCTCGGTCACGGAGTCCCCCTGAGAACTCAGGACCGCGCGCCACGCCCGCCGCGTTGGCGGCGCCGGCCCTCGAACTTCTCGCGCACCTGGGCCCGGCGCGCCTGCAGCTCGCGGTGCGTCATGTGCTCGGTCGACTCGTCGAGGCCGAAGCTCGCCTTGACCCCTGAGAGGTCCGGGGCCCAGTCCTGCTGCTGCTCCAACCCCAACTGCGCCATGATCTGCTCGCCGTGCTTGGTGGCGAACATCAGCGCGATCGACTCCACCTCGGCGAACAGGTCGAGGTCGGGCGCCAGCGTGGCGATCGCCCCGTCCAGGAACATCAGGTTCTTGACGAAGAGCATGAGCTCCTTGGGCAGCTTGGCCCCCAGCGCGAGCAGCGTCTTGATGGAGCGTTGCATCTCGCCGACGAGCTCGTCGGGCGTCAGCTGCGTCGGGTCGATGGGCGGCCGGTCCAGCCCCAGCTGCTCGATCACCCGGTCGATGTCGACGTCGTCGGGGAAAGCGCCGAGATCGCGCAGCGCAGACACCTCGGTCGGGATGTCCGCGTTGGACGCGCCGACCAGCAGCGACAACAGAGCCAGCCGCTTGGCCTCGGTGAGCCGGCCCGTGATGCCGAAGTCGAGCAGCGCCGTCTTCCCGGAGGGCAGCACGAAGAGGTTCCCGCCGTGCAGGTCGCCGTGGAAGATGCCATACATCATGCAGCCCTCAAGGAAGCCGATCATCCCGGCCCGCACGACCTCTTCGGTGTCGATGCCGGCGGCGTGCATCCCCTCGACGTCGCCGAAGTTGAACCCGTCGAGTCGCTCCATGACGAGCATGCGGCGCGTCACCAAGGTCGGGTGGGGACGCGGGACGACAAAGGAGCGCTGGTCGAGCTCGGCGAACGTCATCGCGATGTCGAGCATGTTCTCGGCCTCGAGGCGGAAGTCGAGCTCCTCCATGATCGTCTCGGCGAACAGCTCGACGAGGGCCGGAGGGTTGGCCAGGGCGGCGACCGGGATGCGCCCGACGAGGTGCGGCGCCAGCCACGCCATCACCGCCAGGTCCTGGCGCACGCGGGCGGCCACTGACGGCCGCTGGATCTTGATCACGACGGGCGTCCCGTCACGCAGCGTCGCCGGGTGCACCTGGGCGATGGAGGCCGCCGCCTTCGGGGTGTGATCGACCGACGCGAACACCGTGTCGATCGGCGCGCCCAACTCCTCGATGAGGACGCGCTCGACGACGGGCCACGGTTCCGCCGGCACCTGGTCGCGGCACCACTTGAACTCGGCGACCAGCTCGGGCGGGAAGATCCCGTCGCCCGAGGCGATGATCTGGCCCAGCTTGATGTAGGTGGGTCCGAGGTGCTCGGCCGCCACGCGCAGGCGGCGCGAGAGGTCGGAGATGGAGGCCGTCCCGCCCTTGCGACGGTCCCCGGTGTACCAGAGGCCGAGCGCGCCGCCGAGATGCCGCACGCTCGTCCCCATCCGACGACCCGGCGGGAACAGCCGGGCGCGCGTGAGACCAGGCAGCGCAGCATGGAGGTCGGCCCGCACGCCGGTCAGGCCGCGCCGCCACGCCATGTTGTCGGGGTCGACCTCCCACGGGCCGTCGTCGGTGAAGACGCCGATCGCGGTGTCGCCGGTGTAGGCGCGGCGCGGCGAGGGGGTCGACTGCGGTTCCGGTTCCAATGCCACCGGCGCCGAGCCTACGGCCCCGGTGGAGGACCTCCGTCTGCCCAGCACGACCGGGAGTTGCCATCGGCCGCCAGCGCCTAAGCGGGCACCGTGCCCGGGCCGCGCGTCCTACGACGTTCGCAGCGACGTCCCCGTCTCCAGCAGGGACTTGAGACTCGACAAGACGGCGGGCCAACCTTCGGAGATGGCGGGGAGCACGACACTTCCGGGCTCGAACCCGTCATGGACGAGGGTGAGCTTGGCGACGCCGTGCCCGCTGTCCGCGATGTCGACCGACACCTTGGAGCGCGGCTCGGCGCGCCAGGTCGCAGCGGTGGCGTCGTCCATGCCGACCTCGGCGGCCCACTCGGGTGTGACGGTGTGCCAGGCGTAGGCCAGCCGGGCGGGAGGGTCGGACTCGAGGATCACCTGTTCGGGGTCGTGCACGGTGAGACCGACGTCCTCGTGCACCAGGTCCCAGGTGGAACCCCTCTTCCAGTCCGAACGGAACGTCTTGGGCCCGGCCCGCTGGTGCCGCCAGTACCGCCTCGTGTCCGCGGGGTCGGTGAGGGCGTGCCAGACCCGCGCCGGCGTCGCCCGGATGTACGTCGTGTACGTGAAGCTCGTCGCTTCGAGATCGCCTGCGGCCACGAGCGCGCCTCCCGTCGGCTGTCCGTCAGGAGGGCCGGACGAGGCCCGACTGGAACGCGAACACGACCGCCTGGACCCGGTCGCGCAGCCCGAGTTTCGCCAGGAGCCTCCCGACGTGCGACTTCACCGTGGCCTCGGAGACGTAGAGGCGCTCGGCGATCTCCGCGTTGGAGAGGCCGTCCGCCACGGCGAGCAGCACCTCGCGCTCGCGATCGGTGAGCTGGGCGATGGCCGGGTGGTCGTCGGGGGAGGGCGCGCTCCCGTTGGAGGAGAGGTCGGGCAGCTTGTCGGCGTACTCCTCGAGCAGCCGCCGGGTGACGCGGGGGGAGACGACGGCGTCGCCGCGGGCGACCGTCCGGATGGCGCCGACCAGCTCGGCCGGCGGCACGTCCTTGAGCAGGAAGCCGCTGGCGCCGGCGCGCAGCGCGCTGAAGGCGTACTCGTCGAGGTCGAAGGTGGTGAGGATGAGGACCCGGGTCTCGCTTCCGGCCGCCGACGTGGTGATGGCCCGCGTCGCCTCGATGCCGTCGAGCACCGGCATGCGCACGTCCATCAGCACGACGTCGGGCGCGTAGAGCTCGACGAGGCGTACGGCGTCGGAGCCGTCGGACGCCTCGCCCACGATCTCGATGCCTTCCTCGGCCTCGAGGATCATGCGGAACCCCTTGCGCAGGAGCGCCTGGTCGTCGGCCAGGACGACGCGCACGGTCACGGCGCGACCGGCGCCTTGCAGTCGCGCAAGATGGCGATGACTTCCCAACCGCCCGATGCCGCCGGACCGGCGCGCAGCGTGCCCCCGAAGGCCGCCGCCCGCTCGGCCATCCCGGCCACCCCGTGCCCACCGCCGGACCCGTTGACGGGCGGGGCGTGGTGGGCGCCGTTGCCGTTGGCGAGCACGGACGCGGTCGGCGCGGGCGTGCCCGTCCTCACGC
>DATDIE010000429.1:0-2617 GCA_036521235.1 Acidimicrobiales bacterium | reverse complement strand
GCCATCGCGCTGACCCGCGACGCGATGTGGACGGCCAGACCGCCGATGTCGTCGCCCCGCAGCTCCACCTCGCCGGCGTGGAGCCCGGCGCGCAGCTCGAGGCCCGAGCTGGCGGCCGTCTCGACCATCGACGCCGCACAGCGCACGCCCTGGGCCGGCGTCCCGAAGCGCGCCAGGATCCCGTCGCCGGTGTTCTTCACCCAGACGCCGTCGTGGCGGGCCAGCAGCCGCTTGACGTTGACGTCGAACTCGTCGAGCACCGCGCGCCACTGGCGGTCGCCGGCCGCCGCCGCCCGCACCGTGGAGTCGACGATGTCGGTGAACAACACCGTGGCCAGCGTGCGCTCGGCCGCGTGCACGCTGCGCTGACCGGTGACGAATTCCTCCATCTCGTCCACGATCGGATCGAACTCGCCGGCCCAGGGCAACAGGTCGGGGCCGGCAAAGGTGACGAAGCGCGCCCCCTCAATGCGTTCGGACAGATAGCGGCCGTGCTCGACGAGGTCGATGAAGCCCTCGGTACGTGACATGAGCAGCGTGGGGCATGCGATGTCGGGGACGCAGTCGCGCACGTCGGACGTGAAGGTCACCAGGTTGAACGCCGCGGCCGTGGTGGGGCTGGCGCCCCGGCGCGCCGCGCGGCCCCACCATTCCTTGAATCCCACGCGGTGGGCCAGGCTCGGGGCGAAGATCGCGATGTCCTGGGGCACGTCCTCGGCGACGAGCGGGACCTCGATGCTCTCCCCGATCTCGGCGGTCAGCTCCTCCGGCACGCCGAAGTTGTAGTCCTCGGCTGCGCCGACCCGCGCCGTGCCGTTCATGAGGATGAGGCCGGCCACCCGGTCGTGATAACGGGCGGCCAGCCACAGGGCGGCCATCGAGCCGCCCGTCGAGGCCATGACGACGGCCCGGGCGCTCCCGGCGGCGTTCATCACGGCGAGCGCGTCCTGCGCCCATCCCTCGACCGACGGCGCCACGCCAGTGGGGAGCGGGTCGGACAGCCCGAGGCCGCCGGCGTCGAAGCGGATGAGGCGGCTGAAGGCGCCGACGCGCTCGGTGTAGCGCAACCAGTTGGGCTCGTCGACGGTCTCGTCGATGCTGATCATGAGGCCGTTGTTGAACTCCAGGATGTCGACCGTGTCGGGCGACGCGTCGAGTCCCCAGACCTGAAAGCCGATGTGCACGCCATCGCGCACCGCGTATTGGGTCAGCGGCGCGTCCATACCAGTTGCGGTCTACCGGGTGGCCGGCGGCCTCGGTGCGGGTGCGCCCGGGGTGCTCAGCGGGCGCCGCGGACCAGGCGACCCGGCAGCTCCCCGGTGGGCTCGCCGTCCTCGAACGTCACGACGCCGTGCTTGATCGTCTTCGCGTACCCCGTGGCCCGCTGCAGCAGGCGGCGGCCCCCGGCCGGCAGGTCGGCCTCCACGAACGGCACCCCGAGCGCCAACGCGTCGTAGTCGATGAGGTTGAAGTCGGCCAGTGCGCCGGGCTCCACCGTGCCGCGGTCCGACATGCCGTAGAGCCGGGCCGTGTCGTGCGTCTGCTTCTTCACGATGTACTCGAGCGGCAGCGTCGCACCGCGCGCACGGTCCCGCGTCCAGTGCGTGAGCATGAACGTCGGCATCGACCCGTCGCAGATCGTGCCGGAGTGCGCCCCGCCGTCCGAGAGCCCGAGCAGTCCCCGCGGGTGCTGCACCATGTCGTAGACGTGGTCGAGGTCGCCGTTCGAGTAGTTCAGGATCGGCAGGTACAGCAGCCCGGTGCCCCCGTCGCGCGCCATCTCGTCATAGGCCACCTCGAGCGGTGACACGCCCTGCGCCGCCGCGAGCCCGGCGAGCGAGCGCTCCGGCCCCGGCTCGTAGTCGGGTGGGTCACCCAACACGTACGTCCGGCCGTACGCCTTGTTCATCGCCGCGGCGACGTCCGGCGACGGTGGCGTCCACGACACGATCGAGCGGCGCACCTCGGGGTCGGCCAGCGCCGCCGCGAACTCCTCGGCGCTCAGGTGCCGCCGGCGCAGCTCGCCGTACGCCGGGATCTCGGAGAACAGGCAGTACGTCGCGAAGTGCCCCGTGAGCAACCCGGTCGCCCGCCCCGCCACCTGGGGGTAGAGCTCGGCGCCCTCGGCGCACGCCTCGAGCGAGGCGGCCATCTGCTTGCGCCACAGCTCGGGATCGTCGTCGACCTGCAGGAGCGCGAACGACACGGGCCGCGAGATCGCGGCCGACAGCCGTCGCATCCAGTCGACCTCCTGCCACGGGTCGTCCAGGTGCTCGTTGGCCACGCCGTACGGCGCGAGCTCGAACACGCCGGTGCCGGCGTCGGCCAACGCCGCGCCCACGCCGAACAGCTCGTCCTCGGCCGCATACGTCCCCGGCACCACCTCGCCGTCGACCGCTCGGTGCCCGAGGGTCCGCGACGTCGAGAACCCGAGCGCGCCCGCCCGCAGCGCCTCCGCCACGATGGCCCGCATGGCGGCGATGTCCTCGGCGGACGCCGCCTCGTTCTTTGCCCCCCGCTCGCCCATGACGTACGCCCGCACGGCGCCGTGGGGGACCTGGGTGCCGACGTCGACCGTCCAGCGCCGGCGCTCGAGCGCGTCGAGATACTGCGGGAA
>DATDIE010000428.1:0-7619 GCA_036521235.1 Acidimicrobiales bacterium | reverse complement strand
CGGCGTGAGATCACCCAACTCACGCGTGAAGCAGAGATGAAGGTGGAGCTCCACCGCCGCCGCCACGGCCTGCGCACGCACAGCCCTACGACGCGGCGGTCGCCGCAGCCGGCAGTCCCGCGCGGCACGCACCGGGACCGGAACGCCTGGTACCGGCCGGTGCTGATCGAGCGCCAGTAAGGCCCAGGGGCGGCGTTCGGGTCGGCGTCATCGAAACGTCATGAACCTCACAGCACCGGCTACGACCCCACTGCGGGAGCGCTGATCCGGGTAGCGCACCATGCGTCCTACGAAAGGAGATGGTGCGGGGCAAGTCGCCCCAACCGAATCAGCACATGCCCCTCGTCATCATCAGCATCCCCCTCATGATCCTGGCCGTCGGCGCGGCCGCGATCCCGTTGCTGGTCCTGTCCCATCGTGACCACGGCGCACGCCTGGAATCCGGCGAGCAACGCGAGCACGCGCTCGCACTGATCGAGGCCCGACAGAACGCGGCGAACGTGCAAAACGTGGACCCGGCCGACTCGATTTCCGAGGACACCGAGCTCCCCGTCGCTGCTTGATCGAGCGCGTTTCCAGCATGGGCTGGGGCGCCAGCCCCGGCCCGCCCCGCCGCCGATCAGTTGGCGGCGGCGAACCGGTAGCCCACGCCGCGCACGGTCGTGATCAGCACCGGGGCCGAGGGGTCGGCCTCGATGCGCGACCGCAGGCGCTTGATATGCACATCCAACGTCTTCGTGTCACCGATGTAGTCGGTGCCCCACACGCGGTCGATCAGCACGTCACGGGTCAGCACCCGCCCTGAGTTCTCGACGAGCAGGCGCAACAACTCGAACTCCTTGCGCCGCAGGTGCACCTCCTCGCCGCGCACGAACACGCGGCGCTGGTCGAAGTCCACCTTGATCCCGTTCGCCTCCCAGACGCCGTCGCTCCCGAACTCGATCGACCCTGTGTCCGATGCCTCGGGGCCGCCCGGCGCCCGCCGCAGCACGGCCCGCATCCGGGCCACGAGCTCGCGCAGCCGATACGGCTTGGTCACGTAGTCGTCCGCGCCCACCTCCAACGCGACGACCGTGTCGATCTCCGTCCCCTTGGCCGTCACCATGATGATGGGGACCTGCGACCGCCCGCGGATGGTGCGGCAGACGTCGATGCCCGAGACCTTCGGCAGCATGAGGTCCAACAAGATGATGTCCGGCCCCGTCTCCTCGAACAACGCCAACGCCTCGTTGCCGTCCCGCGCCACCGTCACGCGGAAGCCCTCGTTGGTCAACCCGATGACGAGCGCCTCGATGAAGGACTCCTCGTCCTCGGCCAGCAGCACCTTGACCGGGCCTTCACCCGGCGCCGTGCGGCCCTTCTTCTTCTCTTTCGGTTTGGTCACACGACTTCCGCCTGGATGGGAAGCACAAGCGTAAACGTAGAGCCTTCGCCCTCCCGCGACTCGACGTCGACCCAGCCCTGATGGTTGTTGGCGACGTGACGCACGATGGAAAGCCCCAGGCCGGTGCCGCCCGTGTCGCGGCTGCGCCCGTGGTCGACGCGGTAAAAGCGCTCGAAAATGCGATCGAGGTCGCGGGCGGGAATGCCCACGCCGTGGTCCTGCACCGAGAGCCGGACGCTGTCGCGCTCTTCGATCCGCCAATTCGGGGACCCGGCCGAGGTGGTCTCCACCGGGCCCGTCCCGGCGGCGTCACCCTTTTCCGCCTCGATCGGCGCTCCCGGGGCGAGCGGGGCCGGCGGCGCCGTGGAGCCCGTCGCCGGCGCGGCGACGCCGGCGTCCCCGTCCGGCGGCGTGTACTGCTCGAGGATCTCGGGAGTGAAGACCGGCTCGACCGGCCCGTCCGCCCGCGACGCCGACTCGCCCGAGGGCTCGGACTCCTGGACCACGGGCGTCTCTCCGGTGGCGTCCGCCTCGTCGTGCTCGTCGCCCCCGCCGGCGCCTTCCGCGGCGGCCATCTCGGCCGGCCGGCTGGCGAAGGAGGGATGTTCGAGGTTGGGGTTGGCCCGCTTCACCGTGCCGGTCACGACGACCTTCGAGTTGTCGTAGGAGTAGGTGATGGCGTTCTCCAAGAGGGCATGCATCGCCGAGACGAGTTGGCGACGGTCTCCCATCATTGCGACCGGCGGCGACGGTTCGTGCAGCACGATCTCGATCCCACGCTGGTCCGCCGTCGCCCGCACCCGCTCGACGGCGTCGGCCACGACCAGGTTGACCAGCACCGGCTCCCGCGGCGGCGCCTCCTCGGACTCGATGCGCGACAGGTCGAGCAGGTCGTCGATGATGCGGCTCACCCGGAAGGCCTCGTTGTGGATGCGGCCGGCCAGGCGCTGCGCCACCTGGGGATCGGGCTCGGACACGAGCGTCTCGGCGAGCAGGCCCAGCGCGCCCATCGGGGTCTTGAGCTCGTGGCTGACGTTGGCCACGAAGTCGCGTCGGATCTCCTCGAGCCGCCGCCGTTCCGAGATGTCCTCGATCAGCGCGATCACGCCGAGCGGTCTCCGCCCGTCGTCGATCTGGCGCGCCCGCACCTGCAGGGTGCGGCGCGGCGGCCCGTAGAGGTCGAGCGTGCGCTCCGCGGAGCCCTCGTGCCACGCGTCCTCGAGTACCTCGGTCACCGCCTGGGCGGCGAGGGCATCACCGTGGCGGCTGACCATCAAGGCATTGGCGCGGCCGTTGCGATAGATCACGGTCCCGTTCTCGTCACAGAGGACGACGCCCTGGGTGAGCGTGTCGAGGGAGCGCCGCAAGCGGATGGCGTCGGAGCTCGACTCGGTGACGGCCTGGGCGGCGCCGCCGGTGACCTGCTCGAGGTAGGCGAGAGAGGTCTCGATGTTGTTCTCGTCCTCGGGCGGATCGAGGCCGAGGCGGGTGCCGAGGGCGGCCAGGCGCTGACTGATCGCCCGGCTTCTCGCCCGCCGCCCGAGGTATGCCGCCACGACGCCGACCAGGACGCAGACGGCGACAGCGATCGCGAGGTAGATGATCCCCTGGGTCTGGCTCAGAGTGACGTGTGCCGTTGCGCTCATCGGTTCCGCCCCCAATATGACAGGCGGGAGTCCGCGGGGCGAACGTTCGAGCCAGGAGGGGTCGATCGGTCGTGGGGTGGCCCCCGGACAGCGCGCCGACCGCCTGTGCTGGGGATTGTCGTGGCGGGTCGCTGGTCGTACCGGTGCTCGCACCGCCGCGGACCGGGTTGGCAGCAGCGGTTGCAACGGGAGTCTCCTGGTGGGCCCGACCTCGACCTCCTCCGGTGTCGCCAGATTCGCTGACGAGCGCCCGCGGAATCGACGAAAGGGGACGAACCGTTCTCCGCCGAACGCGGCCCCGGATGGTCCGGGGTCCGCAATCTCGACGGAGGACACGCAATGGTCGTGTGGCACCTGGCCGACGTCTCGCTCAACCCAAGCGTCAACGCGTTGCCGGGCGGCGGGACACTGCAGGAACTGACCAACGGCCTCGGCGCGTGGGCACTGATCGCCGCGATGGCCGGGCTGTTGATCGGCGCCGCCGCGTGGGCGTTGGGGGTGCACTCGCAGAACTTCCAACAGACGATGGTCGGGCGCCGGGCCGTGTTGGTGTCGGGCCTGGCCGCGCTGTTGATCGGCGCGGCGCCACCGATCATCAACTTCTTCTTCCACACCGGGACGGCGCTGCACTGATCGGCGCTCGCTGCCGCCTCGCCAGCCGTCAATCCGCTCATTCGCCAATCGACCACATCGCCTGAGCCGCTGCCATGCAAGCCGCCGGATGCACCGGGCTCGACGCCCTCAACCCCGTCTGCCAGGTCGGCAGCCTCGGCGGGTCGCTCGCGGCGTCGGGGTTCGAGTCCGTCCTCAACGGGATCAGCCAGTGGGTGGCGAGCGGCGCCGAGTGGCTGCTCGGCCAGATCGGCAGCGTCCTGGCGTCGACGACGAGCATCGATGTCGGGGCGACGTGGTTCCGCACACACTACGGGCAGATGACGGCGTTGGCGGGCGTCGTGATCCTGCCGATGTTGCTGCTGTCGACGCTGCAGGCCGTGTTGCGCCAAAACCCGGGGCAGCTGGTTCGGACTTATCTCATGCAGCTGCCGCTGGCGTTGTTGCTCGCCGTCGTCGCGATCCAGGTCGTCATCCTGAGTTTGTCCGCTACCGACGCCATGAGCGACGCCGTCGCCGGCGGGACGGGAGCTGACGTGGCCTCGCTGTTGTCGACGGTGACCAAGGGGCTGGTGACGGCGGCGGCCGACCCGACGATCGCGAGCTTCGTGTTGTTGCTGGTCGGGCTGCTGGTCGCGGTGGCGGCGTTCGTGCTGTGGCTCGAGCTCCTGATCCGCGCCGCGGCGGTGTACGTCGCGGTCCTCTTCCTCCCGCTCGCGTTGGCGACGTTGGTATGGCCCGCGGTCTCGCACTGGTGTCGACGGCTCATCGAGACGCTGGCCGCGTTGATCTTGTCCAAGTTCGTCATCGTGGCGACGCTCAGCCTGGCCGCGGGCGCCGTCTCGTCGGGCGCCTCGGGAGCCCCGAACAGCGGCGGCTTCTCCGCCGTGCTCGCTGGCGGTGCGTTGCTCGTCATGGCGACGTTCGTGCCGTTCGCGATCCTGCGGCTCATCCCGGCGATCGAGGCGGGGGCGGTCGGGCATCTTGACGGGCTGCGCCAGCGCGGCACGGCGGCGTTGACGCTGCCGCTGCGTAGCGCTGCGGGCCACGCGCTGCACGAGGGCCTGGGGGCGTTGGGCGACGCGCGGCTCATGGCGCAGACCGCGGCGGGCGGGGCTTTGGGCGCGGGCGAGGCGACGAGGTCGGGCGCCGGCGGGGGACGCGGGCCTGCGTCGGGGTCGGGATCTGGGTCGGGGTCTGGGTCGGGATCGGCGTCTGGCGGTGAGGGACCGGACAGGCCCAAGACCCCAGACGAGCTGGCGGAGGAAGCGGACCCGTCGAACGGCGGCCTTCTGTCGGGGGCGGACGGGATGGGTGTCGGCGATCCCTCGTCACAGAGGATCTACGACGAGGCGATGGCGAGGGGGATCGAGCCGGGGCCGAAGGGTCCGAAGCCGATCGTTGGCTGGAGCGAGGAGGACGACGAAGGCTTGGGTGGTGGTGGTGTCGCTGGCGCTGGCGCTGGCGCGGGGTCGGGGAGCCCTGTCGTCGCACCGAGTGCGGTGCCGGTACCTGCGGCGTTGCCGGCGCCGTCGTCGGCCGCGCCACACGGGAATGGTGGAGGCGGCGCGCGTACCGGGCCGAAGAGCCCGGCCGACGCGTGGAAGTGGGAGGGCGTGCCGCCCGGGGGCACCTTCCTTGGTCCCGTGGAGCCGGGCAGGCAGCGTTGGTGTCTCTATCACGACGCGGTGGGCCCGAAAGTCCTCCAGTTGCCCGCGGCATGGCCGCCCGACGACACGGCGGGGAGCACGTGAGCGGGTTAGGTGGTGCCCGATACCGCTTCGGTCCGCGCGAACGCGGCGGTTCGCTCGCGGGCTGGCGACCGGGCCAGATCCTCACCGTCGCGGTGGGCCTGGTCTTTGGCGTGCTTGTGCTGCGCGCCGCGCCCAACGCGGCGGGAGTGGCCGCCGCGGTCGGTGTGCTGGTCCTTTACGGCGCCATGGCCACCGTGCCCGTGGCGGGACGCACGGGTGACGAGTGGCTGCCCGTCGCCTTGTGCTGGGCGGCACGCCGGACGCGCGGCCCTGGCGGTTGGGCGTCCGGGCGTGGGCGCGACACGGGCGCGTGGCGAGGCGTGCGCCTGCTGCGCGCCGGGTGGCAGGACATGGGCGTCGTGCACGATCGCGCCGCGCGTACCCTGACCGCCGCCCTCTCGCTGCGCGGCCGCAGCTTCGCCCTGCTCGGGCCCGACGAGCAGGACCGGCGCGTCGGGGCGTGGTCCTCGGTCCTGGCGTCGCTGGCGCGCGAGGGATCGCCGGTGCACCGGGTCCAATGGGTGGCGGCGTCGTTTCCCGACGACGGCCGTGGCGTTCACGCGTATCTCGCGGCGGAGGCCGTCGCGGACACAGGGTCGGCGTGCGCCGCATCGTACGAGGCGCTCTTGGCCGACATGGACTCGCGTGCGTGCACGCACGACGTGGTGCTGGCCGTCCAGGTTCGTCTCACCAAGTCGGTCGAGGTGGGGACCGCAGCGCTGGCCCGCGAGGTTGCGTCTCTGGCGCGCCTGCTCAACGACGCGGACGTGCAGGTGGAGTCCGTTTTGTCGGCCGAGGACCTGGCCCACCAGCTGTTGCGCACGTATGAGCCGGACGCCGGCACGGCGGTGGCGCCCGTCGAGGACCCGTGGCCGATGGCCATGGAGGAGAGCTGGTCCCAGGTGCGGGTCGACGGCATGGTCCACGCCACGTTCTGGGTGGCGGAGTGGCCGCGCGTCGAGGTGCGGAGCGACTTCCTGGCCCCGGTCCTGCTCGGATCGGCGCGTTCGACCTTGGCGGTCGTGATGCAGCCACTTGGCTCTGACGCCGCTGTGCGCAAGGTGGAGGCGTCGCGCACCGCCGATCTGGCAGATACCGAGCTGCGACGTCGTGGTGGCTTCGTCTCGACGGCGCGGCACGCGCGCGAGTCCGAGGTGCTGGCCCGCCGTGAGGCCGAGCTGGCCGACGGCCACGCGTCGTTCCGCTATGCCGGGTTCGTGACGATCTCGGCCGCCAACGAGGAGGACCTCGACGCGGCCTGCGACGTCGTGCAGCATGCAGCCGGGCAGAGCCGGCTCGCGCTGCGTCGGCTGTACGGCGACCAGGCCTCGGCCTATACGTGCACGTTGCCGCTCTGCCGCGGCCTGCGCTGACGCTCCTTGGGTCGGGCGCCCGCGCGTCGGGTGCGAGGTGGTACGAGGTGGTGCGGGCCGGGGACGCCTCTACCATGGCCGCCATGTCCGGCGACGCCGACGAGAGACCCGCTGCCGGGGGGCCGGCGGAAGCGGGCGGCCGTCCCCGGAATTTGGTGGTGCTGCTGCTCGACAGCCTCAACCGGCACATGCTCGGGTGCTACGGCGGGACGGAGTTCGACACGCCGAATCTCGATCGCTTCGCCCGTGAGCGGGCGGTGCGGTTCACATCGCACGTCACGGGGTCGTTGCCGTGCATGCCGGCGCGCCACGACATCCTGTGCGGCGCGCTCGACTTCCTGTGGCGGCCGTGGGGGTCTATCGAGGTGTGGGAGGAGCCCGTGACGGTGGGGCTGCGGCGGGCCGGCGTCACCACGATGTTGGTGTCGGACCACCCGCACCTTTTCGAAGTCGGCGGCGAGAACTACCACACCGACTTCTCGGCCTGGGACTACGTGCGCGGGCACGAGGGCGACCCGTGGCGGACGTACCCGGACCCGAGCTACATCGGCTCGCCGGCGTTGCCGGCCCGAGGGGGCGCATGGTTCTGGCGGGATCGCCTGGGCTGGGCCGACGCCGAGGATCGACCGTATGACCGCTCGCGGACGTTCTTCCGCGCCGAGTCGGACTACCCGGGTCCGAAGACGATGCGTGCGGCCGCCGGGTGGTTGCGCGACGGCGCGCCGGGCCCGGGCGGCGCGCCCTTCATGCTCTTCGTGGACGAGTTCGACCCGCACGAGCCGTTCGACACGCCCGAGCCCTGGGCCGGGCGATACGACCCCGAGTGGGACGGCGAGCTCCTGATCTGGCC
>DATDIE010000427.1:0-2419 GCA_036521235.1 Acidimicrobiales bacterium | reverse complement strand
GTTCATCACCGCGCCCTGGGTGATCTCGTTGTTCGTGCCCGGCGTCCACAGCGTGGTCAGTGAAGACGGTTGGTACGCCCAGCGCCACGAGAACGAGCCGACCTGGTCGTTGCCGAGCTGTGCGGATGAGGTGACGGGCGCGGCTGGGGTGAACGTGAGAGGCAGGTAGCCGAGCTCGGCCAGCAACTGTTGGAGTCGCAGCGTCGAGCCCGGTGCCACGGTGAATTGCGTCGTCACCGTTTGCGCGAGGTGCTGTCCCAGCGAACCGACGACGCCACTCGATCCTCCGGGCACCGTGATCGTCTCGGATGCACCGGGCACGAGTGGTCCGCTCGCCTCGTATTGCAGCATCGAAGGCGACAGGACGGCCCACGATCCTGGCACCGGCGGGCTCAACGTGGGCATCGGACTGTTGGGCGCGAGGTCCGTCGAGAACTGCACCGAGATGGTCGAGCCGGCATTGACATTGGTCCCACTCGGAGAGACCGATGTGACGGAAAGGGCCGGCGGGGGCGTCGTCGGGTTCGCACCCGCCTTGGTCCCGAAGTGTTCGACGGCGACAAATCCCCCGGCAGCGAGCAGGACGACGACGGCACAGATGGTGACCACCATCCAGGTGCGTGGGCGCTTCCTTTTGGCCGCGTGCTCTCCCGAACTCATGACACGCGGGATTCTACCGGGGTCCAGCAGGGCCCGAGGGCCCAATCTCCTCCTCAATGGCGTCTGTGACTGCGCTGAGACGTTCGGAGTCGGTGAGCTTCCTGCCTCCGGACTCCCGTACGTAAAACGCATCGACGACCATCTCACCCAGGGTTGAAACCCGGGCTGATACGACGTCGAGCCCGGCGTTGAACAGGGCACGGGTGATCCGGTGCAGGAGGCCGATCTCGTCGGGGGCCCAAACCTCGAGGACGGTGGCCGTCTCGGAGGCGTCGTTGTCGATGGTCACCTCGCTGACCGGCAGGTGGGCGGCCGAATGGCGGCGGAGAGGGTAGACCCGTTCGCGTTCGGAGAGCCGTTCGCCGATGGCCATCTCGCCCGCCAGCACGGCGGAAAGGTCCTCGCGCAGCTTGGCCGTGTCGGGCCAGGTGCCCCGGGCGACCTCCACGGTGAACACCTCGACCGCGACGCCCTCCTCGCCGGCGACGTTGGCGGCCCGCACGTCCATGCCGTTGAGTGCGAGCGCTCCGGCGACCGAGGAGAAAAGCCCGGGACGGTCGGGTGCAGCCACGATCACCTGCGGGGGCTGAAGGGAGACCGAAGGCAACCCGGTTCCCCGTACCTCGTCGATCAGCCTGCGGTGGGCCGCCAGGAGGAGGTCTGGCCCTGCCGGCGCGGCGGCCACGCCCTGCAGGACCTTGTCGGCGCGCTCGACGAGGTCCGTGACGAGCCCGGCCTTCCAGGCGCCCCAGGCCGACGGTCCGGTGGCACGACTGTCGGCCTCGGTCAGTGCGGCGAGCAGGTGCAAGGTTGTGCGGGTGCCCGCGGCGCGGGCCACGCGGTCGATCGTGGAGGGATCGTCGAGGTCGCGGCGGGTTGCAGTGTCCGGCAGGAGGAGGTGGTGGCGCACGAGGTCGACCAAGACTTCGACGTCGTCCGGCGCGAAACCCATCCGCGTCGTGATCTCGTGCACGACCTCCATGCCGACCTCGGTGTGGTCACCGGGATAGCCCTTGCCGATGTCGTGGAGCAGCGTACCGACCAAGAGGAGGTCGGGTCGCTCCACAGTGTCGGTCAGCTCGGCCGCCAGTGCGGCCGCCTCGAGCAGGTGCCGGTCGACGGTGAAGCGGTGGTAGGCGTTGCGCTGCGGCTTGTTGCGGACGGCCGCCCACTCGGGGAGGAGCCGGACGAACAGGCCGTGCTGATCGAGCGACTCGATCTTGTCGACGGCGGGCCGGCCGAGGGCGAGCAGCGCGATGAATGCGTCTCGCGTGGCGTCGGTCCAAGGGTCGCTCGGCGGGGGCATGCGGTCGGCGAGCCGATGCAGCGAGCCGCGCGCGAGCGGGCGATCGATGGCGGCGGCGGTGGCGGCCAGACGCAAGGGGAGAGACGGATCGTCCGACACCGGGGCGGACGAAGTGAGCGCGACCTCGCCGTTCAGTTCGATCAGGTCGGGAGCGAGGTCGGCGGGGACGGGTGACTCTTCGGTGTCAGGCGCGCGGCGGCGCAAGAAACGCTTGGGCGGCGGAGTGGGGTCCCACAGCTTGCGGCGGCGCCAAACGTCGTCGGACACCCATGCGATCTGGCGGCCTGCCGTGGAGACCGCGAGCATCAGCTCGTCTGCGTCGGGGAACCCGAGCGCGGCGGCCACCTGGTCCTGGTCCTGGAGCAGCAAGCGGTCGTGCTCGCGCTTGGCCATACGGTGGAGCTCCACCCGGATGGCGGTGAGGAGTGCGGTGGCATCGTCGAGCGAGCCCAA
>DATDIE010000426.1:0-6170 GCA_036521235.1 Acidimicrobiales bacterium | reverse complement strand
TCCCGCCGGAGTGAACTTCAGCGATAACGGGGACGGAACGGCCACGCTGTCGGGAACCCCGTCCGCGGGCACGGCGGGGACCTACGTCCTCACCGTCCACGCGTCCAACGGGGTCCAGCCCGACGCGTCGCAGACCTTCGTGCTCAGCGTTGACCAGGCTGCGGCAATCACCAGTGCCGCTGCCACCACCTTCACCGCAGGGGCTGCGGGCAACTTCGTCGTGACGACCAGTGGCTTCCCGGCGCCGGTGCTGTCGCATAGCGGGGCACTACCGAGCGGCGTGAACTTCACCTACAACGGCAACGGCACCGCCACCTTGTCGGGCACGCCCGCCGCGGCGAGCGCCGGGACGTACGACCTCATGTTCACGGCTTCCAACGGGAGCGGGACGGCCACCCAGTCCTTCGTCCTCACCGTGAGCCAAGGCCCCGCCATCACCAGCGCGGACTCGACGACGTTCACCGTGGGGACGCCGGGCACGTTCACCGTCACCACCACCGGGTCCCCGGCGCCGGCGCTGAGCGAGGCGGGGTCCCTCCCGCCGGGCGTGCACTTCACCGACAACGGGAACGGGACCGCCACGTTGGCCGGGACGCCGGCGGCGGGCAGCGGCGGCACCTACCCGTTGGCCGTGACCGCCGCCAACTCGGTGAGCCCCCCGGCCACCCAGACGCTGACGCTCACCGTGGACGAGGCGCCCGCCATCACCAGCGCGGACGCCACCACCTTCACCGTCGGGGCTTTGGGCAGCTTCAATGTGACCGCCAGCGGCTTTCCGACACCCTCGTTGTCGAAGAGCGGCGCCTTGCCCACCGGAGTGAACTTCACCGATAACGGCGACGGCACCGCGACCCTCACCGGCACGCCGGCTGCGGGCACCGGCGGCGTCTACTCGTTCTCGATCGACGCGACCAACGGCGTCGGCACCGCCGCGACGCAGGACTTCACGCTCACGGTGAGCCAAGGCACCGCCATCACCAGCGCGGCCGCGACCACGTTCACGGTGGGGACGCCCGGGACGTTCACCGTGACGACGACGGGCTACCCGGCGCCGGCGCTGAGCGAGGCAGGGGCTCTTCCCACCGGCGTCACCTTCACCGACAACGGCGATGGGACCGCCACGTTGGCCGGGACGCCGGCGGCGGCCAGCGGCGGCACCTACCCGTTGGCCGTCACCGCCGCCAACTCGGTGAGCCCCCCGGCCACCCAGACTTTGACGCTCACCGTCGACGAGGCGCCAGCGATCTCCGCGCCATCCGTCGCCACGTTCGTACTCGGAAAATCAACCTCGGTCTCGCTCAGTGCGAGCGCCTATCCGACCCCGAGCTTCACGCTCAGCGGATCGCTGCCCGAGGGTCTCGCGTTCACCGACAACGGCAACGGCACGGCGACCATCGCGGGGACGGCGGCGCGGGTGCCGAGCGGACCGGTCACAGTGACGGTGACCGCTTCCAACACCGTTGGCTCCGCGAGCGCGGCCATAAGTGTCGACATCATCGCCAACGCCACCTGGGTCGCCGGCGCCGACGGCGGCGTCACCCCGTTCGGGGGCGCACCCTATTTCGGCTCCATGGCCGGCCAATCGCTCAACAAGCCGATCGTCGGCATGGCCGCCACGCCCGACGGCCAGGGCTACTGGCTCGTCGCCTCTGACGGGGGGATCTTCTCCTTAGGCGACGCCCAGTTCCACGGCAGCACCGGCAGCCTGGTGCTCAACAAGCCCATCGTCGGCATGGCCGCCACGCCCGACGGCAACGGCTACTGGCTCGTCGCCTCCGACGGCGGGATCTTCGCCTATGGCGACGCCCAGTTCCACGGAAGCACCGGCAGCCTGGTGCTCAACAAGCCCATCGTCGGCATGGCCGCCACGCCCGACGGCAACGGCTACTGGATGGTGGCCTCCGACGGGGGGGTCTTCTCCTACGGTGACGCCGGCTTCTACGGTTCCGCCGGTGGCGGCGGGCACTCCCTGCTGACCGGTTCGGCGGTCGCCCTGGAACCGACTGCCGACGGAGGCGGGTACCTGCTCGTCACCGACCGCGGCAACACGCTCCCCTTCGGCGACGCGACCGCGCTGGCGCCGTCGGGTCCGCTGCCGTCAGCGCCGATCGTGGGTGCCGCCTCGCTCTGAGACGTCCCGAACCCGTCCGCCACGGAACGCGGGCCGGCACCTCGGCCGACCCGGTCTTCGTGTCGAAATAGAGAGGGCGGAGAACACGACACTGCGGGGCGGCGCGCGGTAGAACACGGGGGTGCACGGAGCCCTCATGGTCTGCGGCACCTCTTCGGACGCCGGCAAGTCCACCGTCGTCACCGGGCTGTGCCGCCTGCTCGCCCGCCATGGCGTCAAGGTGGCGCCGTTCAAGGGCCAGAACATGTCGTTGAACGCCATGGTCACGCCCGCCGGCGGCGAGATAGGCCGGGCCCAGTGGCTCCAGGCCGTCGCCGCCCGCGCCGAGCCCGAGGTCGCCATGAACCCGGTCCTCCTCAAGCCCACGTCCGAACGCGCCTCGCAGGTCGTGCTCATGGGCCGCCCGCTCGCCGTCCAGGACGCCGCCACGTACCGCGACGCCAAGCACGCGCTCGTCGACGCGGTCGACGCCGCGCTGGCCGACCTGCGCGCCCGATTCGACGTCGTGGTGTGCGAGGGCGCGGGCAGCCCCGCCGAGATCAACCTGTTCGCCGACGACATCGTGAACCTGGGCCTCGCACGCCGCGCCGCAATCCCGGCCGTCCTCGTCGGCGACATCGAGCGCGGGGGCGTCTTCGCCCACCTGTACGGCACCGTCGCCCTCCTTCCGGCCGACCTCGCCGCCCTGGTCCACGGCTTCGTGATCAACCGCTTCCGCGGCGACCCCGCGCTCCTCGGCACCGGGCCCGCCCAGCTCGAGGAGCGCTGCGGCGTTCCCACCCTCGGGGTGCTACCGCACCTCGGCCACCTCGCGCTCGACGCCGAGGACTCGCTCGCCCTCGAGCGGCCCTCCGGGTTACCGCCACTCGTCGCCGCCGGGCTCGACGTGGCGGTGCTCCGCCTCCCCCGTTTGGCGAACTTCACCGACATCGACCCGCTCGTCGCGGAGCCCGGCGTGTCCGTGCGCTGGGTGGCGCGCCACGACGCCCTGGGCGACCCCGATCTCGTCATCATCCCCGGCACCCGCTCCACCATCGACGACCTGAGCTGGCTCCGCGCCACCGGCCTCGCCGCTGCGCTCGACGCCCTGCGGTCGGTGTCGTCACCGCCACCGGTGATCGTCGGGATCTGCGGCGGCTTCCAGATGATGGGGGAGGACATCGACGATCCCGACGCCGTCGAGTCCTCTCACCCCTCCTCGTCCGGGTTGGGCTGGCTGCCCGTGCGCACCACGTTCGCCGCGGACAAGGTCACCCGCCTGACTGCGGCCTCGCTGCCCGTCTCGGTGCCCGGCGCCGAGGCGGTGACCCTCGACGGCTACGAGATCCGCCACGGCCGCCTCCGACCCGACGACCTCTACGCCCCGTGGTTCGACGCCGGCGATGCCGCCACCCGCCACGTGGACGACGTCATCAGCGCCGTCAACCGGTCCGGTGCCGTGCGCGGCACCACACTGCACGGGGTCTTCGAGAACAACGCGTTCCGCTCGTCGTTCCTGGCCGACGTGGCCGCCCGCCGGGGACGGGCCTGGGAGCCCTCGGGCCTCGATTACGCCGCGGCGCGCGAGGAACAGATCGAGCGGGTCGCCGACGCGTGCGAGGAGCATCTCGACCTCGAACGGGTCTGGCGGATCGTCGAGAGGGGCGCGCTCAACCCTCGAGGCGGGCGCGCATGAACTCGACGGCCTTGCCCTGCATGTCGCGGGCCTGGTGCTCGATGAAGCGCTCCACGATCGGCCCCGCGCCGAAGATCTTCACGCGGGCGTCGAGCGAGAAGCTCTCCACCGTGGAGCCGTCCTCGAGGGCGAGTGCGATGGCACCCTCGATGTGCGTCTTGTCGGACATGGTCCCCGGCGTCATGGTGAACGTCGAGGTCGACGCCGCCGGGTCGAACGTGCTCACCTCGGTCGTCACGACCTCTTCCCCGAAGATCTTGCGCACCGGGCCCGGCATGTTCGGTCGCTGCCCGTAGCGGAGCGTGCGCACCAGCCCGCTGGTCAGGTCACCCTCCTGCGACACGACCTCGGCCGACGTGGAGCCCAGCGCCTCGAGGTGCATCTTCACGGTGAAGTCGGGGTCGAAGTAGAGGGCCCAGAACGCCTCGGGGGCGCAGTCCCAGCCGTAGGTGAGGGAGAGCCTCATGGCGCCAGGTCGAAGAGCAGGTGGTGTCCGAGCTCGCCCACGAGGTCGATCATGACGCGCATCGTCTCAACGCGCCAGTGGCCGTCAACCCGCCGGAAGGTGTGGCGGTACCGTCCGGCGATCACGGGCTGGAGCGTCAGGTGCCCGGGAACGGCTTGCAACACGGTGAAGTAGGAGCGGCTCGTCGCGCTCGCCTCGTCGTCGCCGACGTCCACCAACACGTTGGTCATCAGGTGCTTGGTGCGGGGAGTCCCGTCCTCGTAGCGCCGCGTCGTGTGGGCGTAGAGCGCTTCGATGGCCTCACGCCCGGACACCTCGTTGTCGAAGCCCTCGAACGTGAGCGTCGCGTGCTCGAACAGCTCCGCCACGCCGGCGAAGTCCCCGTGGTCGATGCGCTCCGCGTAGGCGTAGATCAGCTGGGTCACCGCCCATCCGCCGAGAGCCTTTGCCGTCGCTTCGTCCAGCCCCGTCTCCTGCATCGCCGAGATTGTGGCACCGATCACTCCCCGAGGAGACGCCCCATCACCCCCGCCGCCCTGTTCGGGCGCCCACGGCGTGTCTCGCTCCGGTCCGCCAGCTTCATCGTCCAGAGCCCCGCGTTCACGCCGGCCCAGCGCAGGGGCTCGGGCTCCCAGCGGGGCGAGTGGTGGTTCACCCACGGCAGCCTCGTGAGCTCCGACTCCGATCCGATGATGAGGTCGGCCAGTGTGCGCCCCGCCAGGTTGGAGGTGGCCACGCCGTCGCCCACGTAGCCGCCGGCCCAGGCCAGGCCGGAGCGGCGGTCGTACCCCACGGAGGAATGCCAGTCGCGCGGGATGCCCAAGGGGCCGCCCCACGCGTGCGTGAACCGGTGCCCGTCGAGGGACGGGAACAGCTCGACGAGCGTCTCCCGCAGCAGCGCGTGCACCGCAGGCTCGCGGTCGAACTCGCTCCGGACGGCCGATCCGTAGTGGTAGGGCGCCCCCCGCCCTCCGAAGGCGAAGCGGTCGTCGGCCGTGCGCTGTCCGTAGATGATCGTGTGGCGGTGGTCCGCGAAGGTCGCCCGTCCCGCCAAGCCGGCCTCCGCCCAGAAGTCCGCGCCGAGGGGCTCGGTCGCCACCATGAGCGAGTACACGGGCACGATCTCGCGGCGGTAGCCCGGGAGCTCCGGCGTCCATGCCTCCGTGGCGCGCACGACCACGTCGGCCCGCACGGTGCCTCCCGCCGTCACCACGGTGGCGCCGCTCCCCGATCCGGGCCTGATCTCGGTCACCTCGGTGTGTTCGAAGAAGTGCACGCCACGCCGTTCGACGGCGTCGGCCAGGCCCCGCGCCAGAAGCGCCGGCTGGATCGCCGCGCAGTGCGGGGTGTAGGTCGCCCCGATGGCGCCGGCGGCACCCACGAGCGCGCGGGTCTCCTCCGGGCCGAGCCAGCGCAGGTCGTCCTCCCCGAACCCGAGCGACCGGGACTCTGCGAGGGCGGCGAGGGCGCGCTCCTTCTGGGCCTCGCTTCGAACCAGGTCGACGGTGCCGCCCTTCTGGAAGTGGCAGTCGATGCCTTCGTTCGCGGCGCTGACACCCACGACGTCGACCGTCTCGTGCATGGCGTGGCGCATGGCGCGCATGGCGTCGATCCCGTGCCGACGTACGAGCGCGCTGTCGGACGTTGCGAACAACGCCGAACACCATCCACCGTTGCGACCGGAGGCCCCGAAGCCGGCAACCTCGCGCTCGAGGACGACGATGCGGAGGGCGGGGTCCGCCAGCGCGAGCGAATGGGCCGTCCACAGGCCGCTGAAGCCGGCGCCGACGATGCAGACGTCGACCTGGAGATCCTCGGTGAGAGCGGGACGTACCGGGAGCGGGAGTGGGACGGCCTCCCACCAGAGGGAAAGCCGTTCGTACTCCGAGGCCGCTCCG
>DATDIE010000425.1:0-2047 GCA_036521235.1 Acidimicrobiales bacterium | reverse complement strand
GGACCTTCCCGCTCGTGTACGGGTCGAGCGGGGTCGGCGCCGTGGCGGCGCGGTGGTGGAAGTCCTGCGTGAACCTCGACGCGAAGTCACCGGCGTTCGCGGCCGAGCTCCCGGCGCTCGCCTACGACGAGCTGGCCGGCTGGGGCCAGGGGGGCGACATCACCCGGCAGACGACGACGCTCGTGCTCCTGCGCCACGCGGGCGAAGAGGCGTCCATGGGCGCGTTGTTCGGCGCCGTGCGCGACGCCACCGAGGAGGTGATGGCCGACGTCATCGAGGTGTGGGGCGAGGGCGACGACGACCTCGGCCGCTTTTTCGACCTCGCGCTGGTGGGGGAGCTCGTCGCCCTCGAGCTGGCGGCGCGCACCGGGGTCGACCCCGGGCCGGTGCCGGCCGTCGACGAGGCCCACGTCCACCAAGCCTGACCTGCCCTGACCTGGGGCGGGGCGGCGAGGGTCGGCTACTGTCGGCGCTCCTCATGACAGAACGCGGGCGGAACGCGAGCAGGCGGCGGACGGGTGCACCTCGTTGCCCTTGAGCTGAACCGCCACTTCGTCGTTGCGCTGATCACGATCCCGCTCTTCACGGGGGCGATCGGCTACATCACCAACTGGACCGGCGTGATCATGTTGTTCCGCCCGATCCGCTTCCGCGGCGTCCGCTTCCCGGGGCTGAGATTCCTCTACCCGTACCTGCCCCGTCGGGTGCAGGTCATCCCGGCCATCACCCAAGACGGGCGCTTCGGCTGGCAGGGCATCGTCCCGTCGCGGGTCGACAAGATGGCCAGCATCTCGGTGGACAAGGCGCTGGCGAAGGTCGGCAGCATCTCGGACTTCTACCACCAGCTCGAACCGGACAAGATCGCCGACCACCTGGTCGCCACGGCCGGGCCCGAGATCCGCCAGGTCGTCGAGCGCATCATCGTGCGCGAGCACCCCCAGCTCTGGCGTGACCTGCCGCCGTCGTTGCGCGAAGCGGTGTTCGTCCGGGTCGAAGAGGAGCTGCCGTCGATGGCCCGCGTCATCACGACCGAGGTGGGCGAGCACATCGACCAGTTGATCGACGCCAAGTTGATGGTCATCGCCTACTTCGAGCGCCACCCCGAGCTGATGAACCAGATGCTCCAGGAGGTCGGACGCAAGGAGCTCCGCTTCATGCAGAACTTCGGGTTCTATCTCGGGGTTCCGCTCGGCCTCGTCCTGGTCTTCATCGTGCAGGCCTTCCCCTACTGGTGGGTGCTCCCCATCGGCGGCGTGGTCATCGGCTACGTCGTCAACTACCTCGGCATCACGATGATCTTCGAGCCCGTGCACCCGCGGCACGTGGGCCCGTTCCGGCTGCAGGGCCTGTTCCTCAAACGCCAGCCCGAGGTGAGCGACGTGTTCGCGCGGCTGATCGCCGACGACGTGATCAACCTGCGCAACGTGGGCCACGTGCTGCTCTACGGGCCGCGCTCGGACCGGACCCGCCAGATGCTCGAGGACACGATCCGGCCGGCGGTCGACAAGGCGGTCGGCCGGTCCCAGGGTGCGCTGCGCGTGGCCATCGGCTCACGCGAGTACGACCGCATCAGCGCCTCGGTTGCGCTCGAGGCCACCGACTTCGCCACGGCGTTCGACGACGAGGAGTTCGGGCGCGCGCAGGCGGAGAAGATCTACGACTTCGTGGCCCGCCAGATGCGCCGGCTGCCCTCCGACGAGTTCAGCGAGCTGCTGCGCTCGGCGATCAAGCAGGGCGAGTGGTTACTGTTCCTCCACGGCTCCGTGCTCGGCTTCGGCGCCGGGCTTCTGCACCTGGCCATCTTCGGAGTGTGAGATGAGCGACGACCTTTCCGACCACGCACCCGGCGAGGCGGCGGTGCCGCCACCGGCCGACCCGCTCGGCCCGATCACCGTCGAGCGGGTCGCCCGCGCCGCCCCGGGGATGGCCCGCCTGGCGGCGCGGTCGTGGTGGCACCTCACCGAGTGGACGGCGCGCACGACCATCGACACCGGCCGTGACCTGTTGGGCGCGTTGGCGTCGGGGGCGCGGCCCACCGAAGCCGACC
>DATDIE010000424.1:0-6949 GCA_036521235.1 Acidimicrobiales bacterium | reverse complement strand
ACTCGTAAGGCACCGAGCCGGGCGTCGCCTCCACCCCGGACCCGTCCTCGATCACCACGAGGTGGCGCATCTCGGGCAACTCCGGCAAGAGCGCCGCCACCAAGGGTGAGAACTCTCGCTGGTACACGAGGGCCTGGAGGTCCGCGTTCGACAGCAGGTACCGGAGCTCGTCCTTGACGTAGCGGTAGTTGATGTTGATCCAGATCGCCCGCAGTTTGAACACGGCCCAGGCCGTCTCGACCCACTCGACGGAGTTGTAGGCGTAGATGCCCACGTGGTCCCCCGGCCTGATGCCTTGCGAGGCCAGATAATGCGCCAGCTGGTTCGCCCGCGCCTCCATCTCGGCGTACGTGCGCCGCTTCCCATCTGCCACGACGTACTCCCGCTCGGGGAAGGCGTCGACGGCCGCCTCGAACAAATCGGCGAGGTTGAACTCCATCGGGCGAGATTAGAACACGTTCTCTTTATCCCGGCAATCGTCCCCGAGCACCGTCCGCCGCAGGGCGGCCAGCTGCCCCGATGCGCCCGGACCTCATCGCGGCGGCCTCACGCCGCAGCGCCGAAGAGCGCTACCCCGCGATCCCCACGATCGGCGCGTTGAGCGGCTGGCCGCCGCGTGAGCCGTAGAACGGCGGCCCCGCGGCACCGGTCGGGAAGCTGAAGATGCCGCCGTCGGCCGCGCCGAGGTAATAGCCCGCGCCCCCGGCGGTCACCGTCATGCCGATGACCGGCTTGTTGAGCTTGATCGAGCCCGTCGAGCCGTAGAAGGCGGGGCCCGACGGGCCGGTCGGGAAGCTGAAGATCCCGCCGTCGGAAGCGACGAGGTAGTACTGGCCCGTCGGGGTCACCGCCATGCCCACCACCGGCTTGTTGAGTGTGAGCGAGCCGGTCGAGCCCAAGAACGGCGGGCCCTGGGGCCCGGTCGGGAAGGTGAAGAGACCGCCGTCGGAGGCGACGAGGTAGTAACCGTCGCCGTTGGGCAGCGAGGCGATCCCGACGATCGGCTTGTTGAGCGGCTTGCCCCCCATGGACCCGTAGAACTGGGCGTCGCCGTAGCCGAAGATCCCGCCGTCGGAGGCGACGAGCCAGTAGCCCCCGCCGTCGGGCGTGACGGCCATGCCCACGACCGGGGCGTTGAGGTGCAGGGAACCGGCGGAGCCGAAGAACTGGGCGGAGCCGTAGTTGAAGACGCCGCCGTCGGAGGCGACGAGGTAGTACCCGTCACCCGCCGGCATCGTCGCCATGCCCACGATCGGGGCGTTCAGGTGCTGGCCGCCCATGGAGCCCAAGAAGGGCGCACCGCTTCCGTAGTTGAAGATCCCACCGTCGGAGGCCACGAAGCGGTAGCCGCTGCGGGCGATGGGAGCTTCGGCCTGCAATGGAAGGTAGGTGGTGCTGGAGCCCGCTCCGAACGTCGCGTTGCCCGCCGCCACGCAGGCCCACTCGGTGATGCAGTCGACTGCGTTGTAGAAGCTCCCGCTCGATGACGGCGGGCCGGCCGGCGTGGTCGCCTCGGTCCAGGTGGTGCCGTCCCAGGTCAGCGCCTGCGGCGTGCTGTTGGTGCTGCCGACCGCCGTGCACGACGTTGCGCTGAAGCAGCTGACGGCGTTGAGCGAGCTGCCGCCCGAGGGCGTGGGCACCGTGGCCAAGGTCCAGGACGACCCGTTCCACGTATTGACCACATTGGTGTTCCCGCTGTTGGTGCCGACTGCGGTACAGAAGGAGAGCCCGGCGCAGGACACGCTGTCGAGCCCGTAGTTCGGAGAGGCGGTGGCGGGGATGGGGGGCGTTGCCGTCCAACCCGAAGCGCTCCATTGCTCGGCGAATGGCACATTGGTCGAAGAACTCTCTGCCTCTCCGACGGACATGCACGACGAGGGCGTGGTGCACGAGACGCTCTGGAGGAAGGCGTCCGTGAAGCCTGGGGAGATGGGGAGGGTCGTGGCCGTCCAGGTCGAGCCATTCCACTGCTCCGCGTAGGGAGAGGTCTGGGTGCCCCCGGCGGCCATGCAGAAGCTGACGCTGAGACAGGAGACACCCTCGAGGTAGTTGTTGGACGTCGGTGCGACAGTGCCTTGGACGACGCTCCAGGCGGTCCCGTTCCACTGCTCGATGAGCGAGGTGTACTGGCTGGTGCCCGAGTAGTAGGCGTACCCGGCGGCGACGCAGAAGGAGGTGGTGACGCACGAGAGGTCAACGAGCACCGGCTCGTCCGTGTTCGCCACCGTCGGCATCGTGAGCATCGACCAGGTCGTGCCGTTCCACATCTCGCCCGTCGCCGCGCCGCCACTGTGGGGGTCTTCGAAATTGCCGACCGCCAGGCAGAAGACCGAGTTCACGCAGGAGACGCCCGAGTCCACGCTCGTCGCGTTCGGCGTCGCCGTCGTGGGCATCGTCGACCAGTTCGATGCGCTCACTTGCGCGGGTGCGGTCAAGGCATGGGGCGTTGCCGCTTGCACGGCACTTCCCTCGAGGAGGAGCAGCGGCAGCGCCGCGCACGCGACCGCGAGGCCCGCCGTGAAGACTCTGACTATCACCCGCATCACTACCTCCCGATCACTCCGTCAGTGCGTGTCTACGGGCGACTGGTGGCATTGTCAACCGATCTGCGAGAGATGGCCCCGCAGAGGGCCTCAAAGGCGTGCATAACCGCACCCGGGCTAGGGTGACGTCATGGCGTACCCCACGGCGGCATCCCGCGACATCGCCGCGCCCGCCGACAAGGTGTGGAACCTGGTGGCCGACCTGCCGCGCATGGGGGAGTGGTCGCCGGAGAACGCGGGCGGCAAGTGGGTGAAGGGCGCGACGGGCCCGGCCCTCGGGTCGGTGTTCAAGGGCACGAACAAGAACGGCGTGCGCCGGTGGTCGACCACCGTGACGGTCGTGGGCTGCGAGCCCGGCAAGCTGTTCGAGTTCGCCGTGACGTCGGGGCCGCTCGAGGTCGCCAACTGGCGCTACGAGTTCCAGGGCACCGACGACGGCTGCCGGGTCACCGAATCGTGGGTCGACAAGCGCAAGCCGTGGTTCGCCTCGATCGCCCGCGTCATGGGCGATCACAGCTCGAACAACGCAGAGCGCCAGATGGAGGAGACCCTGGCCAACCTGGCCAAGGCCGCCGAGTAGCCGTCGCCCGGACTACCCGTCGGCGTCGAGCCGACGCTCGACATGTGCCGCGGCCGCCCCATCGCCCGCCTGGCCCCTGGCCTGTAGCCGCTCCACCACGGCGCGGCGGTGCGCCTCGTCGACGTTGCCGCCGTACTTGAACTTCGCCAGCACCTGCTCGACGCGGACCTCGATCCCGAGGATCCCCGACAACTTCGCCGCGTGCGCCTCGGACGGGTCGGCCACCGGCACGTCGGGTTGGAACGTCGCCAGCTGACGCCGCAGGATCTCGGCCACGCTGCCGGGCGTCACCCGTTCGTCGTGCACGCGTGCCATCCCGGCCAGTTGCACGGCGCCGTAGTACGTCGTCGGGATGCCAAACGAAGGATCCTCGGCGCCGATCGCCTTCCACGACGACGGCACGAAGGCCCAGTCGTCGGCCACGCTCAGCACGACGCGGGGGTTCTCGGTCAGCGCCTCGAACACCGGGTTCACCCGCACGAGGTGCAGCCACACCGTCGAGCCCACCAGCACGAACTGCGTGGGCACGACGACGGGGAACGCCCGGTCGGGGCCGCCGGCCGCAACCAGATGCCCGAACGGGTGCGACGCCACGAACGTCCGCCACTCCGCCTCGTCGAGCGGAGCGTCGACCGGGGCGACATACATGACAGGACGAAACGACAGAGAAAGCGAGCGGTGAAGAGCGATGAGCCGGGGAACGAGGGCGGGCTCAGCCCGCCGCCGGCGCCCCGATCTCCTCGATCGACTCGGCCCGGTGCCGCTTGTAGTCGACCTTGCCGTTGGGCGCCCGGCCGATCGTCGTCACCGCGCGCACCCGCCGCGGCGCCTTGTACGACGCCAGCCGCTGCTTGACGTGATCGATCAACGCGGCCTCCGACACGTCCTCGTCCGAGGCGCCGTCGACCGGCTCGATCACCGCCACGATCTGCTCGCCGTACGTCGGGTGCGGGATCCCCACCACGACGGCGTCGCGCACCGAGTCGTGCGTCTTCAGCGCCTCCTCCACCTCCTCGGGGAAGATCTTCTCGCCGCCCGAGTTGATGCACACCGAACCGCGACCCAGCAGGTGGATCGTCCCGTCCGCGTCGACCTGCGCGTAGTCACCCGGGATCGAGTAGCGCACCCCGTCGAGCTCCTTGAACGTGCGGTCCGACTTCTCGGTGTCCTTGTAGTACCCCATGGGGTTCCGTCCGCCCAACGCCAGCACGCCGATCTCGTCGGAGCCGGGTTCCACCGGGCGGCCGTCCTCGGTGAGGACCTTCACGTCCGGCCCCAGCGTGAACGACGCGGTCTTGGCCGCCGAGCCGCCGCCCGACACCGACACGCCCATCCCGAGCGCCTCGGACGAGCTGAACGCGTCGACGAGCAACATCGAGGGGTGGTGGGCCAGCAGCGCCTGCTTGACCGGCTCGCTCCACATGGCGCCCGAGGAGATCACCATCATCAGCGAGCTCAGGTCCCAGTGGCCCGGCTTCTCGTCCATCGCCGCCAACAGCGGCCGGGAGAACGGGTCGCCCACGATCACGAGGCCGTTGACCTTCTCTCGCTCGACGGTGTCGAGCATCTCGACGGGGTCGTACTTGCGTGACTCGAGCAGGCACACGCGCCCGCCCTCGGCCAGCGTCGTGTTGGCGGTGAACGCGCCGGTGCCGTGCATGAGCGGGCACGCCGGCATGAGCGTGACGCCACCCGGCGTCGCCGTCAGCGCCGCCTGCACGCCCTCCAGCCCGCCGTTCACGTCGTAGTGGCGGACCCCGCCGTCGATCAGCCGGGCGAACAGGTCGTCCTGGCGCCACATGACGCCCTTGGGCATCCCGGTCGTGCCGCCGGTGTAGAGCATGTAGAGGTCGTCGCCGCTGCGCCCCCACGGCGCCCGCGTCCGGCCGACCCCGGACTTCACCGCGTCTTCGTACGGCGTCGCCCAGTCGGGGCACGGCCCGGAGCCGTCGTCGACCCAGAGCCAGCCCTTGACCCCGGGCACCCGGTCGAGGATCCGCTCGATCCGGTCGGCGAAGCCGCCGTGGAACACGACTGCCACGGCGTCGGCGTTCTCCCACAGATAGGACAGCTCGTCGTCGCCGTAGCGGTAGTTCGTGTTGACCGGCACGAGCCCGACCTTCATGGCGGCGTAGGTGGCCTGGATGTACTCGGGCGAGTTGTAGAGGTAGACGGCGACCTTGTCCTGTTGCGCCACGTCGAGGTCGAGGAGGAACTGCGCGAGGCCGTCGGCCCCGCGGTCGAACTCCTCCCACACCAGGGCCCGCGGCCCCTGGACGATCGCCGTGGCCTGCGGCTGCACGTCGGCCACGGTCTCCCAGACGTCTGCGTAGTTCCAGTCAGTCATTCCTTGCTCCCATCCCGCCTATCTCGCTCCCCACCGGTCCCGCCCGCGGTGCCCGCGCTGTCTACTCCTGCGCCCGACGCCCTACCCCGGCAAAATCCGATGCACTCGACCGCCGACAACGTGTCGACCCCCCCGCCCGCCTCAACATGCGCGGAGCGAGATCCCGAGAATACGCTCCCGCCGTGGACCTCGGCCTCCCCGGCGACGACGACCCTCACCGGCACGAGGTCCGGGACTGGCTCAGCGAGCACCCGCAGCCCACCGGGCGCCAGCTCGCCGAGGCCGGCTACGTCGTGCCGCACTGGGCCCCGCCCTTCGGCCTCGATGCGGACCCGCTGACCCAACTCGTCATCGACGACGAGCTGCGGCGAGCCGGCGTCCGCCGCCCCATCAACCCGATCGGCATCGGGTGGGCTGGCCCCACGCTCATGTACGCCGGCACCGACGAGCAGAAGGACCGCTGGATCTGGCCGCTGCTCTCGGGCGAGGAGTTCTGGTGCCAGCTCTTCTCCGAGCCCGGTGCCGGCAGCGACCTGGCGTCGCTGACCACGAGGGCCGAGCGCGACGGGGACCACTACGTGGTCAACGGGCAGAAGGTCTGGACGAGCTACGCCCATATCGCCCGCTGGGGCATCCTGCTGGCGCGCACCGACCCCACGGCGACGAAGCACCAGGGCATCAGCTACTTCGTCTGCCCCATGGACGCGCCGGGCATCGAGATCCGCCCGCTCATCGACATGACGGGCGAGCACGCCTTCAACGAGGTGTTCTTCACCGACGTGCGCATCCCGGCGGACCACCTCGTCGGGCCCGAGCACGGCGGGTGGGACCTGGCCAAGGTCACGCTCGGCAACGAGAGAGTGTCGCTGAGCGGCGAAGGCGCCCTGTGGGGGATGGGCCCCACGGCCGACGACCTCGTCGCCCTCATCCGCGGCGCCGGCGGCGCACCCGATCCCGCCACCCGTGACCGCCTCGTCGACGTCTTCGTCGAGGGCGAGATCCTCCGCGTCCTTCGTCTGCGGACGGTCTCGGCCGTCCTCGCCGGCAAGGCGCCCGGCGCCGAGGCGTCGGTCCGCAAGGCGATCGCCGACGCTCACGGCCAGCATGTCATGGACGTTGCAAGGGATCTCGCCGGAGCCCACGCCATGCTCGATGCCACGGGCCCCGTCGGCGGCTGGGGCCCCCACGGCGCCGCCACCGGCGAGAACACCTGGTCGCGGGGGTTCCTCTTCGCCCCCGCGCTGACCGTCGGGGGCGGCACGGCCGAGGTCCAGCGCAACATCGTGGCGGAAAAGGTGCTGGGTTTGCCGCGAGATCCCTGACGGACCACCGTTCCCACTTCGGTGCGGGCGTGTGCCCCGCATCCACGTGTCGAGGCAGAGCGGTGCGCCGGCGTCGTGACAGCACGACTGGTCTGCGTGGGAAGTGGCTGCTGGGAGCCAGATGATCAGGGGAGGTTCGATGCGGGATTCCGCGCGG
>DATDIE010000423.1:0-7491 GCA_036521235.1 Acidimicrobiales bacterium | reverse complement strand
CGAGGTCGTCAACCACGGGGACATCCTCATGGGGGAGCCCGCCGGGGTCAAGAATGGGCCTGCCGGGGGTGTAGCCCAATTGGCAGAGGCAGGGCGCTTAAACCGTCCCCAGTGAGGGTTCGAATCCCTCCGCCCCCACTCAGTGTCCTGAACCCCGTTTGAGGAGCCAGGCTTATGAGAGTTTGGTCGTGAGCTACCAGGAGGTAGTCATGCCCAGCGATATGCGAGCGACTTCCGCAGGGCCGTCTGCGCGCGTCTCGTGGCCCGCGAGAAGGTGAGTTCGGCGTCCGGTACACCTTGGCGCCGCCGCTGGCTTCGTAGCGCGGCGGCATGAGCAGTGAGTCATGTCTGGCGACCGAGCAGAACCATCCTTGTCTGTCGAATAGGAACGGATCGTGGATGACTACGTCGTCGTCGTCTTCGAGGTACCCGAACGCGTCGTACCGGCCGACTCCCTGCGCCAACCAACGATGAGCAGCCAAGGGAAGGTCAGGCGGTGGTACGTGGCTCTGTTCTGATGACCAGCAGTTGAACGGGACCGACCGACCTCGTCCATCTAGTGATTTTGGACCCGGTGGTCACGATCACCACGTCCACTTGACGCCTGGCCGCCGCGGAACTCCTAACTCGGGATGAACCATCGTCGATTGCCCGAACGTTCGTATAGACGGGTGATAGCGTTCGCCCGGACTTCTGGCGCTTCGCGCTCGGCTCCTAGATCGGATAAAGGATCGTAGCGATAGAAGTGCGGGATGACGCAGAGCAGTCGCTTCATGATGGTGCAAGTCAACGGCAGATATGACTACGTACCGAAACCTTGGTCGGAACGGACGGCTCGGCAATCAGCTTTGGCAGATAGCGAGCACGACCGGCATCGCCCGCAGTCAAGGTGAAGGGGCCGCCTTTCCGTTTTGGCGATACGAGCCTTACTTCTGTGTGCCTGGCGACCTCTTCGTCGATAATCGCGAACTTGTCGGAACCGATCTCGGGATGGGGTACTACCAAAATCTCCGCTACCTCCAAGGGGTTGGGGACGAGGTCAAGAATTGGTTCAAGCCGGCCCCCGCGGTGTGGGAGCGTCTCGCTCATCGCTTCGCCGCTCTGCTCGATTTGCCTCATCGGACGGCGGTGCACGTGCGCCGGGGGGACTACCTCGACCACAGCGGCGACCTCTTCACCAATCTCGGTGTCGAGTACTACCGGCAGGCGATGGCGTTGACGCAGGGGCCGTACCTGGTCTTCTCCGACGACCTCGATTGGTGTCGCCGGAACCTTCCTGAAGATTGCATCTTCATGGACCGCAACCGGGACTTCGAGGACCTCTTCCTCATGACCACCTGCCACGAGCATGTCATCGCCAACTCCACCTTCTCGTGGTGGGGCGCCTGGTTGGCGGAGAGTTGCCGGACCGTTTGCCCGGCCTCCTGGGGATCCGTCTTCGAGGGTACAGACGCCTTTGTCCCGTCAGAGTGGATTCGGCTCGAATCCGAAACGGAAAGGTGAAAGCGTTGACGCAGCACCCCGCTCCCGGGGAGGCAGGTGGCCGCTTGGTAGGTCCCATCCTCCTACGCCTCGCATCGACGGCGCGAGGGCTGGTGGCCGGAGCCACCGACCCACGTTTCGACAGGCTGGAACGGACCGTCGCGCAGCTCATGAACCAGGTTGCTGAAGCCGACCTTGCACTGGCCGAGGGCTTGACGGAGCTTCGGGCGCTGCGCCAGCAGGTCGAGGAATGTCTCGACTTCGTGCGACTCGACCACGACATCGTCCGCGACCTGCTCGAGGAGCTGAAACCTTCGTTGGGACGCGAAGGCCGATAAGGCGTGGAGGCCAGGGTCGTGCTTCACACAGAAACAGCCTGAGCCGAGAGGCTACCTGGCCCAACCGTTCAATGGCATGCCTGGTCGGCTTGTCGAAATCAACGTTCTAGGTCCGGTCGAAGTCGTGGGAACTGCGTGCCCATTCCGTCGTGCGGCCGCCAAGGATCTCGTCGTATACCTCGCGTTTCACCGAGAGGGTGTGCGCAATGACCAGTGGGCCGTCGCCTTGTGGCCCGACCGGTCGGTTGCTCTGGCGACGGTGCACTCGACTGCTTCGGACGCTCGGCGAGCACTCGGCCATGCCGCCGACGGCGCGCCGCTCGTGTCGAGCGGCGCCTGCCTTCGGCTCCACGAAGCCGTCATTTCGGACGTCGACCGATTCGATGCCTTGGCACACTCGGGTCGCCCCGATCGGTTGCTCGAGGCGGTCGAGCTCTTGCGGGGGCGGCTCTTCAGCGGAATGAGACGCGCCGACTGGGCGGTCCTCGACGGCACGCAGGCACAGGTCGAGGCGAAGGTGGTGCGCGCCGTGTTGCGGGGGGCGGACGACCTGCTGCGCCATGCGCGGCCGGCCGAGTCCGAGTCGATCGTGCGGCGGGGACTCGTCGTGGCCCCCTATGACGAACGCCTCTACCGGGCCCTGCTCCGAGCCCTGGCCGCCCAGGGCAACCGCGTCCGGCTGCGGGGTGCCATGGCGGAGCTGCTCACCGTGGCGGCCGACGCGCCCCTCCCCGCGCCGCCCGGGCGCTGGAGCGGTGCGGAAATGGGCATGCTGCACCCTGAGACGACCTCCCTCTATCAGGAGCTTCTCTGCGGGTGGCCTGCGACGGGAGAGGCACCGGCCAGGCTGTAGGGTTGCGTCCCGCCATGGCGAGAAGCTCCTCTGGGAAATCAGTCGCACGCGCCGCCGCAACGGGTGGCGGCGCGACCTACCGCGGCCAGATGCCGGTGAACTGGTACGCCGCGCTCGTGGTGATCGTCCTGGTCGGCCTCGCTTCGGTCGCCGTCGCCAAGTACCACTACAACCAGACCCCGACGGTGGTCGAGCCCACCGTCGGGACGACGTGGCACGCCGCCATTGACTTCGACATCTGCGGGACGTCCCAGCCGGCCCTCGCCGCCTCACCGACCACTTCGAAGTCGGGCCTCACCACGACCGGTTCTGGCGTGCTGCTGATCGCACCCAAGACTTCCAGCGAGGCCGGCAGCAACGCGACGGTCGGAAAGTTCGCCAGCGAGTACTCCGGCCTCACGGTGACCAACACCTCGCTGAAGTACCCGGGCACCAAGAGCCAGGAGTACACCAACGGTGAGAAGTGCCCGGCCGGAACCCCCGACGCCGGCAAGGCGGGCGAGGTGATGGCCCGGTGGTGGGTCATCACGACGCAGGTGAAGCACAACCAGGAGGTGGAGACGAACGGCGTGACGACGGCCAAGCCCGCCAGCCTCAAGCTCTTGAACCGCCAACTCATCACCGTCGGCTTCGCGCCGGCCGGCACGACGTTGCCCAAGCCGCCCGCCAGCACGATCCTTGCGCTGCAGCAGGTCCTCGCTGGGAACCAGCCCGTCGCCACGACCACCACGACGGCCGCATCGTCGACCGCGAGCACGACCCCCACCACGACAACGAGCACGACCCCCGCCACGACGACGAGCACGACCGCCGCACCCACCACGACGACAGCGCCGACCACGACCACGACGAAACCTTCGTCCACCACGACGACGAAGTAATGAAGGCGGTCGTCCTTGTCGGGGGCGAGGGGACGAGGTTGCGTCCACTCACGCTCACGTCTCCCAAGCAGATGCTCCCCATCGTCGGCGTGCCGATGATCGAACGTGTCCTCACGCACCTGGCCGCCCACGGGGTCGACGAGGCGGTCCTGTCCTTGGGTTACCTGCCCGACGCGTTCATGCAGGCGTATCCCGACGGACAGGCTTCCGGTGTGCGACTGACCTACGCCGTGGAGCCCGAGCCCCTCGACACGGCGGGCGCCGTGCGCTTTGCCGCAACGTTCGCCGGCATCGCGGAGACCTTCGTCGTGGTGAACGGCGACGTGCTCACGGACCTCGATCTGACCGGCCTGATCGCCTTCCACCGCGACCGGGGTGCCGAAGGGACGATCGCCCTGCATCCGGTGGCCGATCCGTCGGCGTTCGGCGTGGTGCCGACCGATTCGGCGGGCCGGGTCACCGCCTTCGTGGAGAAGCCGCCGCGTGACGAGGCGCCGACCAACGAGATCAACGCGGGGACCTACGTGCTCGAGCCGTCGGTGCTCGAGCGGATCCCCGAAGGAGGGCGGGTCTCCATCGAGCGGGAGACGTTCCCGGCCATGGTGCGAGACGGCACCCTGTTCGCGCGGTCCGACGAGACGTATTGGCTCGACACCGGAACGCCGTCCGCGTTTCTCGAGGCCAATTTCGACTACCTGGATGGGAAGCGAGGATCGGTCGTGGCACCGGGCCTCGTCGACCGGGGCCAAGGCGTGCTGGTCGAGGGCGACAGCGAGATCTCGGGAGAGGTGCGCGGTCCCTCCGTCGTCTTCTCCGGCTGTGTGATCGAGCCGGGGGCCCGGGTGGAGCACAGCATTCTCGGGCGCGGCACCGTCGTTGCGGCCGATGCCGTCGTCGTCGACTCGGTGGTCATGGACGCCTGCCACGTCGCGGGGGACGCAAAGGTCGCGGGCTCGGTGATGGGCCCCCGCTCGGTCGTCGGGCAGCGGGGTGACGTCCGCCCCGTGTCAGTGCTCGGCGCCGACGCCGTCGTCTCGTCGGGCACCCTGGTCGACGGCGAACGGGTGTCGGGCTAAGAAACAGGGCATGCGCACCCTCGTCACCGGCGGCGCGGGCTTCATTGGTTCGAACCTGGTGGACCGCTTGCTGGCGGAGGGCCACGAGGTCGACGTCGTCGATGACTTCTCGACCGGCTCGTTGTCCAACTTGTCCGAGGCCCGTGGCAGCGGGGGTCGGGCGCTCACCATCCACCACCTCGACATCACGGCCCCGGGGGTGGTTGAACTGATGGCACGCCGGCGGCCGCAGCTCGTGTTCCATCTGGCGGCGCAGATCGACGTGCGGGTCTCGGTCGCCCAGCCGGCGTTCGACGCTGCGGTGAACATCATCGGATCGCTGCACATTCTCGAGGGCGCACGACAGGCCGAGGCCGAGCGCGTCGTGTTCGCAGCCAGTGGCGGCACGCTGTACGGCGACCCCGCACCCGAGGACCTTCCCCTACGCGAGTCGCACCCACAACAGCCGCTGTCGCCCTACGGCGTGGCCAAGAAGTCGGTGATGGACTACCTGGTGGCCTACCGCCAGCTGCATGCGCTCGAGTTCTGTGCGTTGGCACTCGGGAACGTGTACGGCCCGCGGCAGGACCCCCACGGGGAGGCCGGTGTGGTCGCGATCTTCGCCGAGCGCATTCTGCGCGGTGAACCCGTCACCGTGTTCGGCGACGGCGAGCAGACGAGGGACTACGTGTTCGTGGACGACGTGGTCGACGCCTTCGTCCGGGCCGCCAGCCGCGGGGGCGGGCTCACGTGCAACATCGGCACCGGCACGGAGACGTCGGTCAACGAGCTGCTCGCCACCATGGCGGCTCAGGGCGGCGTCGACGTGTCCCCGGTCTTCGCCCCGGCGCGACCCGGTGAGCTCCTGCGCTCATGCCTCGACATCGAGCGGGCGGCGATTCAGCTCGGGTGGCGACCCTGGACGGAGCTGGACGAGGGCACCCGGGCGGTGCTCGAGTTCGTGCGGGCGCGGCTGGGCTGAGGGCGCCTCAGCGGAAGAGGTCCTCGTCGGGGGGGCGGATGATCTCCGAGCGGACCGACGCCGGCCGGAGCCATGCGTCCGGCACGCCACGCACGATGGCGACGGGGATGCCGCGATCCTTTCCCATCACGAGCTCCGCCGCGCCCGCGAGCTCGTCGGCCACGCAAACCTCGGTGGCCATCAGCTCCCGCCCACCGGCATCGAGGGTGCCCTTCAGGTCGACGACGGCCGCCACGCCGGCGCACCCGATGGCGACGTCGGTGACCCCGCGCCGCCACGCGCGCCCAAAGGTGTCGGACACGATCACGCCGACGTCGACGCCGAGGAGGTGGTGCAGGGCCGCCCGGATGCGACGTGCGGAGAGGTCGGGGTCCTCGGGAAGGAGCGCGGCGGTGCCTTCGGCGACGTTGGAGAGGTCGATCCCCGCGTTGGCACAGACGAAGCCGTGACGCGTCTCGCTGATGAGGAGCTCGCCCCGGCGGCGGAGGATCCGTACCGACTCCTCTTCGACCAGGGCCATCTTCGCGGCGGGATCGTCGTGGTCCAGTGGGACCAGGCGGCCCTCGGCCTTGGACACCACCTTCTGCGTCACGACGAGCACGTCTCCGGCGCGGAGGTCGGGGCCGTGGGGGTGTGCGGGCGTGAGGGCGTCGGCGATCAGCCGCCCGAGGTCGGTCCCCACGGTGACTTCCCCGATCCCGGTGATCGGGATCAGCGTCATGCCCTCAGTGGATGGCATCGAGCACCACGCGTGCCAGGTCGGCCGCCCGTTCTGGAGAGCTCATGACGGTCGGGGCCACCACGCAGCGAAGACCCTCGGCCTCCACCGCCTCGGCGTGAACAGCGTCCGCCTCGTCGATGACGAGGGTGCCCACCCACGACGCGTACAGGCGGGCGACGCCTATCACGGAGGGATCGGTCCCCAGCTCCAACATCAACCGGTCGGCCGGGCCCTTCAGTGCGGCGCCGGCGACGATGGGGGAGACGGCTACCACGTCGTCGCGGCGAGCGCGCAGCACCTCCACCACGCCCGGCACCGCGAGCACCGGCGCGATCGAGACGATCGGGTTCGACGGGCACGCCACGATGCGATTCGCCTGCTCGAGAGCGCTGAGGACCCCCGGCGCCGGGCGCGCGTCTGACGCCCCGTCGAAGCGCACGCGGCTGACCGGAACGTCGTGGGCCAGGCGGACGAAGTAGTCCTGGAAGCCCACCTCGGTCCCGGCCGGGCCCAGGGCGCTGGCCGCGGCGAGAGTGACCCGGGTCCGCAGCGGGTCGTCGGTCACCGGCAGCAGCCGCACCGCCACGCCGCGCCGTGTGGCGATCGACGCCGTCACCTCGCTCAGCGGCTCGCCGGCGGCGAGTCGCCCGGTGCGGAAGAGATGCGTGGCCAAGTCGCGGTCCCCGAGCCGGAACCAGTTCTCGCCCTCGAGCCGGCCCAACTCGTCCATCACCGCCCAGGTCTCGCCGGCCACGCCCCATCCGGTCTCCCGGTTGTCGATGCCGGCCAGGGTGTAGGTCACCGTGTCGAGATCCGGGCTGATGGCGAGCCCGTGCAGGACCATGTCGTCGCCCACGTTGACCACGGCCGTGATCTCCTCGGGCGGCACGACGCGCACGAGGCCCGAGAGCATCCGGGCGGCCCCGACGCCGCCGCACAGGGCCACCAGCACGCTGGCAGCATAGGAGCGCGGCAGGGCGGGCCCGTGCGGTACCCCTGGTACCATCGCCGCCCGCCATGCCCACCGCCATTCCGCTGGATCGGCACGCGACGGTGGTGTCCGTCCTCCGGGAGGCGGCCCGCGTCAACGGTGACGTCGAGGCCTACGTCGAGCCCGCCGGGCCCGGGCCGCGCCGCTCGCTGACGTTCGCCGAGTGGGACCGTGCCGCCGACGGCGTG
>DATDIE010000422.1:0-2054 GCA_036521235.1 Acidimicrobiales bacterium | reverse complement strand
GACGCCGTCTACAAGCACGCGCCCTACGAGCTCTACGCCGACCCGGGCAAGCCCTGGAACTTCTCCGCCGCCGACGCGTCGCTGATGGCGCGCCTGGGCTTCGACGTCGTCCGCCTGGGCATGACATGGAGCGGCCTCGAGCCCGGCACGGCCAAGGCCAACGACCCGGCCATCTGCGATCCGGGGAAGCCGACCAACCCGCACCAGCTCAACCTGGCCGTGCTCGACCGCTACGTCGCCCACCTCAAGCAGACCGTCGCCCTCCTCGGGCGCTTCCACATCTTCACCATCCTCGACATGCACCAGGACGTCTACAGCGCGAAGTTCGAGGGCGAGGGCGCGCCCTCGTGGGCGGTGTGCACGAACGGGGTGGTCAGCGCCGACCCGCGCGGCCGGTGGTCGCGCGCGTACTCGACGGACGCGACGAAGATCGCGTTCAGCCACTTCTGGGACAACAACGTCCGCGGCGACCTGCAGGGCCAGTACGACGAGGTGTGGAGTGACGTCGCGCGCGCCTTCCGCGGAAACCCCTGGGTCATCGGCTACGACCCCTTCAACGAGCCGTTCTCGACGTCGCTCGTGAGCTACCGCGACGAGCACTTCGACGCCCAGTTGCAGTGCTTCTACACGGGCACCAAGTACATCGGGATCCGCCTGAGCGGCGCACCGGCGCTGGTCTGCCCGCGCCGGGACCCGCGCACCGGCGTGGTGCCCACCATCCTGGCCAACGACCCGTCGCACCTGGTCTTCGACGAGCCCGACAACTACGGCACGGCCGGGTACCTGACGTACCTGGGCCCGATGCGGCTGCGCAACCTCGTGTACAACGTGCATCTCTACTGCGGGGCGCGCAGCCCGGTGACCGGGAACCCGACCGACGTGGCGCTCTGCGTCCGGGAGAACACACACTCCCTGGGCGTGCGCCAGTCCGACCGCCCCGAGATGGCCTCGAGCACCCAGCCGGGTGGGCCGGCCTGGATGGTCACCGAGTTCGGCGCGACGAGCAGCGTGCCGTACCTCAAGAGCGTGACGTCGCTCATGGACGCCGAAAAGGTGGGGTGGATCTACTGGTCGTGGAAGTACTACGGCGACCCCACGGGGAGCAGGGACGAGGCGTTGGTGCTCTCCGACGGGAAGCTGAAGGCGACCGCGCGGGTGCTCAGCCGGACGTATCCCCAAGCGGTGGCCGGTCGCCCGATCTCCTACGACTACTCGCCCGACACCGACGTCTTCCACCTGGCCTACGCGCCGAACCACCGCATCCACGCGCCCACGGTGATCTTCGTGCCGACCCAGGTCCACTACCCGGGGGGTTACTGCGCCCGGGTCAGTGGCGGGCGCGTCACCTCGGCCACCGGGAGCGATGTGCTCGACGTGCAGAACGGGCGCCGGGGCAAACTCGTCACGGTGACCGTGGTGCCGGGGTCCTGCGCCGCCAGCTCGCCCTGAGGCGGCCGACGCCGCCCGCCCGAGTGAGTGTCTAGGGTGGCTCTCATGTGCAGGAACATCACCACGTTGCGCGGGCTCAAGCCCGAGGCGACGCCCGACGAGATCGAGGCGGCGGCTCGCCAGTACGTCCGCAAGGTCAGTGGCGTGCAGACGACGTCCCCCCAGACCGAGGCGGCCTTCGAGAAGGCCGTGCGCCGCATCACCAAGGCGACAACCGAGCTCCTGGTCGGGCTCCCGCCGCGCAAGCAGCCACCGCCGACGCTGCCGCCGCTCCGGAGGATCGCGGCCAAGTCGGCGGCCACGGCCTGACCCGCCGGGTCGCTCAAGCGACGCGCAGCGGGAACGACTGGAGCCCCCGGAGGGTGAAGCCCGGTCGCCACTGCGGCGGCTCCTCTGTGAGTTCGATCGAACCGAACCGGGCCAGGAGCGCGTTGAACGCGATCTCGCCCTCCATCCGGGCGAGCGCGGCGCCGATGCAGTGATGGACACCCCAGCCGAAGCTCAGGGGCGTGTTGGGTGAACGGCGGAGGTCGAGCTGCTCAGGGTGGTCGAACTCCTCGGGGTCCCGGTTGGCGGCGCCCTGCAGCACGACGATCCGGTCGCGG
>DATDIE010000421.1:0-7533 GCA_036521235.1 Acidimicrobiales bacterium | reverse complement strand
GGGCGACGCGGAGACTGCGCTGGCCGCGTTGGGCGGCTTTCGCATCCTCTGCGCGCACCGGGGCGGACCTGAAGGGGTCACGACGTGGACGCGCCAGATCGAGACGTGGCTGGCGGGAGCGGTCGAAGGGTTCTCCGTGGGCGCCGACTGGTACGTCGGGCGTCCGCTCATCATCACGGAGAACGACTACACACTCGGGCTCTACAACGGCGACGTGGGAGTCGTCGTGCGCGGTGCGGAGCGCCCGATGGTCGCCGCCTTCGAGCGTGGCGGCGAGGTGGTCGCGGTGAGCCCGACCCGGCTGGCCGCGGTCGACACCGTCTACGCCATGACCGTCCACAAGAGCCAGGGCTCTCAGTTCCACACCGTCGCGTTCCTGCTCCCGCCGGCCGACTCACGCCTGTTGACCCGAGAGCTGCTCTACACCGCCGTCACCCGCGCCCGGGAGCGGCTGATCGTCGTGGGCGGCGCGGCGTCCGTCCGGGCGGCGATCGAGCGGCCGATCTCGCGGGCCTCGGGGTTGCGTCAGGGCCTGTGGGGTAACCAGGGTTGAGGCGAGCATCCGCGAACGGGAGCTCGTCATCCATTTAGGCTCCCCCAGCAGCCAAAGCCCCTGGTCTCACACCAATGACAGTCCATACACAGGTTGAATTCAGGGTGCTGCCGCATGATGGCCTGACACAACTTCGCAACATATGCGGAGCCTGACTGAAAACAAAGGGTTGAGGATGAGGATTCTGGTTCTCGGTGGGGACGGCTATCTGGGTTGGCCCACCGCCTTGCACCTGTCGGCCCGCGGTCACGACGTCACGGTCGTCGACAATCTCGTACGGCGCGAGTACGACCGCGAGATGGGCGTCGACAGCCTCGTGCCGATTGCCTCCCTCTCTGACCGCGTCACGCGCTGGGAGCAGATCTCGGGGCACGCCGTCAACGTGCGGGTCGGCAACCTGACCGACGCGGCGTTCACGTACAGCGTCGTGGCGGAAGCGAAGCCCGAGGCCATCGTCCACTTCGGCGAGCAGCGGTCGGCCCCCTACTCCATGATCGACCGCGAGCACGCGGTCTACACACAGGTGAACAACGTCGTCGGCAACCTCAACGTGATGTACGCCATTCAGGAGATCGACCCCGAGATCCACCTCGTCAAGCTCGGGACGATGGGTGAGTACGGCTACCCCAACATCGACATCGAAGAGGGCTTCATCGAGATCACCCACAAGGGCCGCACCGACGTGCTGCCCTACCCCAAGCAGCCGGGATCCTTCTACCACCTGTCCAAGGTGCACGACAGCCACAACATCATGTTCGGGTGCCGGATCTGGGGCCTACGCGCCACCGACCTCAACCAGGGCATCGTCTACGGGCAGTCGACCACCGAGACCGACCTCGACCCCGTGCTGGCGACCCGGTTCGACTACGACGGCGTCTTCGGCACGGTGTTGAACCGCTTCTGCGTGCAGGCCGTCACCGGGCACCCCCTGACGGTCTACGGCGCCGGCGGCCAGACGCGCGGGATGCTCAACATCCGCGACACGCTCGCCTGCGTCACGCTGGCCGTCGAGAACCCGGCCGACCGGGGCGAGTTCCGGGTCTTCAACCAATTCACCGAGTCCTTCTCGGTGCGGGACATGGCGCAGATGGTCCAGCGGGTCTGTCCGAACCGCGTGGACATCGCGGAGGGTCTGGCCAACCCGAGGGTGGAGAACGAAGAGCACTACTTCCACGCCGCCAACACCAAGCTGCTGGACCTCGGCCTCCAGCCCCACCTCCTGACCGACGAGGTCATTACGAGCATCCTCGACCTGGTCGAGCAGCATCGGGACAGGGTGGACGTGAAGGCCATCGCCCCGACCGTCCAGTGGCGGTCGAGTGCCAGCACGCTGACCACGGCGGGCGAGCCGGGCGACTCTTCGTTCCTCGCGCTGTAGTCCGTCCTTTCCCGCAGTAGTTTCCTGCGGCGATGTCGCCCCGCAGGTCTCGCCGTCGCGCGCGCCGTCGCTCCACCACGCGTCTGATCGTCGTGATGGCCGCGGCGGCGGTCCTCGTGGCGCTCCTCATCGGGGGGCTGGCCGAGGTGTCGCGGCAGTCGCAGGGCTATGACGCGACCTCCGATCGCACGCTCGCCGCGCAGGGCAGCGTGGTGGCCGAACAGTCGAATGCGACGGCCACATCGGCCACGGCGCTCCTGGGCGTGATCCCGTCCCAGAACAGGGTGGGCCTGCAGATCGCGCTCGACGGGCTCGTCCAGCAGTCGGCGGGCGAGTCGACGCGCGCCGACGAAGTGGCGAGCACCACCACCCCGAGTTCGCTGCGCTCCGGGTTCGCCGCCGTGTTCGCCGACCGCGCCCAGGCGATGAGCCAGCTCCGCGCGGCGGTCGACGGCTACCTCGGCATGCAGCCCATGACCGTCGCGGGCGCGCCGCCCCCGGCGACGTCGGCGCAGGCGGGCGACTCGACCCTCCTCTCGGCGACGCAGGCGACGAACCGCATCGCCGGCGTCGGCTCGCTGTTGGCACGCTCCGATTCGCTCTACCGTTCCGTGCGCCGCACGCTGGCGTCTGCGCCGGGCCACGGGCGGCTGCCGAAGTCGGCCTGGGTCACGAGCTCGGGCGCGTGGGGGCTCGGGACGATCGCCGCGCAGGTCGACCTCATGGCCACGTCGCCGTCGCTCGCCGTCACGCACTACCTGGCCCTGCGGACGATCCGGATCAACCCTCCGGCGCTGCCGACACCCCAGGGCGGGTCGTCCTCCGTGTCGGTCATCGCGCCCACGTCGCAGATCTCGGTCGACGCCGTGCTGGGCAACGACGGCACGGTCGACGAACCGCACGCCACCGTGCACTTCACCTTGGCCAACCAGACGTCGGGCGCGACGGCGAGCCACAGCGCGACGATCGGGCTCGCGGCGGATGCCTCCCAAGCGCTGCCGACGGTGAATTTCCACGTCAAGGCGGGCACGACGTACGTGCTGACGGTCAGTGTCGACCTGCCGGCGGGGCAGACCCAGACGGTGGGCACGGCGGTCCAGAGCGTGCTGCAGGTGGCGCCGGCGTCCTGACGGCCGGGGGCCGGGGCGCGTGTCGACCGTCCGCACATCGTGGTCATAGGATCGTCGATGCACCGAAACCAGGAATTGGAGGCTCGAGCTCGTGGCCGAGAGCATCACGATCACGGACAATCGCAACGGCGAGTCCATGGAGATCCCGATCGTCAACGGCGGGATCTCGGCGGAGGAGTGGGCGAAGCTCCTCCCTGGCATCTGGTTCTTCGACCCCGGCTTCATGTCGACGGCGGCGTGCGAGAGCGGCATCACGTACCTCGACGGCGAAGCGGGGATCCTGCGCTATCGGGGTTACCCCATTGAGCAGCTGGCGGAGAAGTCGACCTACCTCGAGGTGGCGTACCTGCTGCTCCACGGGGAGCTGCCGACCGAGGACCAGTTCATCCAGTGGCGCCACGAAATCACCAACCACACGTTCATCCACGAGAACGTGCGAAAGCGGTTCCTCGAGGGCTTCCACTACGACGCCCACCCGATGGGGATGTTGGTATCGGCGGTCGCCGCGCTCTCCACCTTCTACCTCGACGCCAAGGACATCTTCGACCCCGAGTCGCGCAGCAAGCAGATCATCCGCCTGATCGCCAAGATGCCGACGCTGGCCGCGGCGGCCCACCGCTTCAGCGTCGGGATGCCGTTCGTCTACCCCGACAACTCCCTCGACTTCGCCCCCAACTTCCTCTCCATGATGTGGAAGGTCGCCGAGCCCCGGTTCGAGGCCGACCCGGTGCTCGCCCATGCCCTCGACACCCTGTTCATCCTGCACGCCGACCACGAGCAGAACTGCTCGACCACCGCCCTGCGCGTCGTCGGCTCGTCCCATTCAGACCCCTACTCGTCCACCGCGGCGGCCGCCGCGGCGCTCTACGGCCCGCGGCACGGCGGTGCCAACGAAGCGGTCATCCGCATGCTGACCGAGATCGGCAGCATCGAGAACGTCCCCGACTTCATCGCCACGGTCAAGGCGGGACACGGCGGGCAGCGCCTCCAGGGCTTCGGTCACCGCGTCTACAAGAGCTATGACCCCCGCGCCACGATCATCAAGCGCACGGCCGACGAGGTCTTCGAGGTCACGGGCAAGAACCCGCTGCTCGACATCGCGCTGAAGCTCGAGGAGATCGCGCTGAACGACGAGTACTTCACGTCGCGCAAGCTCTACCCCAACGTCGACTTCTACTCGGGCCTGATCTACCAGGCCATGGGCTTCCCGCTCGAGATGTTCCCGGTGCTCTTCGCCATTCCGCGCACGGCCGGGTGGCTGGCGCACTGGCAGGAGATGTTGGACCAGGACTCGAAGATCGCCCGGCCGCGCCAGCTCTACATCGGCTCGGACGAGCGCGACTACACCCCGATCGACGCCCGCTGAGGCGGGGAGTCGCTCTTTCCTCGGACGTCCTCGCGGCGGGCGCGCCCGCGATCGTGCCTACGAGTGGATCGTGTCCTGATGCTCTGACGCGTGGCGCTTGATGCGCACCAGGCCCTCTTGCGCCAGCGAGATGCACAGCCGCCCCGAGCGGTCGTAGAGGGAGCCACGCGCCAGGCCCCGCCCGTTCCAGGCGATCGGGGAATCGGTGTTGTAGAGCAGCCACTCGTCGGCCCGGAACGCCTGGTGGAACCACATGCAGTGGTCGAGGCTCGCCCCCATGAAGTCCGGGTCCTCCCACTTCACGTCGTGGGGGGCGAGGATCACGTCGAAGAGGTTCATGTCCGAGGCGTAGGTGGCGACGCAGGCGTGCAGGAGGGGGTCGTCGGGCAGCTCCCCGTCGGCGCGGATCCACAGCCGCTGGAAGGGCTCGCCGCCCCCTTTGCTGTGCCAGGGCAGCTCGCCGATGTAGCGCTGGTCGATCGGATGGGGCCGGTCGAACCAGTCGGAGAGCTCCTCCTTCCAGGGCTCGAGGCGCTCGAACAGCGGCTCCAGCGTCTCGGGCGGGGGGACCTCGGGCATCGGGAACTGATGCTCGATCGGGCTCTCTTCGGGGACCGCGAAGGAGGCCGACATGTTGAAGATGGCCCTCCCGTGCTGGATCGCCACGACGCGCCGGGTGGTGAAGGACTTCCCGTCGCGGATGCGGTCGACCTCGTAGAGGATTGGCACGGTCGGGTCGCCCGGCCGCAGGAAGTACGCGTGCAGCGAGTGGACGCGCCCGTGTTCGACCGTGCGGCCCGCGGCCATGAGGGCCTGTCCGGCGACCTGTCCGCCGAAGACGCGCTGACGCTCTTCGTTCGGCTGCGTGCCGCGAAAGATGTTGACCTCAATGGGGTCGAGGTCGAGCAAGCGGACGAGGAACTCCAAGGACGCGCTCATCGGGCCCATGTTCGCAGGCGCCGCCCGGCCTTGCCGCAGGGCACGCGGCGGGCGGTCCCGCTACCCTGCGGCGCGTGAGCACGCAGAGCCGAGGACGCGAGCTGGTGTTCCCCGAGGGCTTCGTCTGGGGCGTCGCCACGGCGGCCCACCAGATCGAGGGGGCCAACGTCAACAACGACTGGTGGGCCTGGGAGCACAACCCCGACTCGGGCACGCTCGAGCCGAGCGGCGATGCGTGCGACTCGTTCCACCGCTGGCGAGAGGACATCGACCTCGTGGCGGACATGGGGTTGGGCGCGTACCGCTTCTCGCTCGAGTGGAGCCGGATCGAGCCGGCGGAGGGTGAGTTCTCGCCCGCGGCGCTCGAGCACTACCGGCGCATGTGTGCGGCCTGCCACGGCCACGGGATCCTCCCCGTCGTCACCTTCCATCACTTCACGACGCCGCAGTGGCTCGCTCAGCGCGGGGGCTGGGAGTCGCCCGACGCGGCCGACCGCTTCGCCCGCTACGTCGCCCGCGCCACGGCGTATCTGGGGGACCTGGTCGGCTGGGCCTGCACCATCAACGAGCCCAACGTCGTGTCGGTCATGGGGTACTTCCAGGGGGAGTACCCGCCGGGGGTCAAGGAGGACTTCGCGCGCTACGGCGCCGTCAACGAGGCCATGGTGCGCGCCCACCGTCTGGCCGTCGACGAGCTGCGCGCCGGGCCGGGCGACTTCCCCGTGGGTCTCACGGTCTCCATGGCCGAGATCGTGGCCGAGCCGGGTGGCGAGGCGCTGCGGGACGCGGCCGAGGAGATGCTCGAGAACGTCTTTTTGCGCGCCACCGACGGCGACGACTTCGTCGGCGTGCAGTGCTACACGCGCATGCACTTCGGGCCCGAGGGCCTGGTGGGGAACGACCCGCGCGTGCCGGTGACCCAGATGGACGACGAGCGCTGGCCCCGGGCCGTCGAGCACACCGTGCGGCGGGCGGCCGCGGTCAGCGGCCGGCCCGTCGTCGTGACCGAGAACGGGATCGCCACGGCCGACGACACCGACCGCATCGCCTTCCTGACCGAGGCGCTCGAGAGCGCCCATCGATGCCTCGACGAGGGCATCGACCTGCGGGGCTACTTCGTGTGGAGCCTGCTGGACAACTTCGAATGGCACCTGGGGTACGGGCCCAAGTTCGGGCTGGTGTCCGTGGCGCCCGGCATCTTCGAGCGAAGGCCCAAGCCGAGCGCCCATTGGTTCGGTGAGGTGGCGCGGGCCAACCGGCTCTTCACAGGGGGCGCCTAGCCCGCGTACAGGGTCGAAATTGGTGGCTCGGCTATTCTCGTGGGGTGCCGCCACCGCCTAAGGGCTCGACCGGCGCCCACGTAGCGTCCTCGACCCAGGACCCGGGGCACCCACCGATCAAGCACATCTGGTCGTCCGACGAGCCGATCGCCGTGCGGGTGCGCCAGGTGATCGCCCACCCCTCGAGCGTCAAGCTGATCAAGTACGCCGGCGTCTCGGTGATCTCGACGATCGTCTCGCAGGTCACGCTGTTCATGACCTTCGGCGTGTGGCGGGTGATGTCCGAGGTGCCGGCCAACATCTTGGCCAACGTCCTCGCCACGATCCCGTCGTACTACCTCAACCGCAAGTGGGTGTGGGGCAAGGGCGGGAAGTCCCACTTCTGGCGCGAGGTCGCGCCGTTCTGGGTGCTGTCGTTCATCGGGCTCGCGTTCTCCAGCCTGGCCGTGTGGCTGGCCGGGGACTTCGCCCGTAGCCACGGCCTTGGCCACGGCGCCACGACGATCTTGGTGAATGGGGCGAACCTGATGTCCTTCGCCATCCTCTGGATCGTGAAGTTCGTCATCTACAACAAGCTCTTCCACATCGACCCCATCGAGTACGACGAGCACCACGCAGAGAAGGTCGCGGCGGGTCCCTCGGACGAGGACTGAGCTACCCGGGACGCACCGCCGCCGCGGCGGGTCTCATGTAAGGGACTCCGCGCGGTGGATCCACCACTGAGCGGCAGTCCCGAGGTTGCATAAGCATCCCGGCTGGCCTGGGGGTGGCGCCGAGTGGGCCTCTGAGGGAAGGGACGGTCCCTTCGCCTCGTAGGACTGACTGCCACCTTTCGGCCTGGCCACGGATGACCCGGATGAGGGAAGTGGCTCGGTCCGTGAGGCCGG
>DATDIE010000420.1:0-9505 GCA_036521235.1 Acidimicrobiales bacterium | reverse complement strand
CGATCGAGATGCTCCGGTTCCGGCTCACGCCCGGAGCGGTCGACAAGGCGGTGATCCTCTCGCATGCGTTCGGGCCGGCCGACGCGCTGAGCAGCGGGTACTTCGACGAGTTGGTGCCGTTGGACGACGTCGTGGCGACGGCGACCGAGAAGGCGCGGGCGGCGCTCGGGCTCGATGCCCGCGCCCACGCCCACAGCAAGCTGCGCACGCGAGGGCCGGCGCTCGACGCGCTGGCCAAGGCGATCCAGGAGGACGAGGACGACTTCGCCCGCTGGCTGGACGCGGGCTGAGTCGATGCGGATCGTGATCGACCTGTCCGAGTCGAGGGTTTTGCTGCAGGACCCGGATGACTTCACGCGCTTCTCGGTGGGCGTCGAAGGCGAGGGCGACCTGGCCGAGGTCGTGCGGCAGGCGGGACTCGGGCGGCTGAAGGACAACGAGCACGTGGTCGTCGACCCGGTCGCGCTGCGAGCGCTGGCGGGGCCGGCCGCGACCGACGAGTGGAACGAGGGCTTTTCCGGCATGTGCGCGTACGCCGCCGGAAAGGGCTGGGTGGAGGACGACGGCGGCGTCGTCGCCCATATCGACAACGGGTAGGCGGGGAAGCGGACTGTCGGGTCCCGCACGGGCGCCGCTACCCTTGTGGCGCCGCGGGGTTGGGCCGGCGGCAGGGGCTCGGGCCCCCTGACCCCTGGGAGGGACGCCATGGCGATTCGGGACTACGAGCGCTTGTACATCGGCGGCGACTGGGTGGCGCCCGAGGGGACCGGCACGATCGGCATCGTGTCGCCGGTGAGCGAAGAGGTCATCGCCCGTGTGCCCGAGGGCACCGAGGCCGACATCGACAAGGCCGTGGCGGCGGCGAGGACCGCCTTCGACCGGGGGCCGTGGCCGCGGATGGCGCCGGCCGAACGGGGCGAGATCCTGCGCAAGGCGGCGGCGCAGATCACGGCCGAGATGGGCGACATGGCCGAGATCATCACGAGGGAGATGGGCGCGCCGATCACGTTCTCGAATCTGGGGCAGGTGCTGGCGCCGACGATGATCTTCAACTACTACGCCGACCTGGCGGGGACGTTCGCCTTCGACGAGGTGCGCGACGGGTTGTTGAACCCCAAGGTGCTCGTGACGAAGGAGCCGGTGGGCGTCGTGGGGGCGATCGCCCCGTGGAACGTGCCGCTGTTCATCGCGGCGGCGAAGCTGGCGCCGTCGCTGGCGGCGGGGTGCACGGTGGTCTACAAGCCGGCGCCGGAGACGCCGTTGGACGCGTTCCGGCTGGCGGAGATCTTGGAGGAGGCGGGGCTGCCCAAGGGCGTGCTCTCCGTCGTGCCGGCGGGGCGCGAGGTGTCCGAGCACCTGGTGAAGCACCCGGGCGTCGACAAGATCAGCTTCACGGGGTCGGGCGTCGGCGGGAAGAAGATCGGCGGGCTGTGCGGGGAGCGCCTGAAGCGCTGCACGCTCGAGCTCGGGGGGAAGTCGGCGGCCATCATCTTGGACGACGCCGACCTGGCGACGACCATCCCGACGCTGCTGCCCAACGCGATCATGAACAACGGGCAGGCCTGCATCGCGCAGACGCGGATCCTGGCGCCGAGGAGCCGCTACGCCGAGGTCGTCGACGCGGTGGTGGCCGGCGTGGCCGCCATGCAGGTCGGCGACCCGATGGACCCGGCGACCGAGGTCGGGCCGGTGGTGGCGGAGCGGCAGCGGGCGCGGATCGAGGGCTATCTCGAGAGCGGGCGCGAGGAGGGCGCGACCGTCGCGCTCGGCGGCGGCCGCCCGAGCGGCGGCGACTTCGCCAAGGGCTGGTACGTCGAGCCGACCGTCTTCTCCGACGTCGACAACAAGATGAAGATCGCCCAGGAGGAGATCTTCGGCCCGGTGCTCGTCGTCATCCCCTACGACGGCGACGAGAGCGCGGTCGAGATCGCCAACGACTCGAACTACGGGCTGTGCGGCTCGGTGTGGACCAACGACTACGACCGGGGGCTCGGCGTGGCGCGGCGGGTGCGCACGGGCACGTACATGCTCAACACGTTCGCCCCGATCGACTTCGCCACGCCGTTCGGCGGGTACAAGGAGTCGGGCGTGGGCCGCGAGTTCGGGCCCGAGGGCCTCTCGAGCTTCCTCGAGATGAAGTCCATCGGGTTGCCCGCCGACTACACGCCGGGGGCGTAGCCACCCGGCGGGGGCGGAGCAGGCGAAGGCGGACAGCGACGACATGAGCCTGGCGGGGGCGGCAGACACGGGCGAGCCGACGCCGCGACGCGCGGCGCGCACGGTCCGCGTCACCGACTGGCCCATGTGGGTCGTCGGCTTCACGCTGTTCATCGACGGCCTCGACCAGTACATCGTCCGCGGCGACAGCAACCAGCTGAAGGCCGCCTTCCACGTCAACGACGTCGACATCGCGATCCTGTTCTCGGCGTTCATCCTGGTGAACGGGATCGCCACGCTGCCCTCGGGGTATCTGGCCGACCGCTGGAACCGCACCAAGGCGATGGCGGTGACGATCGTCGCCTGGTCGGTCATCAGCGCCGTGGGCGGCCTCGTGCCGACGTCGGCCTTCCTGCTGCTCGTGCTGATCCGCGGCACGCTGGGTTTCGGGCAGGCCATCACGGACCCCTCGGGCAGCAGCGTCATCGCCGACTTCTACGGGATCGAGAAACGCGGCAAGGCGTTCTCGATCCAGCAGTGCCTCAACTACGCCGGGCTCGGCGTCGGCCTCGTGATCGGCGGCGCGCTCGGCCCGCTCTTCGACGGCCAGGGCTGGCGCGTGGCGTTCTTCGTCTCGATCATCCCCGGGCTCGTCGTGGCGTGGATGTGCTGGCGCCTGCCCGAGCCGCGCCGCGGCACGGCCGATCGGGCGCACGTGACGCACAGCGACGAGATGGAGGTCTCGGACCAGAAGCTCGAGCCGCTCTTCCCCCACGGCGTCAAGGTCTTCACCAAGGAGATGGTCTCGGGCCTCAACCGCGACATGCGGGTGATCCTGAACATCCCCACGTTGCGGTACGCGCTGGTCGGCGTGTCGACCGTCGGCTTCGTCGTGACCGCCGTCGGGACGTGGATGCCGAGCTTCTACCAGAACCAGCTCGGACTGACGCAGACGAAGGCGACGACGCTCTTCGGCCTCCTGCTCGTCGCCGGCGGGATCCCCGGCACGATCTGGGGTGGGCGCATCGCCGACCGCTGGGTCAACCGCGTGCTCGGGGCGCGCGTCGTCATCCCGGCCGTGTGCATGCTGATCAGCGCGACGTTCATCGTGCTGTCGTTCGCCCGCATCCCGCACGGGCTGATCTACCTGTTCCAGCTGATCGGCCTGCTGGCGGCGACGGCGTCGGTGCCCGCGCTGCGGGCCGGCCTGTCGGACGTGTCGCCGGCGCAGGTGCGCGGCGCCGGCTTCGCCGCCTTCAACCTGGCCTCGGTCGTCTTCGGCTCGGCGGCGGCGCCCCTCGTGACCGCCGCGGTGGCGGCGCAGTTCGACAACGACTACCGGACCGCGTTCCTGATCGTGATGCCGATCGCGTTCGTCGGGGCCGGGTGCCTGTTCCTGGCCCGGCGCCACATCGAGCAGGACACGGCCAAGGTGTTCGAGGCGGTCGTGACCGCCATGGCGGCCAACCAGGCCGAGGAGGCGGCCTACGCCGCCGCCGAGGCGGGCGCGACCACGACCGCCGTCCGTCAGGACGAGGCGGCGGACGGCGTGGACGGCGACGACGGCGACACGTAGCCCGAGAGCGGCGCGCCCTTCCCCTTCACGTCGGCGTCGGCCTGGCGGTCGCCCACCTCGACGACGCTGTAGCCGGTGCGGTCCCCGTCGCCGTTGACGACGTCGGGCGCCCGGTCGTCACCCGAACCATCGGCGACGAGCGCGACGTGCACGGCGGTCACCGCCGCGGTGTCGAGGCCGGACACGGCGACGTCACCGGGTCGGGGGACGTAGCCCGAGCCGACCGGGTGCCACGTGCCGTGGTCCGTGCCCCAGACGTAGAAGCTGGCCGAGTCGCTGTTGAGGTACCCCGGCGCCAGCTGGTACGCCACGACCGCGCCGGCCTGCTTCCAGACCCAGGCGGCGAAGTCGGCGCACCACTCCTCGTCGAGGTTGTCGTTCCCGCAGTCGTCGGCGCCCGCGTCCCAGTACGCACTGAACTTGTTGCAGTACGTGTTGGACGGGTCGGTGGCGTACCCCACCTGGGCCTGGGCGATCGACACGATCCGCGCGCGCAAGGGGCTCAAGGCCGGCCCGTTGTCGAAGTGGGTGAACGCCACGCCGGCGACGACACCCACAACCGCAACAACCAGGACGAACGCGAAAAAGCGTCGTCGTCGCACCGACGGGCTCCGACGGGGCAGGGGGGCGGCCAGGGGTCGGGTCGGGCTCAGGGGGACTCAGGGTAGCCAGCCGCTCGGCGGGTGTGGCGCCAGGGGAACCCCTCCCGATTCTGCGACAATGGCCAATCCTCGGGCACCCGGACGGCGGAGCCCACGTTCAGGACCGGGAGGGTAGGTACGCATGCAGGACGACGAGAGCGCGATCTCGCACACTCGTCTGTCGTACCTTCCGGGGCTCGACGGCATCCGCGCCTTCGCGGTGGTCGCCGTGATGCTGTTCCACGGCGGCGTGCCGCACATGGCCGGCGGGTTCATGGGGGTGGACGCGTTCTTCGTCCTCTCCGGGTTCCTCATCACGTCGCTGCTCATCGGCGAGTGGCGTCAGACGCTGTCGATCAGGCTCGGCGCGTTCTGGGCCCGCCGGGCGCGCCGCCTGCTGCCGGCGCTCCTGTTGATGCTGCTGTTCGTCGCGTTCTTCGCGTCGGTCATCGTGGAGAAGGGGACGTACGGCGCGCTCCGCCTCGACGCCCTCTCCACGCTGCTCTACGTGAGCAACTGGCACTTCATCCTGGTCAACTCGAGCTACTTCAACGAGACGGCCATGACGTCGCCGCTCCTGCACACGTGGTCGCTGGCGGTCGAGGAGCAGTTCTACCTGATCTGGCCGCTCGTGGTCCTCGGCGTCATGTACTTCACGCGGAGCCTGCGGGTCCTGCTCGGGCTGTGCGTGGCGGCGGCGCTCGCCTCGGCCGTCTGGATGCACGCCGTCTACGACCACGGGCTCAACACGAACCGGGCCTACCTGGGCACCGACACCCGGTCGCAGTGCCTGTTCATCGGGTGCGCGCTGGCCGTCGCCCTCGTGCTCATGGCGCAGCGGGGCCACGAGCAGGGCCGGCTCGACAAGGGCGAGCTGTGGCGGCCCACCTCGAACGCCGGGCTCGCCACGTGCGGCGCCCTCGGGATCGCCGGCGCCCTCGGCGCGGTCGTCACCTGGATCGCCACCACGGAGACGTCGGCGTTCCCGTACTCGGGCGGGTTCTTCCTCATCGGGCTGTCGGTCGGCGCGGTCATCCTCGCCGTGGTGGCGGCGCCGCGCAGCATCGTGCCGCGCGTCCTGTCGCTGACGCCGATCCGCTACGTCGGCCGCATCTCGTACGGGCTGTACATCTGGCACTGGCCGATCTTCGTGTGGCTGGACCACGAGCGGACGGGCCTGGTCGGCTGGGAGCTGTTCGTGGTGCGGGTGGCCGTGACGTTCGGCGTCTCGGTCGTGTCGTTCCACCTGATCGAGCGCCCGATCCGCATGGGCACCTTCATCAGCCAGTGGCGGGCCTGGCTCGTCGTGCCCATCGGCGTGGGCGCGGTGCTGGTCGCCCTCGTGGCGGCGACCACGACGACGGCGGCGGTGGCGGGCATCCCGACCACCGGCATCATCGCCACGACCACGACGACGCAGCCGGGGGCGCCGCCCGCGCCCGTGGGCGCGCAGCCGGTCCGGGTGCTGCTCTTCGGGGACTCGGTGGCGCTGACCCTGGGGCTCGGCCTAGGGCTCCCGTCCGAACAGGACAAGTACGGCTACGTCCTCTCCGACAAGGGGATCCTCGGCTGCGGCGTCGTCAACGGGCCGGAGGTCCAGGTGCTCGGGAGCGACGACAACACGCCGTCGGCGTGCGACGGGTCGCCCTACGTGCCGACCGAGGCCGAGGTCGACCAGCCCTGGCCGTACGAGTGGCTCGCCGCCATGGCGGAGACGAAGCCGAACGTCGTGATGCTGCTGGCGGGGCGCTGGGAAGTGGTGAACCGCCTCTACCAGGGGCAGTGGACGAACATCTTGAACCCCACGTTCGCGGCGTACGTGAAGGCGCAGCTGAACCAGGCGTCCGAGCTCGTGACCGCGACGGGGGCGCGGATGGTGTTCCTCACCGCGCCGTGCACGAACGAGGGCGAACAGCCCGACGGCGCGCCGTGGCCCGAGGACAACGCGCAGCGGCTCGCGGTGTTCAACCAGCTCGTGCGCGAGGTGGCGGCCGAGCACCCGCTGACCGACTCGGTCGTCGACCTCGACGCGGCGACGTGCCCGGGCGGCCACTACACGGCGAACCTCCACGGGGTGAACATCCGGCGGGTCGACGGCGTCCACTACACGATCCAGGGTGGCGCGTACCTGGCGCCGAAGATCATGCCGACCGTCGTGGCGGCCGGCCGGGCGCAGGCCGCCGCGACCGGCGGGGGCTAGCCCCGGCCCGCTCAACCCTTCGGGTTGACGTTCCCCGTCGGCGGGGCGCCGCCACCCCGACCACCGGCACCGCCACCACCACCAGCACCACTCCCGGCACCGCCGCGGCCGGTCCCGCCCGTGTTCCCCGGGCCCTGCGGGTTGGTGTTCTGGTTCGAGTCGGCGACGACGCACTGGGCCTGGAGCGCGGGGACGAGATGGCCCTCGTCGACGGTGCCGATCTCCGAGATCGTCGTCATCAGCGAGTTCCACGACCCGTCGTCGGAGTTGGCCGCCGCGGCCAGCGGCAGGGCCAGCCGCAGCTGCTGCTCCGCCTTCATCTGCAGGCTCGCCGACGCCGACGCGGACACGTTGCCGGCGTGCGAGGCGTCCCAGTCGTGCACCGAGCGGTGGACGTCGACGCACGCCTGCTGGGCCAGCGACTGCCCGCTCGACGACGAGCACGCGGCGAGCGCGAACGGGACGAGCACGACGAGCACGGCCACGCCCCAGACGCGCGGCCGGCGGGCCAGCCTCACGTCAGGCCAGCCAGCCTTCCGCCGATTCGAGCAGGAAGCGGCTCACCGCGAGGGCGCGGTCGAAGACGTCGCACAGCAGCTCCTCGCCGCTCAACACGCGGGCCAGCGACACGGGGTGGCGGGCCACGATGCTGAGACGCCGCTCGGAGCCGTCGGTGGCGTTGGCGAACGAGTCGATGGCGGAGACCTCGAGCGGAAGCTCGATCCCCCCGACGCCGGCGAGGTCGATGGCGAGGCGCAGGAGGTCGGGGCCGCTCGGGAGCGGCGGGAGCGCCCACGTGAACGTCAGGGGGAAGTGGAACTCGTCCGGCGGCTCCTCGTCGTCGGCCAGGAGGACGACGGCGTCCTCGAAGGAGAGGAGCACCCGGGGGTCGACGTCGAGTGCGAGATGCAGGTCGAGCGGCCCGCCGCACCCCTCTTCGGGGTGCAGGTCCACCTCCCAGACCTGGCGCAACGAGTACGTCTCGACGAAGTGCCGCTCGTCGTGCACGTGGAACCCGTGGTCGACGGAATGGTCCTTCAGGTCGGCCACGTAGCCGGCGACGTCGATGGCAGCCACAGCGTGAGGAGCCTAATGGGAGCGGATCGGCCGCCCGGGAGGAGGGCCGATCGGCGTACCTCCCTCTATGGTGAGCGGGTGGACGACGCCCGCCTGCTCGAAGTGCTCGACGAGGCGGTCGTGGCGGTGCGCGCCGCACTCGAGGACCTGGAGGACTGGGGGCCGTCGGGCACGCGCCCGGGGCAGTACCGCCTCGACGTGGCGGCCGACGACGCCGCGCTGCCGATCCTGCACGGGGCGGGCCTCGCCGTGCGGTCGGAGGAGTCGGGGCTCTCGGGGGACGGGCCCTCGGGGCTGCTCGCCGTCATCGACCCGATCGACGGGTCGACGAACGCGCACCGGGGGGTGCCGTTCTATTCGACGAGCATCTGCGTGCTCGACGACGAGGGCCCGCGCGTCGGGCTCGTGGTGAACCAGGCGATCGGGACCCGTTACGCCGCCGTCCGGGGCGGGGGCGCCGAGCGCGACGGCCGCGCCATCAGCCCCTCGGGCTGCACCGACCTCCAAAACGCCATCGTCGGCATCTCCGGCTTCCCGGGCCGCCACCCGGGCTGGGCGCAGTTCCGGGCGCTGGGCGCGGCGTCGCTGGAGTGCTGCGCCGTGGCCGAGGGCGTGCTCGACGCCTACCTGACGGTGGGGCGGAGCACGCTCTACGGCTGGGACTACCTGGCCGGCCTGCTGATCTGCGCCGAGGTCGGCGTGGCCACGGACGAGCGCGAGGGCCGGGACCTCGTCGTGCGCGACGACGCCAGCCGGCGGCCCATCGTCGCCGCCACCGAGCAACTCGCCGGGCAACTCCGGCGCGAGGAGACCCTGTGACCGAGACCGACAGCCACACCCACGACGACGCGCTCCTGGCGCGCAAGACGTGGCGGACGCTCGAGCCGCTGCACGGGATGATCTACTTCGTCCCCGAGGCGGCCGAGGCGTACGACCGCCTCGGGATCACTGGTCGAACGGGGTACTTCGCCTCGCGCGCCGCGCCGATGGGCGCCGTCGGCGCGGACGTCGTGATCGCCACGTTCTTCAACTTCAACCCCGAGCTGGTGCGCCACGCCATCCCCGCCGCGTGGGACGTGGCGTCGCCCGCGCAGCTCGTCGCCGCCCGCTTCGCCGCGGTCGACGCCGCCTTCCGGCGCATCCTGGGCGACGAGGTCGTCGGCTCCGCCGACATGGCGCGCGCCGCCGAGCTCGCCCGCAGCGCGGCGACCGAGGCGTCGGCGCACACCGAGGGCCGCCCGCTGGCCGCCGCGCACGCGGAGCTCGCATGGCCGCAGGAACCGCACCTCGTCCTGTGGCACGCCCAGTCGATCCTGCGCGAGTTCCGCGGCGACGGGCATATCGCCCAGCTGGTCGTGCACGGGCTGTCGGGGCTCGAGTCGCTCGTGACCCACGCCGCCGCCGGCGACGTCCCGCCCCAGATCCTCCTCTCCACCCGGGCGTGGAGCGAGCCGGACTGGCGCCAGGCGGAGGGCGCCCTCCGACAAAAGGGTTGGCTCGAGCAGGGCGACGAGCTCCGCTTCACCGCCACGGGCACACGGCGGCGCCAGCAGATCGAGGACGGCACCGACGCGCTCGCCACCGCCCCCTACGCGGCGCTCGGCGACGACCGCTGCGCCGAGCTCCGGGCCCTGGCCCGCCCGTGGAGCAAGGCCTTCGCCGAGCACCTGCGCTGACGCGTCGTTAAAGAAACGTCAACGGCGGTGCGCGCCGCGGCACCGTCCCGTACATTGGGCGCGCCCGGCCCCTCCGGGCGCAGCCCCCCAACCTTCCCGCCCCTCCTCGTCCCCCCGGGAGCAGGCCGTGAGCCACCCGACCCGAGGTGCACAGAGACGTCACGCGCCCCACGGGGGT
>DATDIE010000419.1:0-7809 GCA_036521235.1 Acidimicrobiales bacterium | reverse complement strand
GAGCACAAGATCGCGTTCCTCTCCAGCGCCGGGATCCAGCTGAAGCTGCCCGTCCTCGGCCTGGGGTAGCCCTCCGCAACCGGGCCGAGCCTCGCCGTGCCTGAAGCCTCGGGACGCCGCCCTACGACGGCCAAGCCGACCGTGGCCGTGGTGCCGGACGTGGCTGAAACGACCAAGGCGCGAACGGTCAATGCACCCTCGCAGCGAATCAACGTCGCGCTCCCCTTCTCGCAGATCAAGCTGCAGGAGGCGAGCGCCGAACTACGCGATCTCGCCGACCTCCTCGTCGAAGTGATCGAGGCGTTGTCCGACTCGGTGCCCGAGCACCGTCTGGCACCACTGCGCGACAAGGCCGAAGCGCTGCGGGCGCGAATGCGCTGACTCACCGGCGCCGGCGTCGCCGGCGGCGTGCGCCTGCCGCTCAGGCGAGACCGATGGCCTGGGCGATGTCTCGGATCGTGGCGTCAAAGAACGCCTCGGGGTCGAGGATGGTGTCGCGCCAGTGTCCGAAGACCTCGAGGCTGATGACACCGACGACCGTCGACCAGGCCTGGACGACCTGCACCACCTTGTCGACTGGCATGTCGGTGAAGAGTCCCTGGGCGACCGGCGCCACCGCCTCTTGTAGCTGAGCGTCGACGGGGCGCTCCGCGCCGTTGGAGCGGAGGCGGCCGGCCGCCTTGGCATCGACCAGAGGGCGTACCAGGGCCGTGGCGACGCGGGTGTAGGGCTCGACCGTGTCCCGGGGCGCTTCATAGCCGGGCACTGGTGTGCCGAAGATGAGCCCCCACTCGTGCGGGTGTTCCAGGGCCCAACGCCGCATGGCGCGCGGGGCGGCGAGCCAGCGTTCGGCGTCGTCGCCTCCGCTGCGCTCGGCGCGGTCGGCGGCGCGTTCGGCCTCGGTCGCCAGTGACTCGTACGCCGTCATGATCAGCGCGCTCAGCAGAGCGTCGCGACCGTCGAAATAGCGGTACAGCGCCGACGGCGCCAGCTCGAGGTCCCGGGCCACTGAGCGCAGGGACAAGGCGGCGGCGCCCTCCTTGGCCAAGTGCTCGCGGGCGACGGCCAGGATCTCGGCCGTCATCTCCTCGCGCACCCGCTCCCGGGCCGAACGGGCGGTTCGGGCGGCGCCGCCGGTGCGTGGTGGCTGTGGCATGGCCCTCAGTTTGACTGTTCCGATACGAGAACACAAGTACTTGACATGAACACTGTTCTCCTTTAGCATCACTGTTCATGACATCCGTTGCCCGCATCGCCCAGGAGGTCCCGATGGACACCATCCCCACCCTCGCCACCACGCCCGCTGCCAGCCACTACAAGCGGCCCGACTGGTTCACCCGCCATATCTTGAACCCGACGATCGCCGGGTTCACCCGGCTCGGGATCAGCGTCATGGGCTCCCGGGTCCTCGAGCACCGGGGCCGCACGTCGGGCAAGTTGTTCCGTACGCCGGTCAATCTGCTCACCTACGAGGGGCGGCAGTACCTTGTCGCCCCGCGGGGCGAGACCCAGTGGGTCCGCAACGTCCGCCACGCCGACGGGCATCTCGTGCTGATCCTCGGACGGCGCCGCCAGCTGATGACCGCGACCGAGGTCCCGGTCGACGAGAGCCTGCCCATCCTGCGCTCCTACCTGCAGCGCTGGAAGTTCGAGGTCGGCATGTTCTTCGACGGCGTGAACCCGGACTCGAGCGACTCCGAGTGGGAGACCGAGGCGCCTCGTCACCCGGTCTTCGCCCTGCGCTGACCCGGCGGGACGGGGCATCATGCAGCGATGGTGCCCCCGTCCGCCGAGGCTGCCCTCGGCCAGGCCAACCTCATCGCGTTCAACCGGGCCATGACCAGGTGGAGCACCAACGGCGCACTCGAGGAACGCGACGGCTGCGCGCTCTGTGCGGGTGGCTCCTGGCTCCCCGTCGTCGCCAACGAGGCATTCCGCATCGAGGACCGCGTCGAGGGATCCGAGTTGATCGCCCACGCCGAGTCGTTCTTCGGGAGGTTCGCCCGAGGTTTCGCCGTGAAGACGCGCGACACGGGCCAGGACGACGACCTGCGCGCCGCGTGCATTGCGGCCGGCCTGGAGACCTTCGGGGAGCCCGTGCCGCAGATGCTGGTGGTCGCCCCACTCCCCGACCACCGCGGCGTCGACGGGGTCGAGCTGGAGTGGGTCGATGACGAAGGTGGCGTGGCGGACTTCGTCAACGTGAACGCCGAGGCGTACGCGACGTACGGCATGCCCGCCGAGGTGCTGCCCGAGCTGTTCGACCGGGCTGCGGCCGTCGTCGAGGACCCCGCGGCCCACGTCGTCGTTGCCCGGCGGGACGGCGCCGCCATCGCCACCGCCATGGCGTACGAGAGTGACGGCGTGGCGAGCCTGCAGTGGGTGGGCACCGTGCCCGGCGCCCGGACGAGCGGGCTGGGCGCCCTGGTCACGATCGCCGCGACGAACCTGGCCTTCGAGCGCGGCGCGTCGTCGTGCACACTGCAGGCCTCACCGATGGGCGAGCCCGTCTACCGCAGGCTCGGCTACACGACGATCTACCGTTACTCCGAATACGTCCGATGGCCTCGGCCGCCGGTCCGCTCGTAGGCGGACATACTCAGTAACGCAAGAGGCCGCGTAGGTAGGCCGCCTGGCCGACGTGCTGCAGGCAGTCGTCGGCGATGCTGACGAGGCGGACCCCCATCGTGACGGGTGGGTCCCAGCGACGGTCGACGACCCGGTCGAGGTCTTCGGGCGTGAGGGTCTCGAGCATGATGCACGTGCGCGCGTGCACGACATCGAGGTAGTCCAGGAGTACCCCGGGTCCCTCCGGCCGCACCGACATGACCTGGTCGGGCTTGTGTCCGTACCCCGTGTCGTTGGGGTCGGCCTCGAGGCCGCAGCGCTGCGCCCAGTCACCGGTCGTCCAGACCTGGTCGGTCTTCATGAGCTCGGCCGTGTGATGGTCCTCGACGCGCGTGAGGTGCCAAACGAGCCAGCCGATGGTGTTGGTCCACGGCGCCGGGGCGGTGGCGAGCTGCTCTGCGCTCAAGCCGTCGACTGCCCCCTCGGCGAGGGGCGGGATCCGGCCGTAGTACTCGAGGAGGAGGGCGGGGATGTCCATTGGCGCACCCTACGGGCCGAGGCCCGGTCGCAGGCGGAGCGCCAAAAAAGAGTCCGCGAAAAATCCGCGGCCGTATATGGAGCGCCGCCCGCACTGCATCGGGACGGTGTTCGCGGTGCCCTCAATTTGTGGACCCAGATCTGCACAAACTCCTAAAGAAAGCGCGGATCTTGAGAAATTCGTAAAGGAAATCAGCCGAATTCTGAGGTGAGCGCCATAGGCGCAGACGAGATTCCCCGGGGCCGAGGTCTGGCGGAGAGGCGGGTTGCGGCGAAGCCGGCGAAGAGGCCGGAGCGGCGGGGTCAGGCTGCGGTGGCGTCGTCGGCGGGCTGGATCTCGGGCTGGATGTCGTAGCGGGCCTTCGCCGTGTAGGCCACGAGCAGGACGACCGCGGCGGTGAACACGGCGGCCGTCTGCCAGTCCCCGAAGGCAATGCCGCTGAGATTCTTGGACTTGCTGAAATAGTCGGCGAAGGACGCGCCGATCGGCCGGGTGATGACGTAGGCGAACCAGAAGGCGAAGATCGCGTTGAAGCGCAGGAACTTCCAACCGAACCAGGGGATGCAGATGATGCCGCAGAACATGAGGGCCGAGGCCAGGTAGCCCAGACCAAGCGTGCTGGCGGTGAAGTCGCCCGCCGCCGTGCCCAGCGAGAAGGTGGCGAACACCGTCGCCCAGTAGTACTTCTCGCGGCGGTTGGTCGTGATGGAGTGGATGTCGAGCGTGTGCTCGCTGCGATTCCACAGGTAGAAGACGCCCCCGAGCACGACGAGCCAGAAGGCCGTGGTGACGCCGTACGGCAAGTTGAAGACGAGGTGCATGGTGTCGGACACACCGGTGCCGGCGGTGGCGATGGCCAGGGCGAGGAACCAGTACGCCCACGCGTAGTAGCGCTTCACGCGGAACTGGATGTAGAGCGCGATGCAGAACATGAGGACATCGAGCCAGAAGCCCCACCGGACGTTCTGCTTCAGCCCGATCCAGTCGGAGATCGCCTCGCCGGCGGCGGTGGTGGCGATCTTGACCACCCAGAACAGCGCGGTGACCTCCGGGACCTTGGCGGCCAAGGGCTGGGTCTTGAACACACGGAGCGGATGCGGCACGCTCGTCGGTCTCCTTGTTCGGGCTCTGTGAACTCTTCGGATCGCGGATCGCCTGCGAGAGGAACGACCGCCGGGCGCGATGCGGACGCCGCTTGCGGCGATGGTAACCCGAGCGTCCAGCACCATTGTGGCACCGACGGAGCGGTGTCGCCCCTGGTCAGCCTCGGTTTTCGCGGCGGATCTCCTACCTGTGGATGAGGAGGCCGGCCCTCGAATTCATCCTTGCGTCGAACCCGTTGTGGGTTGACACGACGTGGTGAGCCGAAGAGGCCATCGGACGCGTCCGGCGGAGAGCTCGCCGGGTGCACCTTTTCGCGGGCGCGTCCCTTTACGGCCTCGGATCGATCGGAACTCCGCCCTGGTCGGCCGAGCGGTAGGCGGCGTCGACCAGGCGGTGGGCGACGAGCGCCTCCGCCAGCCCGGGCTCGGGCGAACGGCCCGTCATCACGGCCTCGGCGAAGGCACGGTCCGGTTCCACGTAGGCGCGGACCGCGAGTCCCAGCTCTTCGGGGAAGGGCAGCGCCTCGACCCACTCGGGGGAGGGACAGTCGCGCGACTCCGTGCCCTCGCTGGTCTCGATCCGGAGCGGGCCGAGGTACTCGTTGCCCAGCCGCACCATGCCGTCGCGGCAGAACACCTCGATCCGCCGGGTCGAGCCTCGGGTGAGGATGTCGTGCCAGACGCTGGTCAGCTGCGCCTCCAACCCCGACGCGAATGACAACGTGACTGCCGCGACATCCTCGATTCCCGCGTGCCCGGCGAAATTGCTCGTCCGCGCCGAGACCGAGTCGACCTCGCCGAAACAGAAGCGAAGGATGTCGACGTCGTGGATCGAGTGCTCGATCAGGCACCCTCCGCCCGCCTGTGTGACGTCGGCTCGCCACTGCGAGGCGTAGTGCCCCTTGATCGGGAAGAACTGATCGTCCCGGAACACGACGGCCATCGGCTGCCCGAGCGTCCCTGAGTCGATCAACGCCTTGAGGGCCTGGGACACGGGCGCCGCGCGCAACACGAGCCCGCACTGGGCGGGCACGCCGGCGTCGTCCACGGCCGCGACGAGGGCGGCGGAGGAGTCAAGGTCGGTGGCGAGGGGCTTCTCGCAGAACACGGCCCGCCCGGCGGCGACCGCTGCGTCCACGGCCTCGCGGTGTGCCGCCGTCGGCGTGCAGACCCACACCGCATCGCAGCGCGCGGCCACCTCCGCCGCGCTCGCGACCACCTCGGCCGGACTGCCCATCGCGTCGGCGAAGCCCTGCGCCCGGCGCTCGTGCGGGTCGAAGACCGCGACGATCCCGGCGTCGAGGACGCCGCCGTCGATCATCGCCTTGAGCCCCAGACCGTGCGCCCAGGCGATCAATCCCGTCCCGACGAACCCGATGCGGAGCATCCCCGGAGATTAGGCGCGCCCCGTCAACGCCCCCATGTAACGCGACGTGACCGTGACGAGCATCGAGATCTCGTGACGCTCCCTCCTGCGGATGGCGGACGGCCGCCCGGCGCACACGGTCAGTCCGGCGCCGGCCACCGGCTCGACGAAGACGCCCGAGCCGGTCGTGTCGTAGTCCGGGCGGGAGCCGCTCTGCGCCCCCGCGGCGAACGCCACGACCCACCCGGCCGTGGGCGGGTCGCCGTACGACCGGACGAACTGCCCGACCGCGTCCTCCATAACGGCGAGCCACGAGAGGCCGAACAGTGCGACGAGGCTCGCAGTGAGCGCCTCGAGGGCCACCTCGGGCGTCGACCCGGCCAGGATGGCGGTCGCCGCCTCCAGGACGCCCTCCTCACGGTCGGGCGCGTCACCGGGCCGCGACGACCCCGCCCCCCGGAGCTCGGTCACCTCCTCGATGCCGGCCCCAGGCACGTTGCGCACGCCCCGGCACAGGGCGTCGATCGCGCCGGCGTCGTCGGGGAGCTCGATGACGAGCTCGTCCACGGCGACCCCGGCCTCACGCTCGAGCACCTCGAGCCCGACGACGTTGCCGCGCACCGCGCCGATCTCCGCCGCCACGCCGGCCAGGGCGCCCGGCGCGTCGGGCAGCCAGATCCGGATCCTCGCCAGCACAGCACCCACGGTGTCAGAGTTGTGTTTCGCCCTCGTTTCCCGACCGGGAACGGCCCATGACGAGGAGGGCACTCGGCCGTCAGCCGATCAGGCCCAGCTCCTTGACGTCGTTGCGCTCGGCCAAGAGCTCGTCGGTCGTGACCTTGATGCGCTCCTTGGCGAAGTCGTCGTGGGCGAAGCCGTCGACCACCGACCAGCCGCCCTTGCCGTCGGAGCGCACGGGAAAGCCGAATTGCAGGCCTTCGGGCACGCCGTACTGGCCCGTGCTCGGGACGGCCACCGACGTGCAGTCGCCGTCAGGCGTGGCGGTGCGCAGGCTCACGACGGTGTCGATCGCCGCGTTCGCCGCCGACGCCGCCGACGACGAGCCCCGGGCGTCGATGATCGCCGCACCGCGCTTTTGGACCGTGGTGATGAAGTCGCCGCGGAGCCAGTCCGCGTCGGTGATGACCTCGCTGGCGGGCTTGCCGCCGATCAGCGCGTTCTCGAAGTCCGGGTACTGCGTGGCCGAGTGGTTGCCCCAGATCGCCAAGTTCGTGACGTCGCGCACGGGCACGCCCGCCTTGCGGGCCAGCTGCGCCTTGGCGCGGTTCTCGTCGAGGCGGGTCATGGCGAACCAGCGCTCGGCCGGGATCTCGGGCGCGTTGGACCGGGCGATCAGGCAGTTCGTGTTGCAGGGGTTGCCGACGACGAGGATGCGCACGTCGGACGCCGCGTGCGCTGCGATGGCCTGGCCCTGCGGCTTGAAGATCCCGCCGTTGACGTTGAGCAGATCGCCGCGCTCCATGCCGGCCTTGCGGGGCACCGAGCCGACGAGCAGGGCCCACGACGTGCCGTCGAAAGCGGCCTTCAGGTCGGACGTGAGCACGATCTCGTGCACCAACGGGTGGGCGCCGTCGTCGATCTCCATGGCGACGCCCTCGAGCGCCTTCATCGCCGGCTCTATCTCGAGCAGGTGCAACACGATGGGCTGGTCGTCACCGAGGAGCTGGCCCGAGGCGATACGGAACAACAGGGAGTAGCCGATCTGTCCGGCGGCGCCGGTGACCGTGACGTGGACGGGAGATTTCGATGCCATGGGGGGTCGTTCCTTTCGTGCCAGTTCGGGGAGTGAGAGGGGCGGGAGGGTTTGGAACGGCGCCGTCCGACGAGGCCGCACCGCGGTCGGTTACAGGCGGTCGACGATCGCCGACGCGAACTCCGAGGTCTTGACCTCGGTGGCGCCGTCCATCAACCGGGCGAAGTCGTAAGTGACCACCTTGTCGGCGATCGTGGCCTCGAGCGCGTGCACGATGTCGGCGGCGGCGTTGTTCCACCCGATGTGCTCGAACATCAACACGCCCGAGAGCAGCACCGAGCCGGGATTGACCTTGTCCTGGCCGGCGTACTTCGGCGCGGTGCCGTGCGTCGCCTCGAAGATCCCGTGGCCGCTCACGTAATTGATGTTGGCCCCCGGCGCGATGCCGATGCCGCCGACCTGAGCCGCCAGCGCGTCGGACAGATAGTCGCCGTTCAGGTTCGTCGTCGCGATGACGTCG
>DATDIE010000418.1:0-3362 GCA_036521235.1 Acidimicrobiales bacterium | reverse complement strand
GACGACAGCCAGACGACCAGGTGGTCGACGTCGGTGTCGGCCTTCAGGGGCACGGGCACGACGGCCTTGCCGGGCGGCAGCTTGTGGCAGGCGTTGAAGTCCGCGTCGGTGAAGGCCGGCGGTGCCGGGTCGGCGGGCGCGTGGGTGGCGGTCGCAGTCGGCGTCGGCGCGAGCAGGGTGCGCCGGGTCGGGGACCAGCGCTTCGCCGGCAGAGCGGGGACGCGCCCGGGGTCCGCCCGCGTCGGGCCACCCGACAGACAGATCACTGCGGCGAGCACCACGGCCGCCCAGGTGCGTCCGGCGGTCATTGAACCTGGAAGGGGAGCTCGATCTTCGCGACGCGCTCGCCGTCCTGCGGGCCGTCGAGGTCGGCGCGCAAGGTGAGGCGTCGCTCGCGACGGGTCGCGTTCTCGAAGTAGAGAAAGCCCGAGATCTCGCCTCCGTCGGCCAGCACCCCCTCGGGGAGCGCCATGCGGCGGATCGCGCGCGTCGGCAGATCGTGGCCCCACAGCTGGTATCGCTCGGCGGAGGGATCGCCCTGGCGGTCGAGCGGCTGGGTCCAGGCGGCCAGCGTGGGATAGACGTCGTGGAAGCGAGGCGCGACGTAGAAGTTCGACGCCGCGTAGACCGGCTCGATCGCTGCGACCGCGCCAGATCCCTCCGCATGCTCGAGCGGGACGGGCGGAATCGCGTGGTAGGCGCGTCCGTGCGCGCCGATCAGCGTGAACTGCCGATATGCGATGAGCACGGGGGAGCCGCTGTGGTTGAGGATGCGCACCTTCACGGGCGTGAGCCGTTCCGACAGGTCGGCCGGCGACGCCGCCCAGTCGTCGCCATCGGCTGACACCCGTACTCCCTCGAGCTCCGCGGTGGCCGTCTCGGGGGCGCCGGGGATGACGTGGGCCGACGCCGCGGGGAGCATCTTCCCCTCGGCGCAGGAGAGCCCGCCCAAAGCGAGAGCGGCTGCCAGCGCGAGCGATCGTGGCCGCATGATCCTTCCGCGCAAGGGTGGAGCAAGAGCCGATCCAGGGCGCGGCAGTGATCCCGCCACGCCGGGCCCGACCTCGGCCTCGAAAGATCTTACGGCCCGGGCCCGTCGTGACCGTTCTTTTGACGGCGGGCGGCGGTCAGCGCCCGCGCAACCGCGACTCGATCCGGCGGTCGGGGACCAGCCACATGAGCGCGACGAAGACGTAGATCCCCAGGGCAGCCCAGCAGTTGACGAACGAGAGCGGGATGGCCATCGCGTAGAGCACCGGGGAGATCCGTCCCTTCATGTCGTTGCCGACCGCGGCGGCGAGCTCCGACGACGAGCCCTCCTCGGCCAGGATCGCGCGCACCAGGATGAAGTAGGCGATGGCGGCCAGCAGCAGCACGACGCCGTAAATGGCGGTGGGGAGCGGGCGGAATCCGTTTTCGCCCATCCAGCCGGTCACGAACGGGATCAGCGAGAGCCAGAAGAGCAAATGGAGGTTGGCCCACAGCACCCGGCCGTTGACCCGCTTGGTGGCGTGCAGCAGGTGATGGTGGTTGTTCCAGTAGATGCCGAGGAAGACGTAGCTCAGCACGTAGGTGAGAAACACCGGCAGCAGCGGGCGCAGCGCGGCCAGGTCGGCCCCGTGGGGGACCTTGAGCTCGAGGATCATGATGGTGATCAGGATGGCGATGACGCCGTCGCTGAAAGCCTCCAGTCGTCCCGTGCTCATGCCGTGCCGATGCCCCGAGGAGGTGCCGGGGGGCTAACCTAGCGCGTTCGGGCTCGGCGCCGACGTCCGGTGACGAGCCCGAGGCCAGCGAACAACACGAGCGTCGCGCCGGGGTGCGGGGTCTCGCCGACGGCGCACTTGCACCCGCCGCCGTCGCCCGACCCTCCGCTCGAGCCACCGTTGCCGGTGCCGCTCGTCCCCCCGGTTTCGTTCTTCGTCCCGCCGGCGCCGTTCGTCCCGCCGCTGGCGCTCGCCCCGCCGGTGCCGTTCGCCCCGCCGGTGGCGTTCGCCCCGCCGGTGCCGTTCGCCCCCCCGGTCCCGCTCGCCCCGGCGGCACCGCTCGTCCCCCCGGCTCCGCTTCCCCCGGCGGCACCGCTCGTCCCCCCGGTGCCGCTCGCCCCGCCGCTGCTGAGGGGCGCCCACCCGATGTCGCGCAACGCCGCCGCCTCCATCCGGATGTCGTGGCTGATGAGGAAGGAGGCGTTCGGCTCCTCCATGAGGTTGGGACGCGCCAGCGGATCCCAGTGCGAGATGGTCGAGCCCTCGACGATCGGATTGCTGGCGTACATGTACATGCGCCCCTGCGCGTCGGCGCCGACCAGCTCGGTGCTGATCGAGTCGAGCGTGACGCTCTCGCCCGAGGCGAGCAGCGCGGCGTCGTCGTCGGTCACGCCGATCGTCGGGATCTGAACCGGAAACGTCGCCGCGTCGGTCGGCGGGACCTCGATGCTCGAGGGCGGCGCCACGCCGGCCGGATCCGAGATCAGCACCGCCAACGCACCGGTCGACTCGGCGACGTTCGCCAGGCCCACCGCCTCGCAGATGCCGCCTTGAAACAGAACGACCTTCCCCGGGTAGGAGGGGGTGTCGCCGTTGCAGATCCCGTTTGGATCGCCCACCACCACGGACCCATGCACGCTGCCCGCCGAGAGCAACGCGCCGAAGGTCGCCTCGGAGAGCGCCCCCAGAAAGCCGCCGACGCTCGGGGAGGGGGTGATGCGCGGCGGCCCCTTGGCGAGGACCATCTGGGCCATCGCCGCGACGTTGCTCCCTTGCCAGACCAGGTGGCGAACGTTCTGGAGGGAGGCGGCGCGCTGGGCGTCCGTCATGTCCGTCCAGAGCATGTTGGCCTGATTGTCGTAGAGGTGGGCGGTGAAGACGTCGGGGGAGCCGCCGAGATATTCGCCCGTGTAGTCGTCGACCTGGGCGGAGAACCCCAGCCCGTGGCCGAACTCGTGCAGCAGCACCGAGAGCAGGTCGTCGTCGTTCGCGCTCGGCTTGCCGTCGAAGCCGTAGTACCAGTCTTGCATCCCCTGGCTGCATTGCAGGAGCGCGCCGTTGAACTCGGCCTTGATGTCCGGCAGCCCCGGGTTCAGGTCATAGCCTGCCAGCCGGTCGGCCAGCGCCTCGTGGACGTAGATGTTGGGCGGAGCTCCCGGGGTGTTGATCTCGAGCTTGGCCGTGCTGGCCTGGCCGAGCGTGATGCTGTTGGTGTCGCACTGGAGAGCGGCGAAGTCGGCGGCGATCACGATGGTGACGTTGCTGTCGATCATCGTCCCCCAGATGCTGGTCGCCTGCTTGAAAGCGTTGAGGCGCTGCTGGCCGAGGGTCGTGCCGCTGTTGCCGCCGACCGGTGCCACCGGCGTCGGGTCGTTG
>DATDIE010000417.1:0-4298 GCA_036521235.1 Acidimicrobiales bacterium | reverse complement strand
GAAGTCGGCGCTCTGGGCGAGCGACGTCCAGACCTTCTGCCCGTTCAGCACGTACCCGCCCTCGACCCGCTCGGCGCGGGTGCTGAGCGCCGCGAGGTCGGAGCCTGCGCCCGGCTCGCTGAAGAGCTGGCACCAGCTCAGGTGGCCGAGCAGCGTCGGCCGCACCCACCGCTCCTGCTGGGCCTCCGTGCCGTGGGCGATGATCGTCGGCAGGGCCCAGGCCCCGACCGCCAGGTGCGGGCGCGGCAGACCGGCCGCCTCCATCTCCTCGTCGATCACGAGCTGCTCGAGCGGCGAGGCGCCCCGGCCCCAGGGCGGCGGCCAGTGCGACATGATCAGGCCGGCCTCGGCCAGCGCGGCGCGCTGCGCCAGCCCCGACGGGTCGTCCGCGCCAGCGGTGGCCACGCCGTCGACGACCGCGCGGAGCTCGGCGCGCAGCGACTCCGCCTCGGGCGGCAGGTCCGCCGTCAGGTTACGGCGGGCGCCGTCGATGGCCCGTCCCGCCACGGCGAACTCGATCGCTCCCACGTCGCCGCCGGCGACCAGCTGCAGGTTGGCCATGGCGCGCTTGAGATACATGTGCGCGTCGTGCTCCCAGGTGAAGCCGATGCCGCCGAGCGTCTGGATGCACTGCTTCGCGCAGTGTTCCGCGCCAGGGAGGGCGACCGCGCCGGCGATCCGGGCGCTGAGGTGGCGGTTGCCCTCGGCCGCGTCCTCGTTCCCGTCGCCCGCCTCGCTCCACGCGGCGGCGGCGTCCCAGGCGACGGCGGCACACTGCTCGACCGCGACGAGCATGTCGGCCAAGGCGTGCTTCACCGCCTGGAACTGGCCGATGGGGCGGCCGAACTGCACCCGGACCTTGGCGTAGGCCGACGCCGTGTCCACGCACCAGCGGGCCAGGCCTGCGCTCTCCGCGGCGGTGAGGACGAAGGCGAGGCTGCGCACCGTGTCGTCGGGCACGAGGATCTGGTCGGCCGGATGGAGCCGCAGCTCGCCGGCGACGCGCAAGGCGCCGAGCGGCCGCGTGGGGTCGAGCGCGGCCAGGGGCTCGGCGCGCACGGCCTCGCCGAGCGCGCCGCGGTCGAGCAGGCACCACTCGGACGTGCCGCCGACGGGCACGAGCACGAGCCGCGCCGCGGGCAGGCCGAGGACCGGGCGGAGGTCGCCCCGCAGCACGATCGTCCCGTCGGCCTCGCAGGCGGCGGTCGAGGTTGTCGCCGGGCCGAACGCCACGGCGGCGGTGACCGAGCCGTCGGCCAGGCCGGGCAGGAAGCGGCGGCGCACGTCGGCGTCGGCGTGCCGGGCGAGGGCGGCCGACACGAGCAGCGTCGGCAGGAGCGGGCCGGGAAACAGCGCGGCGCCGAGCTCTTCGACGACGACGGCGACCTCGGCCAGCGCGAAGCCCTCGCCGCCGTCCGCCTCGGGCACGTGCAGGCCGAGCCACCCCTGCGCCGCCATCTTCTCCCACACCGGGGGCAGTTCCGCCGAGGGCGGCGCGGACGCCGGCGTCGGGACCGCCTCGGCGAGGGCGCGCGGCTCGGTCGGCGGGCAGTGCGTCTCGAGCCAGCGCTGTGCGGCCTGGCGGAGCGACTCGTGCTCCTCGGAGACGGCGATCGGCATCAGGCGTCTTCCTCGAGGGGCAGCTGCACCCCGTTGCGCCACAGCGAGATGGCACCGACGGGACATCCCTGGGCGGCAATGCGGATCTTCTCCTCGGGGCTGGCGGTGGGGTCGGTCACGACGGCGTGGCCGTCGTCGCTGAGGTCGAAGCTGTCGGGCGCCCAGAAGGTGCAGTTGCCCGACCCCATACAGAGGTCCCAGTCGATCTTGACGTCCAGGGGTGCGCCTTCGCTCGGGTCGGCCATGCCTGCGAACTTACCAACACGGCCCGGAGGCACCGGTCCCGGCGGCCGGTCCCGGCGCCGGCGGACGCCGCGGCGCCGTCAACCGCAGCAGCGGGATCACCGCGCGTCGAACACCACCGGGAGCGACAGGGGGGAGCGGAACGCGAGGCCCTCGATGTGCGGCGCGTCGGCCTCGGGGTCGAGCTTCAGCGGCCCCAGGCGGTCGAACAGGGTGTTGATCGCGATGCGCGACTCCATGCGCGCCAGGTGCATGCCCAGGCAGACGTGGACGCCGAAGCCGAAGCCCACGTGCTGGCGTTGGGTGCGGAACATGTCGTAGCGGTCGGGGTCCGTGTACTTGCGCTCGTCGCGGTTGGCCGCGCCGATCAGCAGCGCGACGTCGGCGCCCGCCTCGATGCCGACGCCGGCGAGCTCGGTGTCCTCGACGGCGCGGCGCAGGATGACGGTCACCGGGGGCTCCCAGCGCACGACCTCCTCGAACGCCTGAGGGTACAGCGAGCGGTCGCCGTAGAGCGCGTCCATCTGGGCCTGGTCGTTGAGCAAGGCGAAGAGCAGGCTGCCCGAGGCGCGGTACGTCGTCTCGACGCCCGCCGGCAGGAGCAGCCGCAGGAAGGAGAAGATCTCCTCGTCGCTCAGGTGCGCCCCGTCGACCTCGGCGCGCACGAGGTCGCTGATGAGGTCGTCGCCGGGGTGGGCGCGCCGATCATCCATCACGTCGGCGAAGTAGTCGCGCAGCGCCGCCGAGGCGGCCACGCCGCGCTCCCAGTTGGTGGCGACGCTCGTGAGCTCGAGCGCCCAGCGTTGGAAGCGCGGGTAGTCCTCGCGCGGCAGCCCGAGGATGCGCGCGATCACCTGCACCGGGAAGTTGAAGGTGACGTCGCGCACGAGATCGGAACGTCCGCGTTCGCTGAACGTGTCGACGAGCTCGTTGACCACGACGGCGACGAGGTCCTCCTCCCAGCGCTCGAGCATCTTGGAGCGGAAGCTCGACGCGACGAGGTCGCGGATCTTGCGGTGCTCGGGCTCGTCCATCTGCAGGATGGTGCGGCCCATCACGACCTCGGTGATGTCGGCGTAGACCGTGGACGAGTACGTCGTGTGGTCGCGCAGGACCTGGACGACCTCGTCGAAGCCGAAGACGGTGACCGGGGCGGGCTTCGAGGGGTCATAGAGCTCGGCCCCCTCCCCCAGGTCGACCGGCCCGGTGTGCACCGGCGACTGCCGGCACAGCTCGTGGAGCTTCGGATAGGGGTCGCGGATCGTCCCCCCGACCACGTCCTTCAGCTCGTACGGGTCGAACGGCAGGGCGGTGGAATCGGCCGCTGCGTCAATTCCTGGCATCTCGCCCCCTGACCCCCTACGTTTGGGTGTCATCACCTCGGGTGTTCTCTGACACCCGTGTCATATATAGCAAAACGGCCGTTGAGGAGTCGAGCTCAGGGGGTGGGGTCCGACAGCTCCTCGACGGACGGCGCGGCGCCGGTGACGGCGGAATTTCCCGAATGTTCAGGGGTCAGTGAGCGGAGAGTGACATGAACACGAGGTTGGGCTCGCACACGCAGGCCGGAGGTGTCGCTGCCGGCGGTTCGGGCGGCTCCGGCGGTTCCGGCGGTAACGGTGGCTCCGGTGGTCCCGGCGGCCCACGGGCTGCCACGCCCGGCGAAGGCTCGGCCACGCGCCGGCGCATCCTGCAGATCGCCCTCACCCTCATGGCGCAGCGCGGCGTCGACGGGACGAGCATGCGGGACCTGGCGTCCGCGGCCGGCCTCAACGTGGCGTCGCTGTACCACTACTTCCCCTCCAAGCGCGACCTGCTCGAGGCGGTGTTGGTGGAACACGGGTTCCTCCCAGTGGCGGCGCCCCGCCTCGACCCGCGCGAGTACGAGAACATCGACTCGCCGCTGGCGCAGCTCCTGGCTGACATCTTGGTCTCGATGTTCGAGGTCGAGGACTTCGTGCGCCTGATGGTGGGTGAGGCGATCCGCGCCGAGACGACCGCCCGGGCCGTCGGGCTCGACCTCTTCACGACGTTCCAGAGCTCCATCGAGGAGTGGATCACCAAGAACCGTCCGGACCTGGCCGAGCGCTCCGACGCCGCGTCCGTCGCCCGCCTGCTCAGCGCCATGGTCGTCGGGACGTTCGTGCAGCACGCCGCCGGGGCGCTCGCCGGCGACAGCGACGACCTCGTCGCGCTCTCCATGCAGCGGGCCCGGGAGGCGGCCGAGATCCTCCGGCCCGAGACGCTGCCGCCGACCGAGGGCCAGCCCCCCGTTTAGGGGGTCAGGCCGGGTCGGTCTCGGCGGCGGCGGCGCCGGCTGCGAGAGCGGCGAGGTGGGCGTCGAGCTCTTCGCGTCCCGGGACGGTGATGAGATTCGTGACCTCACCGACGTGCGGCGGCATGGCGAAGATGCGACGAACCGGATACCCGGCCAG
>DATDIE010000416.1:0-2174 GCA_036521235.1 Acidimicrobiales bacterium | reverse complement strand
AGAAGCCATCGCTGCCGCGATTGCCCCGAGCTGATCCGCGCGATTGGTGTGAGCCTAGACTCCGGACCGTGGACACCGCCGCGCGCAGCCTGGCCCACTGGAGCGAGGAGGGTCGGGCCGAGATGGACGCCTTCTACGCCCTCGCGCGCCGCGACTATGAGCGTCTGGCTCGAGGCTTCGTCGACCACTCGGCGTGGCTGCGTCGCGTCGCCGACGGGCGCCGGCGGATCGCGCTGATCGACGTCGCCTGCGGCTCAGGAAAGTTTCCGGAGGCGTTGCAGGATTTCGGCGGTGTCGGCGCCCTAGCCGGTGAGCTGCAGATCGACTACGACCTGCTCGACCCGTCTCCCTTCTCGCTGTCGGAGGCCGCGCGAGTGCTTCGCCCGCCGTTCGTCGAGGGGGCTCGCCATGAAACCCTCGTGGAGGAGCTCGACGACGCCGTCGGACCGTTTGACGTCGTCTGGGCCACCCACGCGCTGTATGCCCTCGCGCCTGGCGCGGTGCGGGCGGCGACGGCACGGATGCTCGCCGCACTCGCGCCCGGTGGTGCCCTGCTCATCGCCCAGGGCAGTCGCGAGGGCCACTACCTGCGCTTCTACCGCCACTTCCTCGACGACCTGCGCGACGGCCAGGGCACGTCGTACGCCGCGTCAGAGGATCTTGCCGACGCGCTGCGTGCCGGCGGCGCCGACCCTCACGCGGTTCGCCTGTCCTACGACCACACCACCGCACTGGAGGACGCCACACCGTCGAGGGCTACCTTCAGCGGTGCGCCTTCGACGATTCGGTCTCGCTTGAGGAGATGCTGACGGCTCCGCACCTCGGCGCCTACCTGCGCGATTGTCGCGACGAAGCTGCGGGCCTGTGGCGGTTTCATCAGGAGGTCGACGTGCTCCTCGTTGGCCCGGCCTTCAACGGCTTGATCGAGTAGCCGGCTCGCCCCTGAACAACTGGGCGCTGGGCGATGGTCACGCCGTGCCGGTTCACAGGAGGATTTCCCGGGCCAGCGGGTGCAGGCGTACCGTGGTGGGACAGAGGCGTCACCCAAGGAGGTTCCCGTGCCGACTGCTCGGCGACGATCCGGTAAGCAGAACAACTCGGTCGATGGTCTGGTTGGACATGTGCAGGGCAACGCGGCCGGCGGGCACCTGTTCGCCGACCCGCAGCTGTTGTTCGCTGACCCCGATCCAGGGCCAGACGAGGTTTCGTTCCATCAACCCAACGTTGACGAGCAGTACTACAAGACCGGCTACTACCCGGCTCACCAGAACCTGATCCAGCCGTTCCCACGGCCTCTGCCTGACCCGCCCCGGATCGACTTGACGACAATCCTGGGCCCGAACCTTCTCGACCCGATCACCAAGGCTCAGGCGATCACCTTCCATGCCGTCGGCGACACCGGCGCCTCCACGGCGTCACTGATCGGCCCCGAGGCGCGGGTAGCCGACGCGATGGCTGCCGAGGTGACCCAGAGGGGCTCAGAGGGCCCAGCGTTCCTGTTCCACCTCGGTGACGTGGTCTACAACTTCGGCGAGGGCCAGTACTACTACGATCAGTTCTACGAGCCGTTTCGGGGCTATGACCGGCCGATCTTCGCGATCGCCGGGAACCATGACGGCGCGGTCTACGGGCCCAGCACGACAACCCCCGTCGCGCCCACGCTACAGGCGTTTCTGCGCAACTTCTGTGCCAACGCTCCCCTGCCGTCACCGGACGCTCCGGGCTCGGCCCGGACGACGATGACGCAGCCCGGCGTGTACTTCACCCTCGATGCGCCGTTCGTCTCGATCATCGGGTTGTACTCCAACGTGCTCGAGCAGCCCGGAGTCATCTCCTCTCAAGGCGGGCACTTCGCTCTGCCCGACGACCAGCTCACCTTCCTCGGCAACGAGCTCACGCGGCTGAAGCCCGAGCATGACCAACTCCAACGAGCCATCATTCTCACGGTTCATCACCCGCCCGTGTCCTTCGATGGCACCCACGGGAGCTCCCCGAGCATGGCGAACGACATCGACGCCACATGCACACAAGCCGGGGTGTGGCCGGATGCGGTGATGTCGGGCCACGCCCACCTCTACCAACGTTTCTCCCGTAGCCTCAACGGCCGTCAGATCCCCTACCTCGTGTCCGGCAGCGGCGGTCACCTCCAACACGCGCCGCGGAGCGGCCTCCCG
>DATDIE010000415.1:0-3242 GCA_036521235.1 Acidimicrobiales bacterium | reverse complement strand
GCCCGAACGATCGTTGGGGCTGTCGTGCGGGGCACCTGCCGCGGTACGAGGGGGGAACTGGGAGTTTCGCAATTGACGCACAATCACTATGGTTTTTCTCGGGGAACGTCGCGGGAGCCGGCAATGCAAAACCACTTTCCGAAAATCGCACAGCGTGCGGACCGGACATGGGTGGTCGAGTGCGTGCAGTGCAGCAACGACCCGGCGTCGACCGTTCCGATCGGGATCGGCATGCCGCTCAAGGACCGGGAGACGGCGGAGCGCCTCCGCGACAACCACGCAGCGCGGCCGGTATGGGCCGCCGCCGCGTCCTAGGTCCATTCCTGGCGCTGACGCGGGCGACGGCGCCCGCGCCATTGGAGTGACGACCAAATTGAGCCCCCGGTCCGTGGCGGACACGGTGAGCCGGCTGTTGGAGTTGCTCGACGCCAAGGGCCTCAAGCTGTTCGCGGTGATCGACCAGCAGGCCGAAGCGCGTGCAGTCGGGCTCGAGTTGCGGGAGACGACGCTGGTCGTCTTCGGGAACCCCGCCGCCGGCACGGGCGTCATGGCCGCCGTACCGCTTGCGGCTCTCGACCTGCCCCTCAAAGTGCTTGTCTGGTCCGAACCAGGTCAGGGTACCCAGGTCAGCTACACCGATCCGGCCGCGGTGGGCGCCCGTTACGGGTTGAGCCCCGAGTTGCTGCCGGCGCTCGAAGCGATCAACGATTTGACGGACGCGCTCGTCGCGGCCTGAGGCGCCGCGCCGCGCTCGCTCCGTGCGATCAGCCGAGCAGCTGATCAGCCGAGCAGCGGAACCGGGGAGGCGTACTTCAGCTCGAAATACCGACTCGGAGCACCCGGCACGTCGAGGGCGGCGGCGGCCGGTCCGATGTCCGTGCCGGGGAGGCCGGGGAAGAGCGGATCGTGATGGCAGAAGGCGACCCGACCCGGACGGAGCCGCTGCACCTGCTCGAGCATGAAGTCGGCGGAGGATCCCTGGAACGGCTCGCCGTCGACATTGGGCCGTCCGCCGAGCGACAGCAAGGCGACGTCGGGGCGCAGGCCGTCGAAGATGCCGCGCCAGTAGCCTGCGCTTCCGCTGATCAAGACCGAGCCGGTTGCCGTCATGAGCAGATAGGCGAGCTGTCCGCCGTCGTGCCGTGAGCACACCTCGTTCATGGCAATGAGTGCCGGGCCGGCGGGCGCCGGGGCGGCATCCATGGCGCCGAACAGTGCGCGGATGGTCGCCGCCCTGTCCTGCGCGCTCAGGGCGAGATCGCCGAGGCAGGCCACCGACGTGTCGGCGTCGCTATGGGCGAACAGGCACGAATGCAGCGCGGGCAGCACGCGCACCCGCGTGTCCGGTCCGCACTGCACTGTCTCGCCGCCGGTCACGACGAGGAGCTGGTTCTCGGGGACGCCGCTCGCCCGGAGGCACCGGGCCGACTCCGGCGAGGCGACGACCGTGGCGCCGGTCCGCAGGGCGATGGCATCGGCGCCGTAGAGGTGGTCGAAGTGCGCGTGGCTGACGAAGACGAATTCGGCCTTGTCGATCTCTGCCGTGCTGAGCCCGACCGGGTCGAGCCCGGGCAGACGGTCGACGTAGGCGTCGAAGAAGAGGTCGAGGCCGGCATGGCGGATCCGGAAGGTGGCGGTCCCGAACCATTCGAGCGTGCTCAGCGCCACGGCGTCGTCACCCCGCGGGCTGCTCGGCCACGTCGGACGGGTGCCCGACGAGCTTGGCGGAGAACTTGACCGCCTTGACCGCACTCGTGGCTCCCGTCTGCAGGGTCACCCCGATGATGATCAAGACCACGCCGAGCCAGAAGACGTAGGGCCACCCCAGCATCAAGATCCCGAGCCGGCCCAACATGTAGGGCGGGGAGCAGACCACGGCGCCGAGGGCACCGCCGACCGCGGTCGCGGCCAGGGCGTCGCGGCGCGACTGGTTCTTCTTCTCGACGCCGACGATACGGGCGGGGACGGCGAGATAGCAGAGCATCATGATGCCGACCACGATGCTCTGGCTGATGACGAACGGCCAATGGCCCCAGCGCGTCGCGATCAGCGCGGAGAAGGCGAGGGCGAGGCCGATGGCGCATCCCCAAGCCAAAATGACGCGAAGGTGCTGGTTGGCTTTCCCGAAGGCGGGGTGAATCTGGGGTTTTCCCGGTACCGAGATGGCGAACGCGAACACGCCGTTCAGGTAGAAGCTGGCGGCGGTGAGTGCGGTCACCCCGAGCGCCAACGGGATCAGCAGCGGGCCCCGGATGACGTGGAACTGCCGCCCGTGCAGGACGTGCACCTTGATGTCGAGCATGGCGACCCAGATCCACATGGCCGGCACGATCTGGACCAGGGTGAGCCGCCAATTCGTGTAGAGCAGCTTGACGCCCTGGAACAGCATGAGGAAGGCGCCGACGATCAGGCCCAACGGGGCGAGCCAACGCCGGCGCGCGCTCAGTTGGAGCACGGCCTTCTCCACGGCGGCGTCGTCGCCGCGCCGGATGGCGTCGATCAGCCGGCCGATGGAGGCCGTGACGCGGTCGCGGCGCCGGAGGGCGGGCTCGTCGGCGGCAGCGCCGATGGACGCCGACGAGCCGGAGGCGTCGGGTGCTCCCCGACCTTCATGGTCCACCGTCACGTGTCGCCCCTCATCTGGCCCACCTCACCGGCCGCGCGTCGTGGTGGCTGCCGCCGTCAGGTCTTTCGCTGCCCGCGGCACCGCATCTCGACTCCGTCATTGTGACCCCGGACCGGAGGTGTGGGAAGGGGGAGAGGCTATCTGGGCTCGATGCCTGGGCTCGTCGCGCCCGACTCGGGGTGCGTCGAAACGGCCGATGAGCCGCCGGCCTCCATCTGGTCGTAGCCTCAGGCCGGGATGATGACGCGCCAGCGCGTCGAGGAGGTGGCCCGACATGGTCGATGAAGAGGGGATCAGGTTGGCCGAGCGCCCCGTATCGATCGTCCCCCACATGACCGAAGCAGAGAGCAAGACGAGCGGCAAGGAGGCCCGGGCCAGGGTGCCCCGGAACAGCCATGCCGTGTTCGAGGCGTCGACGGATCGACCTGACCCGGTCTCGCTCCTCGAGGAACAGGCCACGTCGAGGGTGCAGGAACTGGTGCCGATCCGCTACGGCAGGATGCTCGCCTCGCCGTTCGCATTCTTCCGCGGGGCGGCGCTGATCATGGCGTCGGACCTCTCCAGGACCCCGGACTGCGGGATCATCGCACAACTCTGCGGCGACGCGCACCTTTCC
>DATDIE010000414.1:0-2723 GCA_036521235.1 Acidimicrobiales bacterium | reverse complement strand
TGCACGTGCGCAGCAGCTTCACCTGGGAGCCCGGCACCTGGGTCGTCGAGGAGGATGCAGACATGGAGGAAGCCGTCGTCACCGCCGTGACTCACGACACCTCGGAGGCCAAGGTGACCGTGAGCGGCGTCCCCGACCGGCCCGGGATCGCCGCCAGCCTCTTCCGCGCCCTGGCCGACAAGTCGATCAACGTCGACATGATCGTGCAGAACACGTCCGCCCACGGCACGACGGACATCTCCTTCACCGTCCCCAACGACGACCTCGTGGGCTCCGTCGAGACGGCGCAGGCGCACGCGGACGAGCTCGGCGCGTCCGGCGTGACGTCCGACGCCGACGTGGCCCGGGTCTCCCTCATCGGCGTGGGCATGCGCTCGCACCCCGGCATCGCCGCCACGATGTTCGAGACGCTGGCCAAGGAGGGGATCAACATCGACATGATCTCGACGTCGACGATCAGGACCTCGTGCATCGTGGCCGAGGCCGACGTCGAGCGGGCCGTCCGCAGCCTCCACGCGGCGTTCGCCCTGGGGTGATGGCACCGAAGGCGCAGGCGACCCGTGTGCTCTGGCTGCTCCGGCACGCCAAGACGGTGACCGACCCGCCCCCCGGTGGCTCCGACTTCGACCGCGTGCTGGCGCCGCGGGGGCGCCGCGACGCCACCGCGCTGGGCCGGCTCTTCGCCGGCGACGCGTCGGGACTGGGCCCGGCCCTCGAGGGCGTGCCGCTCCCGGAGGTCGCGCTCGTCTCGCCCGCGGCGCGGACCAGGGCCACGGCGGACCTCGTGCTCGCCGACATGGCGAAGCCGCCCGAGTGCCGGCTCTACGAGCCGCTCTACGGCGCCGACCCCGGCGAGGTGCTGGCCTTCGTGCAGGAGCTCGAGGAGGACGTCGCGGCGGCGATGGTCGTGGGCCACAACCCGACGGCGCACTCGCTGTCCCAGGGGCTGCTGGCGCCGCGCGACAAGAAGGGCCTGTCGCTGGCGGTGCGCACCGGGTTCCCCACGTGCGCGCTGGGCGTCTACGCCTTCAAGGCCGAGCGCTGGTCCGATGTGGACACCGGCACCGGCAAGCTCATCGCGATGATGGCGCCGCCCTACTCAGGCTGACGCCCGGGAGTCGTCTTCGGCGGCGTCGGCTGCTTAGCTTAGAGCGCGCGCAAGATGGCGGCGTCGCCCTGCCCGCCCCCGCCGCACAGCGCGACGGCGGCCGTGGACTGACCACGCCGGCGCAGCTCGAGCAGCGCCGTGAGCGCCACCCGCGCGCCGGACATGCCGACGGGGTGGCCCAGCGCGATGGCGCCCCCGTTCACGTTGACCTTGTCCTCGTCGATCCCGAGGTCGTCCACCGAGGCCAGGCCGACGGCGGCGAAGGCCTCGTTGATCTCGAAGAGGTCGATGCCGGCGAGGTCGGTCCCCCCCTTGGCGGCGGCCTTGAGGATCGCCCGCGACGGCTGGGTGAGCAGCGAGTTGTCCGGTCCGGCCACCATCCCGTACCCGACCACCTGGCCGAGCGGCGCGACGCCGAGCTCCTTGGCCTTGTCGGCCGACATCACGATCACGGCGCACCCGCCGTCGGAGATCTGCGACGAGTTCCCCGCCGTGATCGTCCCGCTCTTGTCGAACGCCGGCCGCAGCGCGCCGAGCGACTCCGCGGTCGTGCCGGGGCGCACGCCCTCGTCCGTGTCGACCAGGATCGGGTCGCCCTTGCGCTGGGGCACCTCGACCGGGACGATCTCCTCGGCGAGCCGGCCGTCCTTGATCGCGGCGGCGGCCTTCTCGTGGCTCGCGGCGGCGAAGGCGTCCTGGCGCTCGCGTGAGACCTTCGCCGTGTTCTGGTTGTGCTGCTCGGTCGACAGGCCCATGGCGATGTCGTCGAACGCATCGGTGAGGCCGTCGTACATCATCGAGTCGACGAGCGTGGCGTCGCCGAGGCGGAACCCGGCCCGCGCGCCCGGCAGCAGGTGGGGCGCCTGGGTCATCGACTCCATCCCACCGGCCACGACGATCTCGGCGTCGCCGGCGCGGATCATCTGGTCGGCCAGGTAGATCGCGTTGAGACCCGAGAGGCAGACCTTGTTGATCGTGTTGGCCGGCACGGTCATGGGGATGCCCCCCTTGACCGCCGCCTGGCGCGCCGTGATCTGGCCCTGGCCGGCGAGGATCACCTGGCCCATGAGGACGTAGTCGACCTGGTCGGGCGAGACGCCGGCGCGCTTGAGCGCCTCGGCGATGGCGAAGCCGCCCAGGTCCATGGCGGTGAAGCCGCCCAGCGCGCCCGACAGCTTCCCGATCGGGGTCCGAGCCCCTGCGACGATGACGGCCTCAGCCATTCCCTGCACCTCCGGGTTGTCCACCGGCCTGGTTACCGACCGGAAACCACATCGTAGGCGGCCAACTATCGTCGGGTCACATGAGCGAGATCCTCGAAGCAGTCGTCGCCGGCGCGCCCGCAGACGAGCTGGCCAAACTCGAAATGCCGGACCATTACCGGGCCGCCCTGGTCAAGCGCAGCGAGACCGACATGTTCGACGGCATGGCGTCGGCGGACAAAGACCCCCGCCGGTCCCTCCACGTCGAGGACGTGCCGCTGCCCGAGCTGGCACCCGACGAGGCGTACGTGGCGGTGATGGCGTCGTCCATCAACTTCAACACCGTCTGGACCTCGATCTTCGAGCCGCTGCCCACCTTCGGCTTCCTCGACCGCCTGGCCAAGGAGGGCCCC
>DATDIE010000413.1:0-5160 GCA_036521235.1 Acidimicrobiales bacterium | reverse complement strand
CCGGTCCGGCGGCGGGGGCGCGGGTGGGGCGCGGTTCGGCCTCCGGTCCGCGGGAGGCCGAGGTGCTCATCCGGCTTCGACCAGCTGAGCGTCGTCCTTGGCGGCGGCGTCCGGCTCGCCCATGCCCTCGGGGACTTTGATGCCGTACAGCTTGGCGGCGTTGAGCCCGAGGATCTTGCGCTTGCCGGCGTCGTTGAGCCGCGGGTAGTCCGAGAACTCCTCGTGGTCGGGCTGCGGGTAGTCCCAGTCCAGGAACCCGTCGATCTGCCACTTGGGCTCCCAGATGCCGTAGTCGGAGCCGAACAGCATCTTGTCCTCGCCGACCCAGAACAGCAGCTCGCCCATGACCTTGGCGAAGAACCGCGGGCGGGCGTGCATGAGGCCGCCGATGACGACGCTGAGGCCGGCGTAGACGTTGGGCTCCTGCGTCGCCATGAAGCAGAAGTCCTCGATCCGCGGCAGCCCGACGTGCTCGATGATGAAGTTGAGCTCCGGGTTGTCGGTCGCGGCCTTGTCGACGTCGCGGGGGTCAAACGCGTCCTTGTCCAGCGGCCAGATCGTCGGCCCCTTGTGGACGTGGATGTTCTTGATCCCCAGCTCCTTGCACTTGTCAAGGAACGGCTGGGTCTCCGGATCGTCCAGGCGCCAGCCGCGGGAGCCGTTGTTCCACTCCGCGGTGTAGAGCTTGACGCCCTGGAGGTTCCAGCGCTTGGCGTCCTCCTCGAGCTGCTTGAGGCCGGCGTCGCCGTCGCGCGGGTCAAAGCGCCCGTTGACGATGAGCTTGTCCGGATACTTCTCCATCAACGCGGCGTTGTGCTCCGCGTCGTTGAAACCGTTGGTGTACCACTCCTTGAGGTACGTGGACTGGAAGATGCCGACGTCCACGCCGCCATCCTCGAAGACGTCCTTGACGAAGTCCTCGTGGGTGTAGCTCATGAACTTCTCGATCGGCCAATGCGTCTCCGGCGGCCCGAGGCCCATGTAGGCGTGGAAGCACTCGATCCACCCCTTGGCGTACTGCTCCTGACCCTTGACCCAGTTGTCCGGGCCGGCGGACCACATGTGGAGATGGCTGTCGACGATGAAGTACTTCTCGCCGCTCTTTTCGTACATCTCTCCCTCCCTACTCAGCTCAGGGCTTGCAGGTCGAAGCTAATGTACTCCGCCGCATCCTCGGGGTTGGCAAACATGATGATCCGGTCGTCCAGCACCACCATCCGGCCGTAGTGAGTCGACATGATCTCCTCGAAATCGTCGTTGCCGAAGTCGTCCCAGCCCAGGGCCTCGGCGCACTCCTCGTAGACGATCTCGAACTTGTTGTCGCCGTCGACCCGGATCATCGACGGCAGCACCTCCACGGTGACACCGGGCTTACCGCGCATCACCTCGGCGACCACGTAGCCGACCTGGTTGTTCATGAGCGTCACGCCCGCCCGGTTGGAGGCGGTGCGGTTCACCTGGAAACGATCCGTCGTCGTGCTCATGTCAGTCGAGCTCCTTTGCGTTGAGGTTCAGGTCGGCAAGGACCTCGTCGAAACGGCGCCGCGCGTGCTCCATCGAGTCCTCGAAGCGGATGACCTTCTCACCGGGCTGTGACCAGATCGGCTGCATCGTCCGGCCCGCCGCGATGCTGCGCGGCGCCCACTCCCGCAGCCACCCGTCCATCGTCTTGCGGTTGTGCTCGCCGTGCTGCTCGTCGTTGGCCAGCATCCCGAACAGGGCCCGCGCCACGCGGGCGTCCCGGGCCGTGTCGGCCTCGCCGGCGCCCATCATCGTCGGCGTCACGAAGTCGCCCTGCGGCGCCGCGACCTGCATGATGAACTCCGAGCGGAACAGCTCGCCGACGAGCGGCTCGAAGATCACCGCCGCCGCGAAGAAGGCCTCGGCCCAGTCGCGGATCCCGGTGATCCCCTCGACGTTCTCGCGCACGCCCTGCCAGATCGGGTCCTCGTTCCAGGCGTGCTGGTGGGCCTGCCCGTCGAACCCGTCGACCGATTCTGAGAGCTCGAGGTTGTAGAGGATGAGGTCCTGGCCGAAGCGCAGCTTGTGCGCCGAGGCGACGCTGAGCGCGTTGTTGATCATGTTGGTGGGCGCGTCGCGCTGGGCGGGCAGGTAGACGTGCATCCCAATGCCGTGCTCCACATGCGCCCAGGCGCCGACGTGACGCTCGACGGTCTTGACCCAGCCGCTGTTCCAGCCGTCGAAGGCGCGTGCCGCCTTGGCGTTGGCCAGGTTCTGGCCGATCTGGCGCACGACGTTGGCGTTGTTGCGGTAGATCGTCTGCTCCCACTCCTCGTTGGGATCGAGGAAGGCGTGCCAGTTAGACGACTTCAGCGCCGTCCACTCCTGTGGGTAGCCGCCGGTCCCGTCGGCGAAGCCATAGATCCAGCCCTGAAGCAGGTGGCGATCGGGGTCGGGCTGGACGTCGACGGTCACGTCCTCGTAGACGGTGGCCCGGCGCCGGGCCGGCGTGTAGTAGTTGTAGCTACGACTCGTCGAGGAGGGGAATTCCTTGGCCCCGGCCTCGGCGTCCGTGAACACCGGCTTGGGAACGCTGCGCTCTGTGACGGGCGCTTCAGTGTCGGTTGCCATCGATTGCCTCTCCTCTCCGCGCCTAGGGCGCGGTGGTCGTGAACTTGTCGTAGTAGACCCGCGACTCGGGGACGCCCCCCTGGTCCAGCATCGCGATGGCGGCGTCGACCATCGGCGGCGGACCGCACAGGTAGGCGTCCACCTCCCCCAGCTCCTGCTCTGAGCGCGCGACGACGTCGGTGATCAGCCCCCGCTCCCCCTCCCAATCCGCGTCCTCGTCGCAATGCGAGAGCGCGGGTACGAAGCGGAAGTTGGGGAGCCGGTTCTGAAGCTCGGCCAGCTCCTCGAGGTGGAAGAGATCGCCTGGCCCCCGCGCGCCGTAGTAGTAGACGGCGGGTCGCTCTGAGCCCTTCTCGGCCATCGACCGCAGCAGGGCCAGGATCGGAGCCATCCCGGCGCCGCCGCCGATGAACAGCAGCGGCCGCTCGGACTTCTCACGCAGCGTGAACACCCCGTAGGGGCCACTGACCTGGACCTCGTCGCCGGGCGCCAGCTGCTCGTCGGCCAGCAGGCTGGAGAACCGCCCGTCGGGATAGATCTTGATCATGAACTCCAGGCGCGCCGGGTCATTTCCATTGGGCACGTTGGCCATCGAGAAGGAGCGCACCTCCTCGGTGCCGGGAATCGTGATGTCGACGTACTGCCCCGGCTTGAAGGTGAGCGCGTCGCCGGTGAGGACCAGGCGCCGGATGTCGTGGGTGAGCTCCTCGACGGCCTCCACCCGCATCGACTGCGTCTGCAGCGCCACGCCGGAACGCAGCACCTCCTCGTCGTAGTTGATGAGCTCGACCTCGAGGTCGGTCACGGCGTGGGCGCGGCACAGCAGCGTCCACCCCTCCTCCTTCTCGAAGTCGTTGAGCGCGAACGTCGAGTACTTGTCGAGGTCAACCTCGCCGTCGAGCAGGAACGATTTGCACGCCGCGCACTGGCCCTCCTTGCAGCCGTGCATGAGCATCAGCCCCTGGCGAAAGGCTCCGCGCAGGACCGTCTCGTCCTCGTCGACCTCGAACTCGATGCCCACCGGCTCGAGCCGTACCTGGAATGTCTCACCCATGGCGTCGTGCCCGCGGGGTGCCGAAGAGGCGACCGGCCATGCTTTTCAGACCGATCGCCTCACGTTCGGCAGGATCCCGGGAGGGGCTAGGAGGCCGCCTCCGCGGGCCGGCGGCCGGCAGGGCCGCCTCGCTTGTACTCGGCCACGTGGGCCTCGCGCTCCTCGGGCGACATCTCGTTGAGGACGATGTTGGGGCTCTGGAGGGTGTAGCCCTTCACGTTCTCGAGCTTCCACATCTTCTTCGGGTCCAAATCGAGATGTGGCTGCGGTACGAGCGTCTCGCCGTCGTCACGCACATAGCCGAGGTCCTTGATGATCTCGGCCAGGTCCTGGCCGTGGTACATGGTCTCCCACTCGCGATGGCCGGTGAGCTTGCCCATCGACGGGGTCGCGCGGCCCTGGTACTCAGGCCGGAACGCGACCTTGTCGGTCCACGCGCAGGTCTCTGAGCAGTAGGTCCGCACCTGCCCGTCGACCTCGTCGACGACCGTGTCCTCGCGGATGAGGCACGGGACCATGCAGCTCCAGCACCGGTGCGGATACACGTAGTCGGTGTCGCCGTCGAAGGTGATCGGCGCGTGCCCGTTCTTCTTGGACAGCTCGCTGTAGCGCTCCCACCACTTGCCGTAGGTGTCGTACCAGCCCGGGTACTTGTGCTCGAACCACTCGAAGTCGCGGTCGTCCATGCCGTCGATGCGCCAGTAGTTGACCGGCCACCCGGTGGCGAAGAACTGGGCCACCTCGTGGATGTAGCCCTTGTTCCAGATCCGGTTCCACGACTCCTCGACGAGGTCGTGCGGGATGGTGAGCCCGTACTTCTCCAGCGGCACCAGGTAGCTGCGGTAGTAGTCGTCGTAGATCCAGCGCCGCCATGCCTCGGCGTAGCTCTCGCGGTCCTTGCGGCGGTCCTTGGTGCCGTACTCGATGAACGTTCCGATGGCGGCGTCGACGACGGCGTGGTTGTTCCACCAGGCGTAGCGCAGGTCGCGCTCCAGCAGCTCGCGGTTGCGCTCATCGGCCAGCGCCATGAGGATGATCGAGTAGCCGTTGGAGATGTGCCGGCTCTCGTCTGACTGCACCGAGTGGAACACGGTGGGCAGCAGGTAGTCGCCGTTGGCGGCGGCCTCCCCCGGCATGGCCACGAAGAGCACGTTGGTGAACGCGGTCTCGGCGACGATGGTCAGGTAGATGTTGGCGGCGGTGATCGCGTCGCCGGTGATGAACCCTTCGCCGAACTGGCGGCCGATGGTGCCGGCGTAGCAGTTCTGGAACGCCTTCTCGGTGATGTCGAACCCCGCCGGGTCGATGTAGTGGTTCATGTACAGCCGCTTGAGGTTCATCTGGATCGTCGAGTGGCGAACCTCGTCGATCATCTGGATGGCCAGGCCGTTGTGCACCTCGGGGTTGGGCACGGTGCCGATGGTGAGCGGCATCGCTCGGGCGGCGGAGATCTTGGGGAACGGGATGATCGAGAGGAAGAGCTTCTGCCACTCCATCCAGCGCTCCTGGACCTG
>DATDIE010000412.1:0-8969 GCA_036521235.1 Acidimicrobiales bacterium | reverse complement strand
TGGGGCCGGGCGTCAGCCCAACGGGGCGCTCCGGTCCGGCGCCACGTCCGTGTGCGTCTCGGGCTGGCGGGCGCCCAGGGCCGGGATCGGTGCCGGCGCGCCGGCCGCCCGGTGGTGCCGGGCCGAGGCCGCCGTGCTCTGGCGGCGCGTGCGCGTCGCCATCCGCTTCAGCTCGGCCAGCTCGTCCACCATGGCTTCGGAGAGCGACGGCAGATCCGGTACGGCGGTGGCGCAGGCGTTGATCCCGACGAACAGCGACTCCCGGTAGCTCTGCACCGTGATGTTCAACGCGATCCCGTCCACCACGGGGCCGAGCGGATAGACCCCGCACAGCTCCATGCCGGTGAAGTACAGCGGGAAGGAGGGCCCCGGGACGTTCGAGACCATGAGGTTGCCGGCCCGCACTTTGCGCAGGATCCCCGCCCGGACGCCGAGCTGGATCATCGGCTTCGCCAGCGCCGGCGGCATCGCCTCCGCCAGCAAGCTGGCCATCGGCCCGAAGCCGACCTCACGCTCCTGGCTCTTCGCCGAGCTGCTGGCCTCGCTCACGGTGCGCAGGCGCTCGAGCGGCGTCTGCAGGTCGTTGGAGAGCGGGACGAACATGGCCGAGAGGTGATTCCCTCCCACCTCTTGGTCGTCCCCGCGCACCGACACCGGCACGACGGCGATGAGGGGGCTGTCGTACTCCCGGCCCGTCGCGGCGAGGTGCGTCCTCAACGCACCCGAGCACACCGCCAGCACGACCTCGTTGACGGTCGAGCCGTAGCGGTCCTTGAGCGTGCGGACCTGCGCCATGTCGAGCTCGGTGAAGGAGACGGCGCGCTGTGCGCACACCGGCGTCTCGAAGGTGGGCGGCGCCCCCAGTGGTATCGCGATCGGGCCCGTCGCCTCGTCGAGGGCGTGGCGGGCCAGCCGCACGGCCGTCTTGCCCACCTCGCGGGCCGCCCGCAGCAAGCGGAACGGGCTCTTGACCACGCTCGGCAATGAGTCGGTCATGAGGCGGGTCTGCGAGGGCAGGCGGGGCGGCAGCCACGGCGGGCACGTCTCGGTGACCGCGCGCCCCTCCGGGCTGAGGTCGAGCAGTTGAGCGAGCAGCTGCGCCCCGGCCACGCCGTCGATCACCGCGTGGTGGACCTTGGCGATGAGCCCGACCCGCCCGCCGGCCAGGCCCTCGATGATGTGGAACTCCCACGGCGGCTGGCCCGGGGTGAGGGGGCGGCCCATCACCTCGGCGACCTTGGCGGTGAACTCGGCGGTTCCGCCCGGCGCGGGCACGGCCGCCCGGTGGAGGTGGTTGGTGATGTCGAAGTCGGGGTCGTCGACCCACCGCGGGTGGTCGAGGCCCAGCGGCACCAGCACGAGGCGGCGGCGGAAGGACGGCAGCGTCGGGATCCGCTCGTCGAGGAGTGCCCGCACCTTCTCGAACGAGTAGCCACCCGGCGCGGTCGACGGGTCGAAGACGCAGGCGTAGGCGATCTCCATCGGAGTCTCCGGCGTGTCCGAGTAGATGAACATCGGATCGATGCCCGTCATCCGCTGCATCGTGCTCTCGTCCATATGATCGTGGGTCCTTTGGAAGGGTGATCCGGGTCGCTGCGCGGTTTGGTCGGGTCCCGCCCCAAACTCCTCGCACCCGGCAAGGCGGTCGCAGCTCGATTCGTCGCGAGGGCCGGGCGTCGAATGAACCGCACTTACAGAACTAGCCGACTCGACCAGGCAACACAACCGCCTTAGGTCATCTTTACGCACTGTTTACCTGCCTGTCCCCTCACACGGGGGTGCGTCCGCGGGATTGCCACGCGCGTCGCGCCGGCGACGGGATGTCGCCCAGGCCCAGGGGCACCAGCGGTGCTACTGGCCCCGGCCGCGGCCCCCGCGAAACAGGCCCTACGAGCCGGACCCCGCCGGCCGCCACTGGGCCAGCCGCGTCCGGTCGACCTCGAGGCGGCGCGTGAAGCGCTCGGCCTGCTCACCCACGGGCCCCGGGCCCGCCCCGCCGGGCGTCCGCCGCCGCGTCACCGCCACGCCGGGCTCGAGCAACTCGACCGCGGCTTCACCCAGTTCGGGGTGCGTCGCCACGAGCTCGACGAGCGGCACGTGGCGCTCGAGCGACTCGCGGACCAGCCCGCCGATCAAGGCGTGCGCCTGGCGGAAGGGCATGCCCTGCTCGACCAGCAGCTCGGCCAGGTCGATGGCGGACGCGGCGGGACCGTCGGCCGCCGCCTGCATGCGCTCCTCGTTCCACGTCACCGTCTCGTAGACGCCACGCAACGCCGCCAGGGCGAGGCCCACCTGGCGCGCCGAGTCGAACAACGGCTCCTTGTCCTCCTGCAGGTCGCGGTTGTACGCGAGCGGCAGGCCCTTGAGCGTGACGAGCACCGCCTGGAGGTTGCCGAGCAAGCGGCCCGTCTTGCCCCGGGCGAGCTCGGCGACGTCGGGGTTCTTCTTCTGCGGCAGCATCGAGCTGCCGGTGGCGTAGGCGTCGTCGAGGCTGGCGAAGCCGAACTCCTCGGTCGACCACAGGACCATCTCCTCGCCCATGCGCGAGAGGTGGACGCCCAGGAGGGCGAGGTCGAAGAGCGACTCGGCGACGAAGTCGCGGTCGGACACCGCGTCGAGCGAGTTCTCGAAGCGGCCGTGGAACCCGAGCTCGGCCGCCACGTAGTCGGGGTCGAGCGGCAACGAGGAGCCGGCCAGCGCGCCGGCACCCAGCGGCGACGTGTTCAGGCGGTCGACCGTCGTCACCAGGCGGTCGACGTCGCGGGCCAGCGCCCAGCCGTGCGCCAGCAGGTGGTGGGCCAGCAGCACCGGCTGGGCACGCTGCATGTGCGTGTACCCGGGCAGGTAGACGTCGTCCGCCTCGCGCGCCCGCTGCGCCAGCACCTCTTGGAACGCCATGATCTGCTCGGCCAGGTCGATGAGCGTGCGCCGGCACCACAGGCGCAGTGCCGTCGCGACCTGGTCGTTGCGGCTCCGGCCGGTGTGCAGCTTCGCACCGGTGTCTCCCGCGATCTCGGTGACCCGCCGCTCGATCGCCGTGTGGATGTCCTCGTCGTCCGGGCCGAAGGTGAACCGGCCCTCGACGAACTCCTCTTCGACGATGTCGAGTGCATCGATGAGCGCGTGCACCTCGCTGTCGCTGAGGATCCCCGCCTTGCCCAGCCCCTTGACGTGCGCCCGCGACCCGGCGAGGTCGTCGAACGCCAGCGCCCGGTCGAACGGGAGGCTCACCGTGAACTCCGCCACGGCGTCCGCCATCCCGGTCGCGATCCGCCCCTCCCACAGGGTCATGTGCCCGCCCCCCTTTACAAGTCCGACGAGTGCGCCGCCGGTTCAGAACCGGTCCCGCCGTCCGCACCCGGCCCCTGGCGGGACGACCACGTTGCCACACCCAGGCCCCACAGCCGCACGAAGCCCTCGGCGTCCTGGTGGCGGAAGGTGTCCGACGCGTCGTAGGTGGCGAGATCGTGGTCGTAGAGGGCCACGGGGCTGCGCCGGCCGACGACCGAGCACGTGCCGGGCGCGGCGAAGCGCAGGCGCACCTCGCCGGTCACGTGGCGCTGGCTCTCGGCCACGAAGGCCTGCAGCGCCGAGCGCAGCGGCGAGTACCACAGCCCGTCGTAGACGAGCTCGGCCCAGCGCGGCTCGAGGCGCGCCTTCTCGTGGTGCAGGTCGCGCTCGAGCGTCAGGTCCTCCAAATCGGCGTGGGCCACGATCAGCGACAGCGCGGCCGGGCACTCGTAGATCTCGCGGCTCTTGATCCCGACGCGGCGGTTCTCCACCATGTCGAGGCGCCCGAAGCCCCGGCTCCCGGCTACCGCGCCGAGCTGCGTGATGACCTCGTAGGGCGACAGCGACGCGCCGTTGAGCGTCACCGGCACGCCGGCCTCGAACCCGACGACGACCTCGACCGGCTCGGTCTCGGTGACGCGCGTCAGCGTGTACACGTCGTCGGGCGGCGGCGCCCAAGGGTCCTCGATCTCGCCGCACTCGATCGCCTTGCCCCACAGGTTGTCGTCGATGGAGTAGAGCTTCTCCTTCGTGACGGTGATCGGAATCTCCCACTTGGCCGCCAGCTCGATGCAGTCCTCCCGGGTCAGCCCCCAGATCCGGGCCGGCGCATAGATCCCCAGATCGGGCGCCAGCGCGCGCACCCCGACCTCAAAGCGCACCTGGTCGTTGCCCTTGCCGGTGCAGCCGTGCGCGACCGCCGTCGCACCGTGCCGCCGGGCCTCGGCGACCAGGTGCCGCACGATCACCGGACGCGACAGCGCGGAGACCAGCGGGTACTTGCCCTCGTAGCGGGCGTTCGCCGCCAGCGCGGGCATGCAGAAGTGCTCGGCCATCTCGTGGCGCGCGTCGATCACGACAGCCTCGACCGCGCCCGCCGCCAGCGCTCGCTCGCGCACGGCGTCCCAATCCTCGCCGCCCTTGTCCGCCGCCTGGCCGACGTCCACCGCCACGGCGACGACGTCGACACCCTCGTGCTCGATGAGCCAGCGCACGGCCACCGACGTATCGAGCCCTCCGCTGTACGCCAGCACCACCCGATCAGCCATGTTCAGTCCTCTTCCTTCCCATTCAATGCGATCTTGTGCGCCGCGGCAATGCCCGCGACGTCGCGCAGGCGCTCCGCCATCACCGCGCCCCCGACCGTCTCGGCGACGACGACGAGCACCGTGTCGTCCCCGGCGACGGTACCGACGACCTCCTCGAGCCCGCTGCGATCGAGCGCCGAGCCCACGACGTGCGCCGATCCCGGCGGCGTGCGCAGCACGACCAGGTTCCCCGAGTGCGCCACCTCGACGACCCACTCCCCCAGCACCCGCCGCAGGTGGTCCTCCGGCGCGATCTGATGCACCGGCAGCTCGGGCAGTGCGTACGCGGTGTCGCCGCCGGGCAGCCGCACCTTCACGGCGCCGAGGTCGTCGAGGTCCCGCGAAACCGTCGTCTGCGTGGCGTCCACGCCCTGCTCGGCCAGCAGCGCCACGAGCTGCGCCTGGCTCGTGACCGGCTGCCCCTCGAGCAGCTTGGTGATCCGGTGCTGACGCTGGTTCTTGGTCAGCCGCGCCGTCGCCGCCGGGCTCGTGGCGGCGGCTCCCGTCTCGGCGCCGGACGCGGCGGGCGCGCTCATGGCGTTCCCCCTGTCGAGCCGACGGCCCACGCCAGGATGCCGCGCATGGCGGTGCGGCGATGGGTGGCCTGGCGCCAGACGACCGAGCGCGGCCCCTCGAGCACCTCCTCGGTGATCTCCTCGCCCCGGTGCGCCGGCAGGCAGTGCAGGACCACCGCGTCGGGCGCGGCGAGGTCGACCAGGGCCTCGTCGATCGTGAAGCCGGCGAAGGCGGCCAGGCGCTGCGCCCGCTCCTCCTCCTGGCCCATGCTCGTCCAGACGTCCGTGTAGAGCGCGGCCGCGCCCTTGGCCGCCTGGCTGGCGTCGTCGGTCAGCTGCACCGTGCCGCCGCGGCCGGCGGCGTCGGCGAACGCCTGCAGCGCGGAGAGCTCCTCCGTCGTGAACGTGTAGGCCGGCGGCGATGCCAGGCGGACCTCCATCCCCTCGAGCAGCGCGGCCTTGGCCAGCGAACGCGCCACGTTGTTGGCGTCGCCGACATAGGCGAGCGTGCGCCCGGCCAAGGTGCCCAGCGCCTCGCGCATGGTGAGCACGTCCGCCACCGCCTGGCACGGGTGGGCGTCGTCGGAGAGCAGGTTCACCACGGGCACGTCGAAGCCGCTGGCGGCGAGCGCGGCCGTCATCCGGGCGAACACGCGGTGATCGAAGACGCGCGCGCACAGCACGCGGTGGAAGCAGCCGAGCGTGCGGGCGACGTCCTCCGCCGTCTCCCGGGTGTCGAGGCCGACCTCCGCGCCCTGGATGTACACGGGGTGGCCGCCGAGGTCGACGACCGCCATCTCGCTCGAGTTGCGCGTGCGCGCCGACGGCTTCTCGAAGAGCAGCGCCACGCCGTCGCCGCGCAGCACCTGGGGCGCCGGCGTCTCGAGCGCGCCGGCGAGGACGCGGTCCCAGTCGGCCGGGGACAGGTCGTCGATATCGTGCAGGTTCGCCACCACGGGAACCGGTCTACTCCCCCGCCGCCGCCGCGTCACCGGTGGTGGCGTCCAACGCCTCGGCCAGCACGTCGCCGAGGACGGCGAGCGCCCGGCCCAGCTCGGCGTCGCTCACGAGCAGCGGCGGCGCCACCCGGATGGCATCGGGCCGGACCGCGTTCACCAGCAGGCCGGCCTCTAGCGCCAGCGCCGCCGCCTCCTTGGCCACCGGCTGCGACAGCTGCGCAGCCAGGAGCAGCCCGGCGCCGCGCACCGACACGACGCCCGGCAGCGCGGCGAGCCCGGCGGTCAGGAGCGCCCCGGCCCTTTGCGCGCGGCCGCACACGTCCTCGGCTTCCATCACGGCGAGCGTCGCCTTCGCCGCGGCGAGGGCCAGCGGCTGGCCGCCGAACGTCGAGCCGTGATCGCCCGGCCCGAAGGCCGCGGCCACCTCGGCGCGGGCCCAGCAGGCGCCGACCGGCATGCCGTTGCCGAGCGCCTTGGCCATGGTCACCACGTCGGGCTCGAGCCCCTGCGCCTGGAAGGCGAACCAGTGGCCGGTGCGCCCGAGCCCGGTCTGGATCTCGTCGAGCATCAGCAGCGCGTTGCGCTCGGTGCACAATGCGCGCACGGCGCCGAGGTAGTCCGAGCTCGGCACGACGACGCCGCCCTCGCCCTGGATCGGCTCGAGCAGCACGGCGGCCACTTTGTTGGGGTCGAGCGCCTTGTCGAGGGCGGCGACATCGTCGTAGGGCACGTGCACGAAGCCCTCGGGCAGCGGCAGGAACGGCGCCTGCTTCTCGGGCTGCCCGGTGGCGGTGAGCGTGGCCAGCGTCCGGCCGTGGAAGGCGTTGTCCGTGCTGATCACGACGTGGCGCCCGCTGCCGGCCCAGCGCCGGGCGAGCTTCAACGCGCATTCGTTGGCCTCGGCCCCCGAGTTAGCGAAGAAGACCTGGCCGCCGGCCTGGCCGCTCCCGCCGTTGATCAGGCGGTCGATCGTGCGCGCCACCTCGGGCGCCAGCGTGTTGCCGTAGAGGTTCGAGACGTGGGAGAGCGTGCGCGCCTGCTCCGCCACCGCGTCGGCCACGACGGGATGGGCGTGGCCGAGCGACACCACCGCCAGCCCGGTGATGAAGTCGAGATGCTCCTTGCCGTCCGCGTCGTAGAGCACGGTCCCCTCGCCGCGCACGAACGTCGCCGGTGGCTCGGCGTACGTGCGCATGAGCGCCTCACGCCCGGTGTCGCCGGTCGGACTGGCCGCGCTCACGGCAGCACCATCGTCCCCACCCCCGAGTTCGTGAACAGCTCGAGCAGCAGCGAGTGCGGCACTCGCCCGTCGAGGATATGGGCCCGGTTCACGCCGGCCCGCACGGCCCGCACGCACGCCTCGACCTTGGGCAGCATGCCCCCTTGGGCGTTGCCGCTGCGCACGATCTCGTCGATCACCTCGACCGAGGCCTGCTGGATGACCGTCGTCGGGTCGTCCGCCACGACCCGCAGGCCCTCGATGTCGGTCAGGAAGACCAGCTTCTCGGCGGCCAATGCCTCGGCCAGCGCGCCGGCCACGGTGTCGGCGTTGATGTTGTACGCCTGGCCCGACGCGTCGGCCCCGATCGTCGCCACCACGGGGATCAGGCTCTCGGCCAGGAGCCGCTCGAGCATGGTCGGGTCGACCACCGACACGTTGCCGACGAAGCCGAGGTCGACGTCCGTCGGCGCCGCCGTGATCAGCTTGGCGTCCTCGCCGGACATCCCGACGGCGAGCGGCCCGTGCACGTTGATGGCGGAGACGATGTCGCGGTTCACCTTGCCCACGAGCACCATCCGGGCGATGTCGAGGGTGTCCGCATCGGTGACGCGGAGCCCGTTGCGGAACTCGGTCTCCTTGCCGAGCCGCGTCATCAGCGCGCCGATCTGCGGACCGCCGCCGTGCACGACCACGGGCAGCATCCCGACGGCGCGCATGAGCACCACGTCCTGGGCGAACGAGGCGAGGGGGTCACCCTCGCCCTCGCCCTCCGACGCGTGCAGGGCGTTGCCGCCGTACTTGACGACGACGATCTTGCCCCGGAAGCGGTGGATGTACGGCAGCGCCTCGACGAGCACGGACGCCGTCTTCGTCGCCTCGGCCCGCTCGGCGCGGGTCACCTTCGGCGGGATGTCGCCCGCGGGCTTCGCCGGCGAGGTGCTCATGACGTCGTCTTGTTCTCGTCGATGTAGCCGTACCCGAGGTCGGTCCCGAGGACGACGGCCCGGCCGGTGCCGAGCCCGAGGTCGCAGTCGATCTGGATGTGGCGTCCCGCCATGTGCGCGGCGACCGCCGCTCCGTCATGCGCCGCCGCCACTCCGGCTGCACACACCACCGTGCCCCCGTAGGCGACCGACACGCGGTCGGGGTCGAAGGGCGTGCCCGCCGAGCCGAGCTCGGAGATGATGCGACCCCAGTAGGGGTCGCCCCCGAAGAGCGAGCACTGCACGAGCATGGAGTCCGCGACCTTGCGCGCCGCCACGTGCGCCGTTTCGTCGCTCGTCGCCCCCCGCACGGTGACGTGGGCCACCTTCGTGGCCCCCTCCGCGTCGGCCACCATCTGCTCGGCCAGCGACACGCACGCCTCGGTGAGCGCGGCGGTGAAGGCGGACTGTGCCGGCGCCTCGCCCAGGCCGCTGGCCAGCACGAGCACGGTGTCGTTGGTCGACGTGCAGCCGTCCACGCTCATCGAGTTGAACGACGCGCCGACGGCCTCGTGCAGCGCGGTTTGCAGGGTGGCGGCGTCGACGGCGGCGTCGGTCGTGAGCACGGCGAGCATGGTGGCCATGTTGGGTGCCAGCATGGCGGCGCCCTTGGCCATGCCCCCGACGGTGAAACCGTCCCCCTGCACCACGACCTCCTTGGGCACGGTGTCGGTCGTCATGATCGCCTTGGC
>DATDIE010000411.1:0-3297 GCA_036521235.1 Acidimicrobiales bacterium | reverse complement strand
CGTGCTTCTCGGCGGCGTCCCTTCTTCATGACGTCGCTCGCCGCGCTGGTCGCGGCGGTCGGCACCCTCGGCCTCGCTGTCGCCGCGGCGACCCCCGCCGCGGCCGACAACTGGTCGCCGGTGCACGCCGGGGACTTCCCCGACCCCGACGTCATGTGCGTGCCGGTGTCGTGTGGTGCAGGCGCCACGTACTACGCCTTCTCGACGCAGAACTTCGCCCCGGCGGAGCAGACGGTGAACATCCAGGAGTCCGTCTCCACCGACGGGGTGAACTGGTCGCAGACGGGCGGCGACGCGCTGCCCAGCGTCGGGTCGTGGGCCAAGCCGGGCGACACCTGGGCGCCGAGCGTCGCGTACAACGGCAGCGAGTACGTCATGTATTACACGGCGACCGAAACCCAGTCTCCCGGCGACCAGTGCATCGGCGTTGCGATGTCGGCGTCGCCGCTCGGGCCGTACACCGACACCAACCCCCAGCCGATCGTCTGCCAGGACGGCAACGGGTGGCCGGGACCGACGATCACCGGGAACGCCAACGGCGGCGGGAGCATCGACCCCGACATCTTCAGGACGTCGGCCGGCGCGTCGTTCCTCATCTGGAAGAACGACGGGAACCGTGACGGGCTCAGCACGACGATCTGGTCCACGCCGCTCAACGACAACAGTCTCCTGCCGACGGGGACGAGCACGATCGCGTTGCTGACCGACGATCAACCGTGGCAGGGCGGGATCATCGAGGGCCCCGAGATGTACGAGGTCGACGTGTCCAGGTCGCAGCCGGTCTTCTACCTCTTCTACTCGGGCAACAACGAGGGGTCGGGGAACTACGCCATCGGTTGGGCCAGCTGCCCCGGCCCCACCTCTCCGTGCACCGACGGCTGGACGAACAACCCGATGCTCACGAGCGGGCCCGGGATGACCGGCCCCGGGGGGCCCGCCGTCTTCCCGCTGCCGTCGTCGCAGCCTGTGATGGCGTTCGCCGCCTGGCAGGGGACGACGATCGGCTACCTCTCGTGTGGCATCCGCCCCATGTACGAGGCCGACCTGTCGTTCTCCTCGCCCGGCGGGACACCGCAGCTGAACGACCCGAACCCCAACGGCCCCGCCGCCGCCGGCGCCACGTGCCCGGCACCGCCGTCGCCGCCCCCGGGCTACTGGCAGGTCGCCTCTGACGGCGGCATCTTCACGTTCGGGTCGGCGCAGTTCTACGGCTCGACCGGCTCCATCAGGCTCAACAAGCCGGTCGTCGGGATGGCGGCGACGCCCGACGGCAACGGCTACTGGCTCGTGGCGAGCGACGGCGGGATCTTCGCCTACGGCGACGCCCAGTTCCACGGCTCGACCGGCTCGATGGTGTTGAACAAACCGATCATCGGCATGGTCCCCACCCTCACCGGCAACGGCTACTGGCTGATCGCCAGCGACGGCGGGGTGTTCGCCTTCGGCGACGCGGGGTTCTACGGCTCGACGGGCGGCAGCCCACCGTCCTATCCGATGACGGCGGTCGCGCCGGGGTTCCTCGACGGGGGGTACTGGATGGTCGACGCCAACGGCCAGGTCTTCAACTTCGGCGACGCGCCGAACGAGGGCAACCCGTCGTCGGCGCCGGACGGCTACACCGTCAGCGGCATCGCACCGACGCACGACGACAACGGCTACTGGCTGTCCAGCTGGAACGGGAACGTGGCCAACTTCGGTGACGCCCCGAACCTCGGCTCCATGTACGGCACCAACCTGGTCGCGCCGGTCGTGGGGATCACGGCGACGCGCGACGGCGGCGGCTTCTGGCTCCAGGGCTCCGACGGCGGCATCTTCACCTTCGGCGACGCGCCGTTCCTCGGCTCCATGGGCGGCCAGCGCCTGAACGCGCCCATGGTCGGGATCACCTCCATCTGACGCGCGGCGCGGCGAAGTCTCGGCGCGCGCTACGTCACGTAGAGATCGCCGTCGGATCCCGCGGCGATCTGCAATTCGGTGAGCCCCCGCTGCGCCGGGCCGACCTCGACCGCGCCGGTGCGGCCGTTGAACTCCGAGCCGTGGCACGGGCAGATGAAGAGCCGCTGCGTCGACGAGTACTGCACCGTGCAGCCGGCGTGGGGGCAGACGGCGTCGAACGCGGCAAAGCTCCCCGAGACGGGCTGCACGACGAGCGCCGGGTCCCCCGACGACGGGTCCTGGAACGAGGCGGCGCCACCGACCGGTACCCCGCTCGCCGGGCCGATCTTCGTGCCGGCCGGCTGAGCCGGTGCGCTCGTGGTCGTCGACGACGGGGTGGAGGGCGCGGTGGTCGTCGTGGACCCGGACCCGGCGGCCGGCGCACCCAGCGTGGGCGTGGTCAGGTCCTTGGTCGACGCGCTCCCGCCGGCCAGGCGCCCCAGCCCGGCGGCCACTCCCCCTCCGAGCAGCACGGCCGCGCCGACGCCCGCCGCAACGCCACCCTTTGCCAGCACCGTGCGTCGGTCGAGCTCCCGCTGGTCGATCCGGCGCGTCGCCGACGGCTGCGCCAGAAAGGGGCACGGAGCGGGCGCACATGGCTCGCCGTGGCGCGCCTGGCACTTCCCGTGGTCGAACTGCCCACAGACGCGGCGCACCACCGCGAACGAGACCGGGACGACCGCTTCGGGCTCTGCACCCATGCCCACGCGCACTCGACGCGCCAGCAGCGCGTCGAGTGACAGCACGCCGCCCGCACCGGCGATGACCAGCGGCGTCCACGCAAACACGAAGACGATGTCCGAACCCGTGTAGTAGGGGTGCGAGTGGTAGCTGATGGTGAGGAAGAGCATGAGCGAGAGGACGAGGCCACCGAGCGCCGCACCACGGGCGATGAACCCGAGCAGCGTGCCCAGGCCGATCGCCACCTCGGCGAACGCGATGACGAGACCGAGCGGGACCGCGACGTGCGAGATCGGTCCGAGCAGGCCGTGAATCGGGCTGACGCGTTGCGCCCCGGCCAGTTGCGCCTGGATCGAGGACGGGTTGGACGAGTCGAAGAAGCCGGGGTTGGCCAGCTTCTGGAGCCCCGCGAAGACGAAGGTGATGCCCAGGAAGGCCCGCAACGGCAGCAGCGCCCAGCCGGCGACGGTGCCGGCGTGAGCGGGCGGACGCAGCCAGTCCCACGTGAGCGACGAGCGAGCAGGCTGGCCCGCCGGGCGGTGGCTGGCCGGCCTGGCTGCCGCACGCGACCGGTTCGCTGAGCCTGCTCGATGCGGTGTGTGCGGTGCCGGCATATCTCAGTGCGTCGCCATGAGGACCAGGGTCCAAGCTATCGGCGACCTCGCAGTATGAGAACGCCTT
>DATDIE010000410.1:0-4617 GCA_036521235.1 Acidimicrobiales bacterium | reverse complement strand
GAGACGCTGCCCGATGTGCTGGCCGATCGACAGGACGGACGGGTCGTCGTGCTCAACTCGTGGTCGTTCTCGTACTTCTCGATCGAGCAGCGCCAGGACTACGTCCAACTACTCGCCGAGTTCGGGCGCAGCCGACCGGTCCAGTGGTTGTGCATGGATGCGCCGGGGGTCGTGGAGATGGTCGCCGGCGAGGTGCCACCGTCCGACAGCGTCGAGAGCGACGTGGCGAGTCTCGTCACGTTCGAGGGTGACGCTGCACCCAGAGCAGAGGTCCTGGCGTTCGTGCAGAGTCACGGCATGTCGTTGGACTGGCAGGCCGGCCGCTAACCCGCTCCGGGCGCCTTCGGCGTCGGATCACGGCGTCGGCGTGCGCCGGCGACCGAGCCAGTCCAGCATCGCGTCGGCGACGGCCACGGGCTGCTCGGGCAGCAACGCATGGCCGGCGTCCGGGATCGTGACCAACCGGGCGCGCTCGCCGAGCTGTTCGACGAGCCTCGTCGCGTTCTCGGGCACGGCCACCACATCGGCAGCGGGTTGCAGCACCAGCACCTCGGCCGAGCCCGCCGTCCACCAGTCCTCGACCGGGGTGCCGGCCGTGGCGGCGGCCTGCGCGGCCGCGGTGGCGGGGTACCAGCCACCCTCCCACGGCGAGGGGTCGTGGCCGGGAGCGAAGAAGGCGCGTGCGACGGCGTCCAGTCGGGCGAGCGGATCGAGACGGGCGTCGAACACCGAGACCATCGCCGCCGTCACCTCGGGCGTGGGAGGGACGAGGCCGCCGCAGGCCAGCAGGGCGACGCTCTCGACGAGGTCGGCGTGCGTCGTCGCAACCATGCGCGCAACCCGGTTCCCGAAGGCGTGGCCGGCCACGGTGGCCGGCCCATCGGCGAGCGCGCGGATCACTGCGGCCACGTCGTCGCCCAGGTCCGCCATCGTCACGTCCTCGAGCGGGCTCTCGCTCGCCCCCACGCCGCGCGGCTCGAGCGCCAGGGCGCAGAATCCGGCCGCGGCCAGGTTGGCGGACAGGTCGGCGAAGTCCTCGGCGCCGCGGCCCAGCGAGGCGATCAGCGCGACCGCGGGCCCGGCGCCGTCGACGTGGACCTCGAGCGGTCCCGCCGGTCCGTCCACAACTTTGCGCTGCCTCACGACCTGATCGACCTCCGTCGCATGGGCTCGGTCAGCGCTGTAAGAAGATGGGCCCCATGGCGCCAGCGCACCCCCCACGCGGGCACTCACCGCGGAGCAGGAGCAAGCGCGCGCTCGACCTCGCGCGGCCCGAGGTCCTCGACACGGTCGGCGCCAACCAGATCGCCTACTACCGTGCCCGCTCACCCTGGTACGACGACCTCTACGAGTGCACGGGCGACTACGACGGTGGGCCGGACCAGAACGCCGAGTGGCGCTCAGATCTTGTCTCCTTGGCGCACGCGCTGGCTGCGGTGCCTCTGCACGGCGCCTGCGTCGAGCTCGGCGCCGGCACGGGGTACTGGAGCGAGCAGATCATCGACCGAGTGGACGAGCTCTGGGCGCTCGATGCGTCGTCGGAGGTCCTGGAGATCGCGCGGCCGCGGCTGCGCGCTCACGGCGGCCGGACCCACTTCGAGATCGTCGACCTGTGGAGGTGGGAACCGACCCAGGTCTGGGACTCGGCCGTGACGTTCTTCTTCTTGGAGCACGTCCCCGACGAAGTTCTGCCCGGCCTGCTCGCGACGCTGCACGACGCCCTGCGGCCGGGCGCACCGTTCTTCGTCGCAGAGGCTGCGTCGTCTGCTTCTGAGCCCGAGATCGAGACGCGCAGCATTGACGGCAGAACGTATGACGTGGTGGAGCGACGCCGGAGCCCGCGGGAATTCGAGACCGCCTTGGGGGCCGCCGGCTTCTCGGTCGGAGACGTGGCCACCGGGCGCCTGGTCCATCTCACCGCGGTCCGGGACTGACACCTCCGACCTCGGTACGCGTTCTCGGTTGTGCCATCTCGCCTCGGGTACCTTGGGGCAATGGCGCAGTTGAGCAGTTCTCCCGGCTCCGTCGCGACCCGCTACCTCGAAGCGCTGGCCCGTCTGGATTGGGAGGAGGTGACGGCCTGCTTGGCTTCCGAAGTGCTGCGGCACGGTCCCTACGGCGACGACTACCGGGGAGTGCCGGCGTACCTCGCCTTCTTGCAGGAGACGATGCCGGCGCTGCCGGGCTACCGGTTGGACATCGACCGGGTCACCGAGCTCGGCAGTCGGCGGGCGCTGGTCGAGCTCCGCGAGACGATCGACGTGGAGAGCGGCCCCCTGGTCACCTGGGAGTGCCTCGTCTTCGACGCGGACGCCGACGGCCGGCTCGAGGAGATCGCCATCTACATCCGTCAGTCGCCCAAGGCCTGAGAGACTCCCGCCGACAACTGGGCTACGACGCGGCCACCTTCACCGGGAAGGTGAAGTGCTTGTTGTCGACGACCACCTTGTAGGTGCCCGGCGGGACCCGCTGGGTGGAGTTGGGCTTGTCCTGGTTCCACGTGCCCGTACCCGTGACCGTGGCGCCGGCGGCCAGCTGGGCGAAGCCGAGGGCCGGGCAGTTGACCAGCTGCGGTCCCGGCCAGACCTCGTGGCCGCGCGACGTCTCGATCTCGAAGCCGATCGAGCCGCAGGGCCCCGCCTCGAGTGCGGCGCTGGTCGGCCCGGGGGCCACGCTGGCGTAGGGCGCCGTGTAGTTGCACGACGCGGTGCCTTGGTTCTTGACCACGAACGTGAGCGTCAGCGTGGATCCGGGGTGCAACGTGAGCGTGTTCACACCGACGAGCATGTTGGTGGTCTTCGACGGGCACTCCCAGAACCGCACGTGGCCGACGACGTCGAGCTTGGCGGCCGAAGCGTTGTGCGTGGTCGTCGTCGTGCTCTTGGCCGCCGCGGGAGGCCCGGCCGGCACGACGAGTGCCGCCAGGACGAGTCCACCGGCCGCCGAGGCGGCCGCCAACATCGAAGCCCACTTCCGGGGACGCATCGCCACTCCTCCAGCCTGCCTTACGTGCACTAGGTCTTGGGCGCGGGTCAGTCCGCGAAGGCGGGAATGACCTCGGTGCCCATGAGCTCGATCGTCTGCATGACGGACTCGTGGGAGATCTTGTACGGGTTGACCAGGCAGAGCAGCAGGTCAACGCCGGCCGCCTCATAGGCCTTGCACGCCTCGAGGCACTCGGCGGGGGTGCCGAGGACGCAGGCGTTCGAGTCGACCAGGTACTCGAGGGTCAGCAGGTCGAGCAGGCCCGAGTCGTCGGTCTTCTTCATGTCCGCCGCGTACGCGTAACTGCCGAGCGACTCGTTGCGCTCGGCCATCCAGTCGGTGAGCGTGGCGATCTGGCGGGCGCCCGCCTTGGGGTACCACTCGAACGATGCGCGGGCCTCCGCGATCGCCTGGTCGCGGTCGGGCGCGCAGATGGCCATCGTGAACGTCGCCGCCGCGTTGTGCACGAACGAGCCGATCGGCTCGGTGCACTTGTCGACGGCGGCCCGGTAGACGTCGATCTTGCGCTTAACCTCGCTGGGCGGGAGCCCGACGGCGAAGGAGCACAGCCCGAGCCCGAGGTCGCCGACCTGCGCGTGGCCTTCGTCGCTCGTGGTGGCGCCCCACAGCGGCGGGTGCGGCTTCTGCCATGGCTTGGGCTGCACGCGGCGCTTGGGCATCTGCCAGTACTCGCCGGCGAACTCGTACTCCTCGTTGGTCCAGCAGCCGACGATGTGGCCGATGGCCTCCTGCCACATCTTGCGGGTGTCGCCCGGGTCGATGCCGAAGCCCTCGAGCTCGGGCCGGGTGGCCGAGCGGCCGGCGCCCATGTCGACGCGACCCTTCGAGAGCAGGTCGAGGACGGCCACGGACTCGGCGGTGCGGACGGGGTGGTTGTACGGCCTGGGCATGAGGCGCACGCCGTAGCCGAGGCGGATCCGTTCGGTGCGCGACGCGATGGCGCCGTAGAGGACCTCGGGATTCGAGCAGTGCGAGTACTCCTGCAAGAAGTGGTGCTCGACCGTCCAGAAGGCGTGCCAGCCGAAGCGATCGCCGGCAATGGCCTGCTCGAGTGTGTTCTGGTAGGCCGTCATCTCGCTGTCGGCGTCCCAGGGTCGCGGGACGGGGATCTCGTAGAACAGCGCGAACTTCATGGCGTGGGCTCCCCCCGGGAGGACGGCGATCGGTGGTCCCGGGAGCGGCCCGGGCTAGAACAGTGCCTGCTCCCTATCAGCCCGGGTTGGCCGGACGCAACCAACAGCGGGCCGCCGAGGGGGCATTCGACGGAGTCGAGGAGGGTTGATGCGTGGACTGAAGGGCCGGACGTACATCGTGACCGGGGCCGCCTCGGGCATCGGTCGGGCCACCGCGGCCCGGCTGCTCGAGGAGGGAGCGAGCGTCATGGCGGCCGACGTGGCCGGCGGGGCGGTTGTCGCGCCCGGCCCGGTCGCCGAGGGTGCGGGGTGGCACTTCGCCCACACCGACGTCACGGACGAAGCGGCGGTCGAGGCGCTCGTCGCCGAAGCGGTGCAGCTCGGCGGTGGCGTGGATGGCCTCGTGAACGCCGCCGGCGTCGCGGGCGGGGGCCCGGTGCACATGCTCGGATTGGCGGAGTGGTCGCGCGTGATCGCC
>DATDIE010000409.1:0-6965 GCA_036521235.1 Acidimicrobiales bacterium | reverse complement strand
GAATCGAGCGACAGGGCCCACCCGTGGAGGGTGAGGTTGCCGCCCCCCATGGTCTGTCCCTGTAGCACGACGGTGGCGCCGTCGGAGTCACCGGCGAACGCGTGGCGAGCCGACGCGTAGAGAAGGACGACGACCACGACGTACGCGCCGAACAGCGCCGCGGGAACGACCCAGGGAGATCGCCGCTGCGCACCGATCACGGGATCGGATGGCGCACTCGTGGTGAGGGCCTCGAGGTCGGGGGATCGCGCCGGCGCCGCGTCCTGCGTGCCGGCGACGCTCACCGCGATCGAACGGCGGACAGGTCTTGTAGCCAATCGCGAGCCCCGGGCACGTTCCCAAGCTACCCGACGCGCCCGTCGGTGCGTCCTGGTCCTGCTCCGCCCAGCTGGCCATACTTGACCGGTGCTGACTGCGCCCGGTGCCCCCCCGGACGAAGTGAACGCCGTCGACTCGGACGTGGCACCGCCTCCGGTGCGTTCCTTGCGGTCGACTTACCTTGCCGAGCGAGGAGCGTGGAGCCTCGTGTGGTTGGCCGTCATCACCGGCGCCGTCGACCTGTGGGGCTTTTGGTGGTGGTCGCCCGCGGTCGCCGCGCTGGCACCGCTGATGCTCGCGGGCGGCCTGGCCGGACTGGCGTCGTGCTGGTTGGTCGAGAGCCCCCGGGCGCTCCCATTCCAACTGATCTCCCTGGGCGGAGTGATCGTCGCGGCGCTCTTCCCGCAGTCGATCGAGATCGCCACGCGATCCTTCTCTTCCACCGACTCCGCCGCCTTCGACCAAATTGCGGCGCGCGCCTTGCAACACGGCGCCGATCCCTACGTCGCCTCGATGGCGGGCGTCGCCCGACTTTTGAGTGTGCCGGCGCACTACTGGACCTACACCGTCGACGGAGGTCACGTCGCCCAGTTCTCCTATCCGGCGGGCTCGTTCCTGCTCAGCCTCCCGGCCACGGCGCTCGGCCTTCGCATGCCTGTGGACTGGACCGATCTCGTCGCCTGGCTTGTGACGATCGTGCTGATGTTTGCGATGGTCCCGGCCTCGCTGCGTTGGCTCGTCGGACTGCTCGGCTTGACGCCGTTCTTTCTCTTCGTGTTCTCCTCGGGTGGCACCGATGCCCTGTTCCTGCCGTTCCTGGTCGTGGCGGTCTGGCGGTGGGACAGGTACGGCCGGGCGGACGAGGTGGGACTGGCGCGCTGGATCGGGCCGATCGCGCTGGGGCTCGCGTGCGCGATCAAGCAGACTCCCTGGTTCGCGGTCCCCATGTTGGCCATCGGCGTCTACGTCGAAGCACGGGGGAGGGGCGTTGCGCCGGCGCGCCTTTCGGGGCGCTACTTGCTCGTCGTCGTCGCGACGTTCGCCGTGGTGAACCTTCCGTTTCTCGCGTGGCACTCCGGTGCGTGGTGGCACGGCACGCTCATCCCCTTGACGGGCGGGCTGATTGCCGATGGGCAAGGGCTCGTCGCCCTCGCCGCACACGGACTCACGGGTGGCGTGAACCTTGACACGCTGAGTGTGACGGGCGCGCTGGGTCTGCTCGTCGCCGTCGCGGCGTTTGTTACGTGGTACCCGCGGCTGAAGCGGATCTGGCCTCTGCTCCTTGGCCTCCCCTTCTTCCTCTCGCCGCGCAGCTTGTCGAGCTACCTCCTCGACCTGATCCCCGTCTTCCTTGTCGCTGCCGTCACGGTCGACGCCGCACCGGCGCCGGTACGGGAGGACCGGACCACATCACGGCGCGGCCCGTGGGTGCGGCCGTCTGTCGTCGTGCTTGTCGCCGGGTGCATCGGCGTCGTGGCGACGAGCATCCTGGCGTTCAGCGGGCCGCCGCTGCAGTTGACGGTGCGGAGCGTCGAGACGTCCCACGCCGGGACCGAGCTCACCGAGGTGACGGTCACGGTGGCCAACCGGACCTCGCAGGCACTGGAGCCGCATTTCCTGGTGGACACGGCGACCAACGAGAACTACGAGGGGTTCTGGACGCCCTCGCGACGAGGCGCCGGCACCATCGGGCCCCATCGCTCCGAGACGATCAGCCTGTATCCGCCGGCGCAGACCGACGCACCCCGACGGGGCGCGCGCTGGCTGGTGGAGGCGTACACCCAGAATCCTTCGTGGCTGAGCACATCGTCGATGTCGCCGTTCCCACCGGCATAGTCCGCCCGGGGACAAGCGAGCCGGGGCTCGCGCCCTCCTCCTCGCATCGGGGCGTGCCTTGGTGTACGAAGGCTCCTATGACCGAGCCACGTGAGCCTGACCCGATCGATGACGTCATGGAGACGTACGAGGAGGCGCATCCGAACCGTCGAGAGCACGGAAAGGAGGACCCGCGCCCTGACCAGGACGAGCTGGACCGCCGGACGAACATCGAGCGTGAGGAGGTGGGCCTCCCTGAGGAGCCCGACCCCTCGGAGTAGCTAGTAGCCCCTGGGCATCCTCTGCTCGAGGGCGTCCGCCTCGTTGACCGGCTCGTCGTCCTCGACGAGCCGGTCAACCTCGTCGAGGATCTCCGCCTCGTCTGGAGGGCGCGGGGGCAGGGATTGCTCGTACCGGTCCGCTTCGGGGACGGGGCGTTCGGGCATGACGGACTCCTCTCGACGCAACGATGCGCCCGCCAAGGCATCCAGTCAACCCGTCTTCGACGACCGCCCAGCACGGCCGTTTGTGCGACGGATTCCGCGGGTAGCGCCTTGATGGGCGAAATGCCCGTGGCGACACGAGGAGGAGCCGATGTCGACGACCAAGCAGAAGCAAGCGGCGCGAAAGAACCTCGAGAAGGCCCGGGAGGTCCAGTCCGAGCGGGCGCAGGGTGCCAAGGTTCCTCGTTCGCCTGGTCTCTCCACCGCGAAAAAAGATGAATTGTCCGACAAGGAGTTCGCGTTCCCGAAGGAGCGCAAGGAGCCGCTGGTCGACGCACAGCACGTTCGCAACGCCATCGCTCGCTTCGACCAGGTCGAAGAAGTCACCGACAGGGAGCGCGACGAGGCCTGGAAGCGGATCCTCCGCGCCGCGAAGAAGTTCGACGTGGAGGTCGCCGAGTCCGACTGGCGGGAGCTCGGGCGCAAGGCACGCAAGCATTAGCCCGCACCCAGGCCGCGGCCTAGCGCCGCCTGGGTGCCAGACCGATGGCGCGGACGAACCGGTTGATCTGCCGGTTCCCTTCGCGGTAGATGACGCGTCGCGCCTCGCGCTGGGCTCCGCCGCCGGCGGCGCCGGAGAGGCCACCGCGGCGGTAGCCGTGCTCCACGGCCTCGACGTTGCCGAGATCGCGAGCCAGGCGATAGAGCTGCGAGCGGGTGGTACTCATGCCGGGGCCTGCTCTTTGCGGGACCGGTCGGCCAAGATGATCCGCTCCACGAGTGCGCGCAGTGCGGAAGGGTCGTCCGTGGCTTCCATCAGCGCAAGATCGGCCGGGTCGACGCCCACGCAGCCGAAGCCGTCGTCGTCGAACTCGCTGACGCGCCATTCCATCCATGCGGATCCGTCGGGGTCGGACGCGTCCTCGTCCACGGCGTTCACGAGCCCCACCAGCTCGATCTCGCCGGCGGCGGTCACGTCGTACTCAATAAAGAGCACCGGGCGTCACCCGGGCAGCCGCCGCCACAGCGCCTGGGGCAGCAGCCGCATGACCGAGAAGACGTACTTGAGCATGCCGGGCGACCAGATGACGGCTTCACCGCGTTCGAGCCCTCGCACGGTGTCGCGCGCGACCCGGTCGGGGCCGACGGCGAAGGGCGCCGCCGGGCGGCCGGCCGTCATCTTGGTGTGGACGAAACCGGGACGGACCACGTGGACCGAGATGCCCGTACCGCGTACGGCCTCACCGAGTCCGAGGGCGAAGCTGTCGAGCCCCGCCTTCGCCGCACCGTAGATGAAGTTGGATCGCCGGACCCGATAGCCCGCCACGGATGACAGCACGACGATCCGGCCGTGTCCCTGACGCTGGAGTCGGGCCGCCACCGCCGTGAGCGCTGCCGCCGGCCACGTCACGTTGACCGTCAGCATCTGCGCCACTCGGTCGGGATCGGACTCGTCCTCCTCCTGCTGGCCCAGCTCGCCGACGGCCATGATGACGAGGTCCACCGGCTCGCCCGCCGCGTCGAAACAGAGGGTGACCGTCTTTTCGACCTCGTCGGTCGCGGTCGCGCCGAAAGACACCGTGGCCACCTTGGCCACGGTGTGGCTCAGCTCAGCCGCCCGTTGCTCGAGGGCCCTCGTGTCTCGGCCGGCGAGCACGACCGAGCGGCAGCGTTGTGCGGCGAGGAGATCGACGATGTCCCGTGCGATCTCGGAGGTGCCGCCGAGGACGACGACCGACTGGGGGTTCCCGAAGGCATCCTGCATTCGCTCAGGGTACAGCGGTGCCCGACGTCGACAAGGTGATGAAGTCTCGGGCCCACCACGGCTGGAAGTAGCGGCCGGGGGTGCCGGTCATGCCAGGCAGGAGCTCGGTGCCGTTGGCGCCGGTGGCCGGGCCGTTGGGGACCGAGGGCTGGTAGGAGCTGAAGTTCACCCAATCGGTGTTGATGTCGAGCTCCATGGCCCGGACCGCGCCCGCCCGGACGAGGATGGTCGCCAGGTCGACGATGTCGAGACCCGGCCCGCCGACGTAGACGAGCGCGCCGTTGGCCGTGACGCCGACGGCGGAGCGCCAGACGTAGTCGGCGTTGCCGAGCGTGGCTCCCCAGGCCGACGAGCTCGCGTTGTACGCGGCGGGCACCACCTGGCCGTTGTCCACGAGGAGGTCGAGATTCTGGCGCACCGAGACGACGTCGGGCGTCATCGACACGTCGCGGCCCCACTCGCCGACCGTCGACGAGCCGTTCTTGTAGATCACGAAGGAGGCGGCGCCGTCGCGGAGCGGATCGATGGTCTTCCCGTCCGTGTAATACCCACCGTTCGCGTCGGACATCTGAAACCCCGCGTTGAACGCCGCCACGAGGGAGGTGGCGTCGCTCGAAGAGACCGGTGCGGTGTGACGGTACGGACCGCCGCCCGGTATCAGGCTCCCGGAGTACAACGTCGCCTTCAGCAGGGTCGTGTCCATCCAGGCGATTCCGACAACGAAGCTCGTGTGGATCGCGCTGGGCCGAAGCACCGTTGTGTACACCGCCGGCACTCCGTCCACGAGGCGGCCGGCCGGTGACCACACGCCTTCCCCGCTGATCGACGGGCTGGCGATGGGCACGATCGGTGCCGGCGCAGGCAGGTGCGACACGACGACCGCCGCAGGAACCGTCGTCGTCGTCACGGGCTGGTGGATCGTTCCCTTGGGGAGCGCACCACCGACTTTGGGACGATGGTGCGAATACCACTCGTTCTCGGCCCAATTGACGACCGAGGCGGCGCCGTGCTCGCGGAACCACTCGGCGAGGCGGGCGCTGGCGGAGCTCCCGAGCGCCGGGTTCGTCAATGCGCTCCCGAGGGAGACGCCCGCCCAGATCAGACAGACGGCGAGGACGACGGCGACGCCGGCGAGCAGTCGCCGTCGTCGCCGGTGGACCCGCGACCGCGACCACCGGTTCCGGCGGGGCGCGGGCTCGATCGGCGCGTCCTCTGCGAGCGCGCGGTCTTCTTCGATGGGAGGACTCAACATGGGCATTGCCGGCCTTGTGCCACGCGGCTCGGGCCGGACGAGCTCGTCCAGGGCCGGCGGGTCACCTCGACGGAGAGGTGGTCACGTCCCCGACTGAGTGGGTGGCGCACCGGCCGGCAGCGGCCCGGCAGCGCGACGACCCAGGGCCAATTCTTCCCATGCTCCAAGCATAGGAGGCTCAGCCTGAAGGTGGCATGAATGCGGGGGTCTTCAGGCGAACGATTCACTCAGCGGTGCACCTTCCCTCGGCCCCACCTTCGAACGGCGCGGCTGGGCGCGGCGCCATGCCACCTCCATGCGCGCACCGCCGAGGTCTGCGACCCCCATTTCCCAACTGCCCTGCGTCGATCGGACGACCGCGTCCGCGATCGCCAAGCCAAGCCCGGTCCCCACGACGGAGTCAGTGGCGCGATGGAAGCGATCGAAGACGGCCTCGCGTTGGTCGGCGGGAATCCCCGGCCCCGAGTCGTCCACCCGCAGGATCACCCGGTTGCCCGAGTGCCGGACGGTCACCTCGACGCGGCCGTCCGGCCCGGCGAACTTGCACGCATTGTCGATGAGGACGCCGGCCAGTCGATCGAGCAACTCCCTCGGCGCCTCGACCGTGAACGGCCCGGGCCCCATGGGCTCGGCGTCCAGTGCGACCCCGTGAGTCTCGGCCACTGCCGCGAAGCGCTGCGTGGAGATCGCGACGACCTCGGCGACGTCGGTCACTTCGTCGCGCCCACTGGGCTCGGGCTCGTCGTCCGCTCGGGCCAGCCACAGGAGGTCCTCGACGATGCGGCGCAGCCGCGCGCTCTCATGGCCGATGCGCTGCAAGATGTCGCGATACGCCTTCTCGTCACGCGGTCGGCCCAGCGCAAGCTCGACTTCGGCCTCGATGACCGAGATCGGCGTGCGCAACTCGTGGGATGCGTCCGCCGTGAACTCGGCCTGTCGGCGGCGTACGAGCTCCGAGGGGGCGGCCGCCCGCAGCCCGACCAACATCGCGCCTCCGAAGATGGCGAACGCGAGGATCGCACCGAAGACGATCTCCGCGACGAGCAAGGTGTTCTGCACGTTCGCGGTGCTGGCCATGCTCTCGCCCGCTACGAGTGTGGTCCCGTCGATTTGGAGGGAATCGAATCTGAACGACGAGCCGCCCACATCGAGTGAGACGGGTTGGCCGTCCCATTGTCGCTGGGGCAGGGCGGGCGCACCCGGGGTGAGGGTCGTGACCGTGCCGTTGGGGTCGACCGACCACAGGAAAGACGGCGCATTGTCGACGTCGCCGTCGTTGCCGTCACCCGTCGCTCGGGCGGACGGGCTCTGCTGGCTGACGTCCTGGACGCGGTCGAGCAGACGGGTATCCACGTTGCCCACTAGATGGTCC
>DATDIE010000408.1:0-2880 GCA_036521235.1 Acidimicrobiales bacterium | reverse complement strand
GGTCAGGCCGGGCAGGCGGACGGTGGCGCGCACGCGCGCTCCCGCCGGCACCCGCAGCCGGTAGAGCCGGATCTCCCCGGTGGGCTCGTGGAGCCAGACGGCCCTGCTCGCCCGGCCGGCGCCGAACCGCACGACGACGCGGCCGTGTTCGGCGACCGCCGCCGCCGGCACCGCTCGCCGCACGACAGGCGGCTGGCGGTGCTGCCTGGTCGCCGCGGCGCCAGAGCCGCAGCCCGCGAGCAGCACCGCCGCTCCCGCCAGCGCCAGCAATCGCCTCCCCCGCCGTGTCGCCATGCCCGTCCTACGTCCGGCAGGGCGGGGTGCGTCCCGTCAGCTCTCACCCAGCTCACGCGCGACCGAGTCGCGAACGAGCTCCCGGCACTGGCGGCGGGTGGCCATGCCGGTCAGGACCCAGGTGCCCAGCCCTTCCACCAGCGCGGTCAGGCGCCAGCCGGCCAGGTCGGCGTCGATCGCCGCGTCGACGTCACCCGCCGCCTGGCCGTCGCGGATCACGTCGGCGATCGTCCGCGACCAGAACGCGTAGACGTCCTCGTGAGAGTCGCGCAGGCCCGGCTCGCGGATCGCGCGCGTCGTCATCTCGCGCGCGAGCATCCAGATCTCGTGGACGCGCGGGTCGGCGTCGAAGTAGACGAGCAGCAGGCGCTCGAGCCGGTCGCGCGGCGGCCGGTCGCCGGCGACCTCGAGCTCGAGCCCCACCATCGCCTCCTCGGCGTGGACGAACGCCTCGCGCAGCAGCTCGGAGCGGGTGTTGAAGTAGTAGTGGGGCAGCGTCGGCGAGACGCCCGCGGCAGCGGCGATGTCGCGCATGCGCACCCCCTCGACCCCCCGCTCCACGATCGCGCGGCACGCGGCGCCGAGGATCGCCTCGCGCATCGCGGCGCCCTTGCGGCCCGTACCGGGTTTCTTCAGCGACGACACAGGAATCGCCCGCATTGAAGCACTGTGCGCGGCATCCGGTCAAGACCGCCAGACCGGCTGAAAACAGCTCCGGGTGAAGATCCGGAGACCGTCTTGACGCCGCCGGACGGCGCGTGGTATAGGTGCGGCTGCGCCCTTGAGTCTTCGCTCAAAAACCCTCCGCACTGCCGTCGCCCTGGCGGGGACAGTGGCGCTCCTCGCGACCGGATGCGGCGGCGGCGGTTCGGCGGACGGCGGCAGCAAGAAGATCCTCCGGATCGGCACCACCTACTACATCGACACCCTCAACCCGTTCGTCGGGATCGAGACGCAGGACTCGACCGCCTACGGGATGGTGTTCCCGCAGCTCGTCCAGTACGGCCCCGGCCTGAAGCTCGTCGGTGACTGGGCGAAGAGCTGGACGCACACGCCGGACGGCCTCAGCTGGACCTTCCACCTGCGCGGCGGCGGGAAGTGGTCGGACGGCGTCCCGCTGACCTCGAAGGACGCGGTCTGGACGATCGAGACGTCGCTGCGCTACGCCAAGGGCGCGACCTCGTACCTGGCCGGCATCCTCACGGGCGTCCGGTCGGCGTCGGCCCCGAACGCGAACACGCTCGTGCTCCACTACAAGCACCCGGTCGCACCGGCGCTCGCCAACCTCGAGCAGTTCTTCATCCTGCCCGAGCACGTGTGGGACAAGCACACCGGCAACAACGGCGGAGCGCTGAAGACCTTCCGGCCCGAGCAGCAGCTGCCGATGGTGTCGGGCGGCCCGTACACGATCAGCCAGTTCCAGGAGAAGGGCACCACCGTCTTCAAGCCAAACCCGTACTTCTACGGGCCGAAGTCGCATGCCGCCGCCGTCACGCTGACGTACTACACGAACGCCACCTCGATGGTGGCCGACCTGCAGGCGCACAACCTCGACTTCGTCGACGCCGTGCCGTACACGGCCGGGAGCGCCCTCAAGAACCAGAAGGGGATCACGCTCACCGTGCAGGCCGGCAACGAGGTGACGAACCTCGGCTTCAACTCGAACCCGAAGAAGCCGAAGAACCGCGAGCTGCTGAACCCGCTCGTGAAGGAGGCGTTCGAGTACGCGACCCCGCGCAAGCAGATCGTGAACGTCGTCTTCCGCGGCTACGCCAAGCCGTGGGCGAACATCATCTCGCCGTGGTCGGCCCCCTCGGGCTGGATCAACCCGGCCGTGCAGCCGCTGCCGTACGACCCGCAGAAGGCCGGCCAGATCCTCGACTCGCTGGGGTACAGACGCGGGCCGGGCGGCGTCCGGATGGTGCCCGCGACGACCGGCGCGTACGCGCAGCCCGCCCACCCCATGGGCTACGGCATCATCGTCCCGGACGACCTCGACTACAACGGCGACCGCCAGTTCTCCATCCTGGCCGCGGCCTACGCCAAGGTCGGGATCAAGGTGCACGAGATCTCGGGCGGCGACGGCACCCAGGCCTACACGATGATCACCGCGCCGAGCGGGAAGTACCTGACAGCCGACATGTACACGTGGTACTGGCACCCGTACATCGACCCGAACTTCAACCTCTCGGTCGTGACGAAGGCCCAGTGGTACGACAACAGCGACACCGGCTTCGACGACCCGAAGTACGACCGCTGGTGGGACGAGCAGGGCAAGCTGGTCGACTTCAAGCAGCGCCAGGCGCTCGTGTGGAAGATGGAGGCCTACCTGGCCCAGCATCGCCCCTACATCCAGCTCGTCGACACGGACATGCTGACGGCGCACTCGAGCGCATGGACGGGCTTCGAGCCGAACCTGTGGGGCTACTGCAAGTGCTACTACACGACGCCGCACCCCGCGTCGTAGCCCCGGCGCCGGCCGCCTGAGGCAGCGCCAACCGGCGTGCCCTACGATGGCCGCCTCTCCGAAGGAGGCCAGGCAATGCCGCTCAAGCACCCCAACGGGCCGGCGCCGCGCACGCACCG
>DATDIE010000407.1:0-11937 GCA_036521235.1 Acidimicrobiales bacterium | reverse complement strand
TGACCGCCTGGAACATGGCGATGGGCCGCCCGAACTGCAGCCGCACTTTGGCGTACGCCGCCGCCTGCTCGGTGCACTCGTTGGCGATGCCAGCCGCCTCGGCCGCCACCAGCAGGCGCCCGAGATCCACCAGCACCCGCGCCCCGCCGGGGATCACCTCCGCCGCCGCGCCAGCCAATGTCACCCGCGCCGTGCGCCGTGTGGGGTCGAGGTTGGCCGGCACCTCGACAGTGACCCCGTTGACCGACGCGTCGACCACGATGACGTCGTCGCCCGCCGGCAGCACGAGCACATTGGCCAGGCCGCCGCCCAGGACCGCCGGCGCCGTCCCGGCGGCCGTACCCTCGGATGCGCTGACGTCTGACGTCAGGGCAACCCCACCCGCAACCGAGCCGTCCGCCAGCCCGGGCAGCCACTTCGCCTTCAGCTCGTCGGCTCCCACCGCGTCGATCACGGCGCTGGCGATGACCGTGGACACGAAGGGCCCCGGGGTGAGCGCCCGACCCAGCTCCTCGACCACCACGACGAGTTCGGGCAGGCCGTAGCCCGAGCCGCCGGCCGATTCGGGGAGGTGCAGGCCCAACCAGCCGAGCTCCGCCAGGTCGCCCCAGAACGGCGGCCGCTCCTCGGCGGGGGCCTCGAGCAGGGCCCGCGCGGCGCCAAGCGAGTCGTGCTTGGCGAGGAAGTCGGAGGCTGTCAGGCCCAGGGCTCGGTGGTCTTCCGTGATGGCTATCGGCATGGCCAAACAGTAGGTCCAGGCCCGTTCGGGGAGCCAAGTCTCGGCGACCGAACGTGAAGCCGGAAAATTTCGCACCCGTATGTGCCCGGACTCCCGACCGACCCACGACCGATATATGAAGGTCGGCTTATAGCTGGCGCCGCTTCATTAGGCGGAAGGCATAAAGATAACGACGGGTCCATATACGCATCGAACGAGCGCCGTCGTCAGCGTCCTGCCGGGTGGTCCCACTTCGCTTCTTGCAGCTCCTTGATGTCACGCGGCGCCCGGCCCTCCTGGGCCGCCTCCTCGGCTTCGCGCCGCACGATCCCGTCGACGAGCTCTGACATCGCCCCGGGCAGCAGCAGGTGCTCTTGATACAACGTCGCACCCAACGAGCCGTCGGGGTTGCGCAGCGAGCCTTGATAGCAGCCACGGGCGCTCCGGGCCTTGACCGGTTGCAGGTCGACCAACACCCAGTCGTCGGCGCGGATGTGCTCCTGGAACCACATGGAGTGGTCGATCGACGGGCCGCCACGGCCCGACAACGACCGCGGCTTCTGCCCGAACCCCGAGCCTATGTCCGAGAGGTAGGTGAGCCCCGCTCGATGCACCAGGGGATCGTCCGACAGCCGCGTCGTCGCCCGCACCCACGCGCAGTCCGTGAACACACCCTTCAAGAAGTCCGTCCGCGTGACCTCACGCACCTCGAGCAGCGGGTTCCACCCACCGCGTGGCGTCGCCATCGGCTCGGGCACCTCGCGCCGCGGCGCGCCGTCGAAGACGGTGTCGTCCCCTGCCAGATCGGTCTCCGCATGGAACGACGTGACCATGGAGAAGATCACCTCGCCGTCCTGCACGGCGTTGACGTGGCGGGCCGAGAACGAGCGCCCGTCGCGGTCGCGGTCCACCTCCAGGATCACGGGCAGGTCGCTCCGCCCCGCCCGCAGGAAGTACCCGTGCAGCGAGTGGGGGAGGCGGCCGTCATCGACCGTGGCGGCAGCGGCGATGAGGCACTGGGCCGCCACCTGGCCGCCGTAGAGCGCGCGGCGGGGACCGAAGTTGGCGTTGCGGCCCCGGAACAGGTCGCGGTCGACGCGCTCGAGATCCAGCAACGACCCGAGGTCGTCCGCCAACTCCACGTCGCTCACTCGCGCCCCCCGCCGGTCATCGTCATCCCTTCACCTTGTCATCCCGGCGCGGCGGCCGCTCGGGCGTCCCGTCGTGCCCGCACCCATTCGGCCCATGTCTCGATACGCGCCCAGAGCTCCTCCCGCGTCCCGGCGAAGTTATGCATGTGCGCCATGCGCGGGCAGACGTAGAAGTCCACACTGTCCGACGACGCGTACGCCCGCAGCTCCCCCCGCGGGTCGTCCAACACGTCGCGCTCGCCCATGGCCACCAGCACCGGTGCCGTGATCGCCGCCGCCTCCACCATCACCGCGCCGGGCCCCACGCCCCACAGCACCGCCGGCACCGGGATAGTCGCCGACCCCCACGGCGGCAGCTCGCCCCGCCTCGCCGGGTAGTCGTCCATGTCCCGTGCCAGGACCTCGGCGGGGATGTCGTCGTAGTGGAACCCCCACGCCATGGCCGAAGGCCCCGGGTTCGCCGCCGGGTCGAGCGCCGCCAGCGCCGCCCCGTTCGTCACGACGCCGTCCTCCAACGCCGCATCCCGCGGCAGCCACGGCAAGGCGATCGGCGGCGTGCCCGGCGCGGTCTTGGGCAGCGTGCCGAGCACGCCGAACCCGAGCACGCCGACGCCGTCGTAGCTGTGGTGGCGCCCCTGCTGCACCACGGTCAGGCAGCCGCCCATCGACTGGCCGATCCCGACCTTCACCGCGCGTGCGACGTCGACTTTGCGCAGCCCGTCCATCAGGGTCCCGGCCGCGAGCCTCTGCAACACGTCGGCTTCTGCGGCCTCACTCGCCGCCGCCACGGCGGCGAGGCCCAGCGGTTCCGCTCCGTGCAGCGAGCTCTCGCCCACGCCGAGGTGGTCGACCGAGACGAAGATCCAGCCGCGCTCGGCGTGCCAGTCGGCCTGCGCGCCCTTACCGGGTCCCGGACCGGGGAGGTCCGTCGTGAAATAGCCCCGTGAGTAGCCTGCCCCGGGCTTGGAGAAGCACACGATCGGATCGGCGCCGACCGCGTCCGCGTCCTGCGGAACGGTCACCGTCAGAGCAATGTGCGCCGGTTCGCCGAGGCCGGCGGCCTCCGTCACGTCGACCTTGAGGTCGATCGACCTCACTCCCATGGCGTGCTCGATCTACTTGGGAGCGAAGCGCTGTCCGCCGTCCAGGCGGATGCACAGGCCGTTGAGCATCGGGTTCTCGACGATCGCCACGGCGAGCTTGCCGTACTCCTCGGGGCGACCCATCCGCTTGGGGAAGGCAGCGTCCTTCGTCAGCACGGAGGCGAACTCGTCGGGGATGCCTTCCGTCAACCCGGTGTTGAAGAGGCTGGGCGCGATGGCGACGCTGCGGATGCCGAGGGTGCCAAGGTCCCGCGCCATCGTCAGCATCATCCCGGCGATCCCCGCCTTCGCCGCCGTGTAGGCGACCTGGCCGATTTGGCCTTCGAACGCCGCGATCGAGGCGGTGTCGATGATGACGCCGCGCTCCTCGTCCTCGGGCTCGTTCTTCGACATGTGGAACGCCTGCAGCCGGTTCAGATTGAAGGTGCCGATGAGGTTCAGCTCGATCGTGCGGCGGAAGTCGTCCAAGGGGTGTGGCCCGTCCTTGGTCAGCGTCCGCTTGCCGATGCCACCACCGGCCGTGTTGACGGCGATGTGCAGCCCACCGAGTGCGCCGACGGCGTCGTTGATGGCCGACTCGGTCTGGTTCTCGTCGAGGATGTCGACCTCGTGGAACGTGCCGTCGAGCTCCTTGGCCACCTCGGCGCCGGCCGACTTGGGCAGGTCCAAGATGGCGATGTCGGCGCCCTTCTGGCGCAGCAGCTGCGCCGTGGCCTTGGCCATGCCCGACGCGCCACCGCAGATGATGGCCTTCTTCCCCTTGATCTCCATTGCTTTTGTCCTTTTCTCCCTGCTCGATGTCGTGTGTGATGCTGTCTGCCCTGCGTACCCGGCCGCAACCCGGGAGTCAGGCGTTGTTTTCGAGGCCCGAACCAGAGTGCCGAGGCAGGCCGACGAGAGAAGCAGACCCGAGAAAGAGGAACCAGAGGAGCCATGGAACGGGAGACCATCGAGTTCGACGTCGCCGAAAAGGTCGCCACCATCACCTTGAACCGGCCGGACCATCTGAACTCGTTCAACGAGACGATGGCACTCGACCTGAAGTGGGCCTGGGAGACCTGTCGTGACACGGACGACATCCACTGCGTCGTCCTCCAGGCAAACGGCGACCGTGCGTTCTGCACCGGCATGGACGTGACGGAAGGTGGCGCCGGCGGCGACTGGTTCACCTTCGACAATCCGTGGAACAGCTTCGACCCCGGCATCGCTCTGGCGCCGAAGTTCCGTCACCGGCTGTGGAAGCCCGTCATCACGGCCGTGCACGGTCTCTGCGCCGGCGGCGCCCAGTACTTCCTCAACGAGTCCGACATCATCATCTGCTCGGACGATGCCGCGTTCTTCGATCCCCACGCCAACGTCGGCATCGTGAGCGCGCTCGAGCCGATCGGGATGCTCCACCGCGGCGTGCCGCTGGGCGACGTGCTGCGCTGGGCGTTGATGGGTACCGAGGAACGGATCACCGCGGCGACGGCGCTCCGCATCGGCCTGGTCACCGAGGTGCTCCCGCGCGCGGAGCTACGGGATCGAGCGAGGGAGATCGCGTTGTCGATCGCGGCACGCGACTCCAAGGCGGTTCAGGGCACGGTGCGCGCCATCTGGGAGTCGCTGGAGATGCCGCGGAACATCGCCATCAACAACGGGCTGTCCTACACGCAGATCGGCAACCCACCGCCGAGCGAGGTGTCGGCGGCGCCCCGCACGAAGAGGGAGACGCAGTACCGCTGAACGCAGTCATCTGACGCAAAGAACAGGGAGGCACACATGGGTAACGCAGCCCGCGCGACGTTCCAGGAGATGCCCGGGACGGCGGTCGACATGATGCGGGAGTACGACCTCGCAACGCTCGGCTACGAGGAGACCGAATACCAGGTGGACGGCACCGCCGGCTCCTACGAGCTCGAGGGCGAACGGGGCGAGGACGGCCAGTGGGACGCGGGCCCGGGGCCGGAGGCGCCCTTCCGCACCAGGATCGTCGTGCGTCGCCCCTCGGACCCGCAGCACTTCAGTGGCATCGTCATCGTCGAATGGCACAACGTCTCCGCCGGGATGGACGCTGGCCCGGACTGGAACTTCTTCCACCGCTCCGCCGCCGCGGCCGGCCACGCCTGGATCGGCGTCTCGGCCCAGAGGGCCGGCATCGACGGGGGCGGCATCGTCGAGGGGATCCACCTCAAGGTGTTGGACCCCGATCGCTACGGCGACCTGGAGCACCCGGGGGACGCGTGGAGCTTCGACATCTTCACCCAGGTCGGCCTGCTGCTTCGGCTCCCCCCGGAGGAAAACCCGTTGCGGGGGTTGACCGCGCAGCGCCTGATCGCGGCCGGAGAGTCCCAGTCGGCGGCGGCGTTGGTGACGTATGTCAACGCCATCGACGCCCACGCTCAGGTGTACGACGGGTTTTTCGTGCACGGGCGACCGGGCGCGGGCCTCATGATCGACGGCGGGTTCATCCGCGCCTCGACGGAACTCGTTGTCGCACAGGGCGAGCGGATCCGCGAGGACGCCCGGGTTCCCGTCCTCGTGTTGCAGAGCGAGACGGATCTGATCATCCTCGGCAGCAAGAAGGCGCGCCAGCCAGACAGCGAGCGCGTCCGTCTGTGGGAGCTCGCCGGCGCGGCGCACGCCGACACGTACACCATGAGCGCGGGTCGCTACGACGACGGGACGCTGAGCGCGGACCGGCTGGCAGAGTTGCTGCGGCCGACGACCAGTCTCCTCATCGGCGAGACCGAGACCCCGGTCAACGCCGCGCCACAACAGCACTACGTGGCCCAGGCCGCGCTCGCGCATCTCGTGCGCTGGGTCATGGAGGGCGTAGCCCCGCCGACCGCGCACCGGCTCGAGGTCGACGACACCGGCACGGACTTTCGCAAGGACGAGCGGGGGAACGCCCTCGGTGGCATCCGCACCCCGTGGGTCGACGTGCCGACGGCGCTGTACGCGGGTCTGGGCCAGAGCGGCGAAACGTTCGCTGTTCTCTTCGGGCGGACCGTACCGTTCGACGAGGCGACGCTGGCGGCGTTGTACCCCGGCGGGAAAGAGGAGTACCTCGACCGATTCGAGCGGACCCTCGACGCCACGATCGACGCCGGGTTCCTGTTGGCCGAGGACCGGGCCGAGATCCTCGGGGTCGCGGCGGCGTCGTTCCCCCTGGTCGTGGCGTAGCGCTTCGGGCCGCCGGGAGGAGTCCGGCGATCGGGGCGGCGGACTGCCCTTGCTACGTTGCTGCGAGATGGGGTCCACTCCTTGGGGGGTGCATGCAGCAGCAGGCGGTCGGCAGCGAGGCGCCCGGTGAGTCGGGTGTGAGTGTGGGGGGCCGGTCTGCGCCGGCGCCCATGCTGTGGTGCTCGGGCCTGCGCAAGCGCTACGGCGATCGCCTCGCCGTCGACGGCGTGTCGTTCTTCATCGGCGCCGGCGAGCGCTACGGGCTGCTCGGCCCGAACGGCGCCGGCAAGACGACCACGATTTCGATGCTGTGCGGGCTCATCCCGAGCGACGGGGGTGAGATCACGATCGATGGGCATCCCGGCGGCACGCTCGAGGCCAAGGCGTCGGTGGGGTACGTCCCCCAGGACCTGGCGCTGTACCCCGATCTCAGTGCGGCGGAGAACCTGACGTTCTTCGGCGAGCTCTACGGGCTCGCCGGCAAGGAGCTGGCCGGCCGGATCGCCGAGACGCTCGAGCTGGTCGGGCTGGCCGATCGGGCGAAGGACCGGATCGGCACGTACTCGGGCGGCATGAAGCGGCGGGCGAACATGGCCGCCGGCTTGCTGCACCGGCCGAAGCTTCTCGTGCTCGACGAGCCGACGGTGGGGGTGGACCCGCAGAGTCGGAATGCGATCTTGGAGACGGTCGGGAGGCTGGGGATCGCCGTGCTGTATACGACGCACTACATGGAGGAGGCGGCGAAGCTCTGTGACCGGATCGGCATTATCGATGACGGGCGCCTGATCGCCGAGGGCTCGGCAGCCGAGCTGGTGCGGGCGTATGGGGGGCGGGACAAGGTCCTGCTGAGCTGCGGGGATGGGGCCGGCGGGGCCGGGGGCCGGGCGGGGCTGGCCCGGTTGGCGGCCGCCTGTGGGGCCCTGGAGGCGGTGTACGAGGTTGTCTCGGCGGAGGGGCGGATCGAACTGAGCACGGACCACGGACCCGCGGTGCTGCCCGGCGTCGTCGCCCTGGCCGGCCAGGCGCAGGTCGAGCTCACCGGGGTCGAGGTGCGCTCAGCGAACCTCGAAGACGTCTTCTTGAGCCTGACGGGCAAGGAGCTGCGCGACTGACCCCGCGGGTCCGGCCCAGGTGTTCGTTCGGGCCGCGTGGGGTACGTTCTCGCCGGAAGTCCAATTCGGTGGCTTTCCAGGAGCGGCGGGGCTCCTGATGCCGTGACCCGCCGCGTCCGTCTGAACTCGGGAGGGGAGGCGTGTGCGCGTGACGGGCCGCAGCCTCAGCCGTAGCGGTCGCCGCACCCTGCGCGCCGGCTTCGCGCTGGTCGCCACGGTCGCGGTCCTCGTGCTCGTGGCGGCGCTGCTCGTCTCGCTCACGCAGACGTCGTCGGCCAGCGGCGCGCTGGGCTCCGTCGACCCGGCCGACGGGACACCCGTGACGATCGGGATGATCATCGACGGGCACGACGGCGGGTCGGGCGGGAGCGACGTGGAGCAGGGCGCGCGGATGGCGGTCGCCTACGAGAACGAGTACGGCGGCGGCCTGGCCGGGCACAAGATCGTGTTGCACTTCTGCGCCAACGACGACACGAGTGTCGGCGGGTATCTGTGCGCGACGAACATGGTGCAGCGGGGCGTGGTGGCGGTGATCGAGCCCAGCAGCGGGCAGGGGCAGAGCGAGGTCCCCCCGCTCGTCCAAGCGGGAATCCCGTACATCGCGATGACGGGTGGGTCCGCCGCCGAACTGACGACGGCGGGCGCGTTCGCGCTCCAAGGTGGTGTGCCGGCGATCCTGGGTGCGGTCGCGGAGCAGGCGAAGCAGCGGGGCTACGCCAAGGTGGCCGTCATTATCGAGAACGTGCCCTCCGTCGTGTTGGGCGCCCGGGTCATCGGCGACATCGTCTTCAAGGCGGCCGGGGTCGGCTTCGACGTGCTGACGGCGAGCCCGAACGCCACCGACTTGAAGCCTCAGCTGGAGACGGCGCTGTCGGGGGGCGCCTCGGCGGTCGGCGTCGGTGGGAACACCGGCTTCTGCGGCGCGTTCTTGCGGGCGTACGCGTCGCTGCACGCCCACGTCCCGAAGTACGTGATCTCGACGTGCCTCGGGTCGAGGATCCTCGACTCGGCGTCGCTGGACAAGGTCCTGTCGGGCTCGATGCTGGCCGGCGCCGAGACGTCGAGCCCGAGAGATGACGCGCTCTACGCCGGGATCGTCCAGCGGTACGCGCCGTCGGTGAACCCCGACCTCGACGTCAGCGCCAACGACTTCGCCGGGGTGGTCCCGGTGCTCTCGCTGGCGGCGATCATGAAGGGGGCGCCGGCCGGTGCGCCGGTGACGGCGGCGGGTGTGTTGGCTCGGACCGAGGCCGCGAAGAACGTGGCCATCCCGCTGTTCGGCGGCGCCACCTTCACGTGCGACGGCGCCGCCATCCCGTTGCTCAAGTCGGTCTGCTCGTCGACGGCGGCGATCGGCGTGTTGGGGAGTGGTGACCGCGTCACCCACGTCCACACCTACGACCCGACGGCGCTCTATTGAGTCTGTGGGGGCGATTCTCGGTCCTTCGGACTACCTGAAGGGATGTCAGGGTGGGCCTGACGTTGTAAGGTTCGTCCTGACAGGGACACCGACGACGAAGGGAAGGCCGAGTGCCGACGACCACTCCCGCCTCCGGGGCGACGGAGGCCACCGAGGCGGTGATCGCCTGCTGCTCGTTCTGCTTCAAGCCGAACTCCCAGGTGGCTCGACTCGTGGCGGGGCCGGCGGTGTACGTCTGCAACGAGTGCGTCGACCTGTGCAGCCAGATCATCGGGCAGACGCCCGAGGGCCCGACGACGGGGGCTCACGTAATGCCCTGGGAGCATGCGCAGACAGTCGAGGCCGCGCTCGGCCACTTGCCCAACGTGGTCCGCGCCCAGGCGCAGGTGGAAGAGACCCTGCTCGGCTGGGTGCAGCGGGCCCGCCAGCTCGGCGCGACATGGGCACAGGTGGGCCAGGCGCTCGGCATCACCCGCCAGTCGGCGTGGGAGCGCTTCGCTCCTGACGACTGAGCAACCGAGCACCGGGGTTGCCCGGCCCGCTGCGGCTGGAATACTCACCGGGTGCGTCTCACCAACGACCAGAGCTGGGCCAACCTCGGGCGTGCCGACCACGGCGTCCTCTGCACGACCGGGGCGAAGGGAGCGATCGACGCCGTCCCGGTGTGCTTCGTCGTGGTCGGCAAGGCCATTGCCTCGCCGATCGACACGGTCAAGGCCAAGGAGACCACCGATCTCGCCCGGGTGGCCAACCTCGACCGCGACGCCACGGCGACGCTGCTGTGCGAGCAGTGGGTGCGCCAGGATTGGTCCCGCTTGTGGTGGGTTCGCGCCCAGCTCGTGCGTCGGTCGGGTCATGACCTGCGGGCAGTGCTGCGTGACGAGTGCGAAGAGGCGCTGCGGCACAAGTACTTCCAGTATCGAGGTGAGGAGTTCGCCGACCTGCTCGTGTTCGACGTGAAGTCGCTCAGCGGGTGGGCGGCCTCCGACGACCCTGACGGTGTGTCACGGGCTCACCAGGTAAACGCCGGCGGGACCAGCGCCGCGTACTGATTCGACCTGGCGGGCGGCGGACGCTCCAAAAAATAGGGTCGTCAGGATTTCGCGTTTGCATTGCGTTCCCGTTCGAAGTTTCCGCGCATCTTGAACGAAGAGGTTCAGCCCCTGAACGTAAAGGTTCAAGATCGTCGTGACAATCGAACAGCAGCGCAATACAAATCGAAACGTGGCAGCGGGAAATTTGAGCGCTTCAGCGGCAAAAAGGCCCGACGTACCCGATTAGGAAGAGGGAGCGGAGGCCGACAGCTCCTCGCGCAGCACGCGCCGCAGCAGCTTCCCCGTCGGGGAGTACGGCAACTCGGCGCGGAACTCGACAACGGTCGGCATCTTGGTCGAGCGCAGGCGCTCCCGCACCCACTGCTGCAGCTCCGCCGCCTCCACCTCAGACCCTGACGCCCCAGTCCCACCAGGGCGCAACACGACGACGGCGGCCACGGTCTCGCCCCACTCCGTGTCCGGGACGCCCAGGACGGCGACCTCGGCGACCGCAGGATGGGCTTGCAACACGTCCTCCACCTCGCCCGGCGAGATGTTTTCGCCCCCCCGCACGATCACGTCGTCCAACCGCCCGTCGACGTACAAGAACCCCTCGACGTCGAACCACCCGGCGTCACGGGTGCGGAACCACCCCTCGTCATCGAGGACGGACCGGCCGACGTACTCGCCGGAGACCTGCTCGCCGCGCACCCAGATCTCGCCCTTCTCGCCCGCCGGCACGGGCGCCTCGTCCTCGCCGCGGATCTCGACCTCGCACATCGGGAGCGGCCGGCCCACCGAGCCCAGCCGGGCCCGCACCCCCGGGTCGGACGACGCGAACGCCTCGCGGTGGTCGTCGGGCGTCAGCATGGCGATCGTCGAGGACGTCTCGGTCAGGCCGTACGCGTTGACGAGGTCGACCTGGGGCAGGTCCCGCAGCACGCGCTCGACGAGCTCGAGCGGCATGCGCCCACCGCCGTAGGACAGGTGGCGCAACGCCGGAGGGACCGAGCCGGTCGCCTCGACGGCGTCGAGAATCCGGCCGAGCATCGTGGGCACGACCATGGCGTGCGTGATGCGCTCCTCGACGGCCACGCGCACCCACTCGGCCGCGTCGAACGTCGGCAGGTACATGATGCGGCGCCCCGAGTAGAGCGACGACAGCACGGCCGCCACGCCGGCGATGTGGTACGGCGGCACGCAGATCAGCTGTGCCTCGTCGCCACCGCACCCGAGGAACTCGACCGACGAGATGATGTACGACACAAGATGCCGGTGCCGTAGCACCGCCGCCTTGGGCTCCGACGTCGTGCCGCTCGTGAACAACAGCACGGCGACCGACTCGGGGTCGACGAAGGGATGATCCGCCGCATCGTCGCCGTCACCGACCTCGGCGGACAACACCGACGCCCCGAAGTCCTCGACCGTCACCAGCCGCCCGGCGGCGACCCCGACCCCCCGCAGCCGCGCCACCTCCGACGCGTCGGCCAACAGCGGCCCGTCGGCCACCCGGGGCAGGATCGACGCCAACTGCTCGTCGGGCGCTCGATAGTTCAGCGGCGCAAACGCCGCGCCCGCCAGCGCCGCCCCGAAGAGCGCCACCGGCAGTGCGTCGGAGTTGAGCCCGAAGTACCCGACGACCTCGGCGCCCTCCTTCTCGAACCCCACGGCGGCTCGACGGGCGGCGGCGAGGAGGGCGGATGCGGTGAGGCCCCCCGACGACGACCCGACGCAGACCCGGTCGGGGTCGCCCTCGGCCACCATCTCCAACAACATCGCGATGTTCACGACGACCGACGCTCCCCCGAGTGTGTGCGAGCGGGTCAGTCCGAGGCGGGCAGGGGCTTGGCGCCCTTGACCTCGAGGACGGTGTCGCCGACGGAGATCGAGCCCTCGCCCGCCTTGGTGCAGAGGAGCTCCAGACCGAGCGCCTCGTCGGCGTAGCGCTTGCCGAGCTGCGTGCCGCCGTCGAAGCCGGCCGCCACGCCGGCGGGCGTCACGTCGGCGCCGATCGCCACGAACGGCTGGCCGCCGCAGCGCAGGTCGACCGCCTCGCCCGGCGCCTTGACCACGACGACCTCGGTGGTGTCGGTGGCGCTCCGGAGCCTCGTGCCTGCCTTCAGTTCCATCCCCACCGCTGCGTCCTCGCTTTCGACTGGTTTTCGGCCCCCAACCTTCCGGCCCAACCTTCGGGTGGAGAGAATTCAGGATATTCGCCGCCCCGGACCGCCCTC
>DATDIE010000406.1:0-4610 GCA_036521235.1 Acidimicrobiales bacterium | reverse complement strand
GCTTGTGCGCGCACACGCCGACCATGTCGGCGCCGGCCGCGACCTCGCCCACGTCCAGATACGCCGCGGCCTGCACCGCGTCCGTGAACACCACGGCGTCCGGCGCCCGCCGGCGCACCGACGCCACGACGTCGGCCACGGGCTGGATCACGCCGGTCTCGTTGTTGGCCGTCATCACCGCCACGACGGTGACGCGCGAAGACAGCGCCCGCGCCAGAGCGTCGAGGTCCACCACGCCGCAAGAGTCCACCGGCAGCTCCCGCACGCCGGCGCCCAGGAGCCCCGCCGCCCGGGCGGACTCGCGCACTGCCGGGTGCTCGACCGCCGTCATCAGCACGACCGCCTCGCCCCACAAACGCAACGCAGCCTCCACGACGCCGAGCACGGCGAGGTTGGCCGACTCGGTCCCCCCGGACGTGAAGACGACCTCGCCGGGATCCCTCCCCAGAAATTCCGCCACCGAGTCCCGCGCGTCCTCCAAGAGCGCCCGGGCCCGCTGCGCCGGCGGGTGGCTGCCCGTGGGATTGCCGAGTGCACGCTCGTGGACCGACGCCATCGCCGCCGCCACCTCGGGGCGCAGCGCAGCAGCCGTCGCCGCGCAGTCCAAGTACGACGTCGAGGTCAGGCGATCCATACCGTCTTGGGGTTGGTGAACTCCTTCAACCCGAGCTCGGACAGCTCCCGCCCGTAGCCCGAGCGCTTGATGCCACCGAACGGCAGCTCCGCCGTCGACGCCACCATCGCGTTCACGAACACCGCCCCCGCCTCGATCTCCTCGACGCACCGCCGCGCCTCGCCCTGGTCGTCCGTCCACACGCTCGACCCCAGCCCGAACGTCGTCGAGTTCGCCACCGCGATCGCCCGGTCCAGGTCCGGCACCCGCAGCACGAGCGCCACCGGCCCGAAGATCTCCTCCTGCGCCACCGGCATGTCCGCCGTCACCCCCGACAGGACCGTCGGCGCGAACCACCAGCCGTCGCCCGACGGGACCGACGCCCCGGCGTGCACCGTCGCGCCCTGCGCCACCGCGGCCGCGACCTGGCTCAGCAGCTCGTCGCGCTGCGCCTCCGTCACGATCGGCCCGATGTCGGTCCCCGGCTCAAAGGGGTCGCCCACCACGAGCGCGTCCATCGCGGCCACGAAGCGCCCGAGGAACTCGTCCGCCACCTCCTCCACGACGATGAAGCGCTTGGCGGCGATGCACGACTGCCCGTTGTTCTGCACGCGGGCCGTAACTGCCGTCCGCACGCACGCCTCCATGTCCGCCGACGCGAGCACGACGAAGGGGTCCGACCCGCCGAGCTCGAGCACGCTCTTCTTCAGCGCTCGCCCCGCCGCTGACGCCACCGAGATACCGGCTCGTTCGCTCCCCGTCAGCGTCACCGCCACCACCCGGGGGTCCTCGATCAGCGCCGCCACATCCCTCGACTCCACGAACAGGTTCGTGAACACGCCGTCGGGTAATCCCGCCCGCCGGAACAGGTCCTCGATCGCCAATGCCGTCTGCGGCACGTTCGACGCGTGCTTCAACAGCCCGACGTTGCCGACCATCAACGCCGGGGCGGCGAAGCGGATCACCTGCCACATCGGGAAGTTCCACGGCATGACGGCCAGCACCGGCCCGATCGGTTGGTAGTGCACGTACGACATCGACGCCTTCGACTCGATCACCTCGTCCCCCAGCAGCCGTTCACCGTTCTCCGCGAACCACCGCAGCGCCACCGCGCACTTGGAGACCTCCGCCTTGGCGGCGGCGAACGTCTTGCCCATCTCGGTCGTGAGAATCCGGGCGACGTCGGGCACCTCCCCCTCGAGCAGCTCGGCGGCCGTCAGCAGATGGCGGGCCCGCTCGGCGTACGTCGTCCGCCGGTACGTCTCGAAGGCGGCGACCGCCCGGTCGAGCAGGGCGTCCACCTCCGCCGGGGTCATGCTGGCGAATTCCTTCTCCGTCTTCCCGGTGGCGGGGTTGGTGGTGGCGAAGGGCATGCCCCAGTCTTACCCGCCCGCCGCCCCTTTTTGTCAGCCGCCGGGCCCCTCCGCCAGACCGAGGTGCTGCGGAGACCAGTGTGCGAAGCGGGGGGCCTGGTCAGCTCTTGGGGAGCCAGCCACAGAGGGTGTAGCGGAACCAGTGCTTGGCATCCACAAAACGTGGCGGGTTGAAGCTCTTGTCGATGTGGTAGCTGTGCTCGAAGAACGATTGCTCGTTCATCGCGAGCCCGCCCTTGCTGACAGGGTCGAACATGGAATTGAACACCGCCTGGCTCACCGGGTGGTCACCGTTGTTGTTCACCAGCACAATGGGACGGACAAACCCACTCTGGACGTCCTTGGCGTAGAGATAGCCCCCCGTCCCGTAGTCGAAGGGGCGGTCGGGCTGGCACCAGCCCCCGGCTCCGCCGTTCTTGTCGTAGTTGGAGGCCGTCGTGACGTTGAGTTCCATGGCCTCTGGGTACTTGGCCGGGACCAGCTGCTCGTAGAGCTCACGCTGCAGGCCCATTTTGATGACCTCACCCATGATGGCTTCATCGTCACTGTCGATCTGCCAGGCCTCACTGTTGTCCCGAGCGTTGGGGCACTTGGTGTCCCGCTGCGTGCATACGCCCACCGTGTGCAACTTGCCGTAGTCGGCGACGATGATGTTGCGCCACTGGTTCTGGATCTCCTGGCCCACGCTGTCAAGACGCGTGGTCAGCTCCACGGCCAGATTGGCTGCTTCCGTGCTGAAAGGCTCGTCCTCGGCCCTCCCGACGTTGGTAAAGGCCAGAATCAGGTGGTACGCCCCGACGACTGCGGCCGAGACGGTGTGGATGGCATGGCCGAATCCCCCCGCCACCTCCAGGATGGATGTCAGGGCCTCGAAGATGGTGGCGGTGATCTCGGCGCTCTCACCGTTCTGCGTGTCGTGGTTGATCTGGTCCTGGATCTTGTTGAAGTAGGCCCAGAGCGTCGACTGGGCCTTGCTGTAGGGCATGGCCAACGCTCCCGTATAGGTGTCGACGTTGGCCACCCAGTCCATCTCGTCGGCCAGGTTGGTCCTGGCCCAGTTGAAGTCGCCTTCTCCGAACGCGGCTCCGGGAAAGTTGTTGTAGGTCAAGCTACGCACTTCGGCGGCGGTGGCCTTCCAGTAGGCCGCTGTGTTGCCATCGGGAAGCGAGTAGAACGCGGCCCGAGGGTTCGCACCCAGCCCCACCCTCGGGGTTTCCCCGATGGCGGCCATGGCCTCGAGCTCCGTGGGATCACCGGGCCAGGCGGTACCCGGACTGTCGAGGACCCCGGTGATCGGCGAGTCGGTCTCGATCTCGGCGCTCGCTTCCTCGAGCGGTGAGTACTGCTGCGAGCTGTCGATGGCCACACTGACGTCGAGGTGGCCGGTGTCCGCCACGTGAGGAGTAGCGGATTCGTTCTCGACGGCCCCCGTCTTCCATCCGGGAACGCCGACGATCGACACGGTCCCCCGCAGGGCGTCGAGGTGGGCGCGATCGGGAGAGTTGAACCACTTCGCCGCCCCGCCGATGCCGTGGTTCGACCCCACGCCGCCGAGCACCGCGCCGACGCCCACCGGAGGCTGGGCCGTTGGGTTTCTGCCGGGTTGGCTGACGGCGATCACCAGATCAGAGCCGTTCAACGAGCCGATGAAGTCCGAGAGTGCCTTGGTGCAGGGCGCGCCGTGACCGGGAGGAACCACGTCAAAGTTCTGCTCGTTCGGATACTGGGTCGCCACCGGGCAGTCGAAGTCGCGGTTGTACGGGACGACGCCGGTGGCCGGCGAGAGGTCGCTGCGATTGAGCACCAGGATCTGGACCCATTGGCTGCCGTCGCCGGGATCGGCAAAGAAGCAACCGGTTCCGAGATGCGTGTCGAGGGTGTCCGGACAGCCCGGCAGCGCCGGAGCGCCCGTGCCGGTGGGCGGCCTGTTCGTGGCGAGCAGTACGCCCTTCTGCCCTTGCTCGGAGGCCTGGGTCTGGATATCGACCAACGGGGGCCTGCTGATCGAACCACCGAGCGGTCCGGTAGAGCCGACGACAGGTGGTGTCGTCGTCGTGCTGGTAGATGTCGTCGTACTGGTGGGCGTCGTCGTGCTGGTGCTCGACGCAGCGGCGCTCGCAGTGATTCCGCTTGTGGCCGCCACCGCGGCGAACATGATGCCGGCCGCCAAAGCGGCCGCTATCCCTCGATGGTTCCTGCCGCCCATGCAAATCCTCCCGCCGGACGTCTCGGACGCTACTAGTCCGAATGGTTGCACGAAAGGCACGCGGCGAGGTGCGAGCGCGTTGGGGATCCTGTGGCGCGGCTCTGCATCGGCCGTTCGCGAAGGGATCGCGTCGACGCCAGGCTTACTCTGCACCCGCGCCCGCGTCGAGGCCGACGTGGCCGGGCACCGCCCGTCGCATCAGCTTGCCCGTCGCGGTATGGGGCAGGTCGCGGACGGCGATGTACAACTTCGGTCGCTTGTACGGTGCGAGGCGGGACGAGGCGGCTGCCCGCAGGGCCTCCTCGGCATCGGCGGCATCGGCGGCATCGGCGATGTAGGCGACGCACACGCGCTGGCCCCACTGCTCGTCGGGCAGGCCGAACGCCGCGACCTCCTGCACCCCTGGCACCGCCGAGAG
>DATDIE010000405.1:0-2488 GCA_036521235.1 Acidimicrobiales bacterium | reverse complement strand
GCCCTGATCGTGCTCGAGTTCGCCCGCCATCCGGCGAGTGCACAACTCGTCAGCGCCGTCGAGTCTGCCGCCGCAGCACTGGGGATCGACGAGCCAATGCTGCTCGTCGCCCACAGCGCCGCCGCGCACGACCACGACCTCCTCATGGCTGACTGGAGGCGATTCGCCCACACGACGCCGGTCGAGCCCGCCTTCCGGGAGCATCCTGACTCGGGGACCGCGCAGCGTCTCGCGTCGTTGCGCGACTGTGCCCCGGGCACTCTGGGCCGCGCCTTCGCCGACTTCTACAGCCGCTGGGGCCTGGCCTATCCGGACGTTGCCGAGCCCATAGGGGTCAACCTGGTGTCGCACGACTTTGCCCACGTCCTGTCCGGCTACAACCCGAACGAGGCGATTGAGGAGGTGGCGCTGTCGGCGATGATCGTCAGCGCCACGAACGGGGAAGCCCACTTCAGCTCGCTGACGGCGTCCATGGCCCTCTACGAAGCCGGGCTCTTCGACGTGCTCGACATCACCCCGACCGAAGGAGTCCTCGACCGGCCGGGCTCGCCGGAGATCTTCGCCGACGCCATGCGCCGCGGGTCGTCGTGCACGGCCGACTTCGTTGCCCTCGACCATCTCGCGCTCGCCGACGAGCCCCTCCACGCGCTTCGCGCCGACCTCGGCATCCCGCCCCGAGCCGCCTGAGCGCAGACCGGAGACGACGAGGCATGGCGGACATGGACGAATTCGTGCGGCAGCTGCCGAAGGCGGAACTGCACGTGCACATCGAGGGGACGCTCGAGCCCGAGCTCGTGTTCGAGCTGGCGGCGCGCAACCAGATGGCGATGCCCTACGCGGATGTGGACGCGCTCCGGCAGGCCTACGTCTTCAAGGACCTCCAGTCGTTCCTGGACATCTACTACGCCAACTGCGCCGTGCTCCGCACCGAGCAGGACTTCTACGACTTGACGACGGCCTATCTGGCCAAGGCGGCGAGCCAGGGCGTGCGGCACGCCGAGATCTTCTTCGACCCGCAGACCCACACCCGGCGCGGCGTGTCCTTCGAGACCTGCTGCACGGGCATCCGGCGAGCCCTCGACGAGAGCACAACGGCCCTCGGAATGTCGTCGGGCCTCATTCTGTGCTTCTTGCGCGACCTCAGCGAGGAGTCGGCGCTGCAGACGCTCGAAGAGGCACGGCCGTTTGCGCACCACCTCGCCGGCGTCGGCCTCGACTCGGCGGAGGTGGGCAATCCTCCAGCCAGGTTCGCTGAGCCCTTCCGGCGTGCCCGCGCCATGGGGCTCCCCGGCGTGGCGCATGCCGGGGAGGAGGGACCAGCCGCGTATATCTGGGAAGCACTGGACACCCTGCAGGCGCAGCGCATCGATCACGGCGTGCGCTGCGTGGAGGACGACCAATTGGTCACACGCTTGGCGAGTGAGCAGATCCCACTGACGGTGTGCCCGTTCTCCAACGTCAGGCTGCGCGTCTTCCCCTCCCTGCAGCAGCACGACCTGCCGCTCCTGGTCGCCTCCGGCCTCCTCGTGACCGTCAACTCGGACGACCCGGCCTACTTCGGGGGCTATGTCGCCGACAACCTCCTGGCTGTCGCCGAGGCGTTCGACCTCGGGCGCGACGAAGTCGCCGAGCTGGCGCGCAACTCGTTCCGCGCTGCGTTTCTGAGCGAGACACAGCGGGACGCCTACCTGGCCGAGGTCGACGCCTTCGTGTGACGTCGCCGGCTCGCGTGACGCCACCGGCCGCGGCACGCCATGATGGTCCGATGCCCGCTGCGAAGATCGCCGGACTGGTGCTCACACCGGGGGCGAGTGCCGGGCGGACGCAGTCGGGCCTGGTGGCTATCGACGAGGCGGTGACGGAGGCTGGCGTTCCCGTCGAGCGCGTCGAGTTCCCCGGACAGGCCGCTGGGAAGCGTCGCACCGACCCTCCCGCCGTGTGCATCGAGACCGTGCGGACGGCCACGGCGGCCCTGGCGGACCGCTTGGCCGTCAAGACTGGTCGCATCGCTATCGGTGGCCGCTCTTTCGGCGGGCGAATGTGCTCACTGGCCGTGGCCGACGGGCTCGCGGTGGCTGCGCTCGTCCTGGTGAGCTACCCACTCCATCCCCCCGGTCGGCCTGAGCGGCTCCGCACCGAGCACTTCGCAGACCTGCATCTCCCATGCCTCTTCGTCTCTGGTCGTCGCGACGCATTCGCCACACCGGGCGAGCTTGAACGCGAGACGGCCGCCATCCCCGGCCCGGTCACGCTGCACTTCGTCGACGGCGACCACTCGTTGCGCAAGAGCGAAGCGGAAGTGGCCGGCCTCGTCGCCTCGTGGGTGACCAAGAAGGGCGCGCGCACCTAAGCCGTCGCACTGGTCGCCGCACGCGGTCCGTGCCATCGGGGCCGGCACCCTGGCCGCAATGCCCTAGAGCGCCTAGAGCGCCTAGAGCGTGGGCCCGGTCTGGAAGATGGGCCAACCGATTTCAGTCCGCCAGGCCGA
>DATDIE010000404.1:0-5052 GCA_036521235.1 Acidimicrobiales bacterium | reverse complement strand
GAGGTCCCCTCCTACAGGTAGGCGGAGATCTCCTGGAGAAGCTGCGCCTTGGGCTTCGCCCCGACCAGCCGAGCCAGCGGCTCCCCGTCCTTGAACAGCAGCAGGGTCGGGATGCTCATCACGTCGTACCGCCTCGTCACGTCCAGGTTGTCGTCGATGTTCAGCTTGGCTATCCGCACCTTGCCCGCCTGCTCCTCCGCGATCTCCTCGAGGACCGGGGCGATCATCTTGCACGGGCCACACCATTCGGCCCAGAAGTCCACCAGGACGGACACGTCAGAACCCTTGACATTCTCGTCAAAGGTAGCGTCGGTCAGGGTCTCGATCTTCTCGCTCATCTGGATCTCCTTGTCGGCTGGTGCAACGTCCGGGTGGGTGGTTCTGTTCCCGACCAGGGGAGGGCTACTCGCCCTTGGCCATCTCGAGCCAGCGTTCGGCGTCGATAGCGGCCATGCACCCGGACCCCGCCGAGGTCACGGCTTGGCGGTAGTAGTGGTCCTGGACGTCGCCGCAGGCGAACACGCCGTCGACGTTGGTGCGGGTCGTGCCGTCGAACGTCTTGACGTATCCGTTGTCCTCGAGCTCGATCTGACCCTTGAGGAGGGCGCTGTTGGGCTCGTGGCCGATGGCGACGAAGAGGCCGGTGGCGTCGAGCTCGGACTCCTCGCCGGTGACCGTGTCCTTGAGGCGGAGGCCGCTCACCTTGGTGTCCCCGCAGACGTCGGTGACCGTGGTGTTCCACCTGAACTCGATCTTCTCGTGAGCCCGGGCCCGCTCCTGCATGATCTTGGAGGCCCGCAGGTCGTCGCGGCGGTGGATGACCGTGACCTTCGAGCCGAACCGGGCGAGGAACAGGGCTTCCTCGAGGGCCGAGTCGCCGCCGCCGACGACCGCGATGTGGTGGTCGCGGAAGAAGAAGCCGTCGCAGGTGGCGCACGTCGAGACGCCGTATCCGAGCAGGCGCTCCTCGTTGGGGACACCGAGCATCAGCGAACGGGCGCCCGTGGCGATGATGAGCGTGTCGGCCAGCGCGGTCGGCTCGTCCGCGTTCGGGTCGCCGACCCAGACGTGGAAGGGCCACGGCGAGACGTCGATGCGGCTGACCCGCTCCGTGCGGATGTCGGCGTCGAAGCGCTGGGCCTGGCCCCGCATCATGCCCATGAGCTCGGGGCCCATGATCCCGTCGACGAAGCCGGGGTAGTTCTCGACCTCCGTCGTCAGCATGAGCTGGCCGCCGGGCTGGTCGCTGGTCGACGAGGGCTCGCCCTCGTAGACGAGCGGCTCGAGCTGGGCCCGGGCCGCGTAGAGCGCGGCGGTCAGGCCGGCGGGCCCGCTCCCGATGATGACGACCTTGCGGCGCTCAGGCATTGGGCGGGACACCCCTACGGGAGTAGAGGACGGCGCCGACGGCGCTGAAGACGAGCCCGAGGACGATGTACGAGGCCCAGATGCGGTGGCCGGCGATCGTGGTCAGGCGGATGAACCCGATGCAGAACATGATGATGACGGTGACGCCGACCACGGCAATGATGACGCCGAAGACGATGCCGCGGGCGGCGACGATGGCGGGGCGAACCGCCTTGTCGTTGACCGTCGCCACCACGGTGTCGATCGTGTCGAGGGCACGGGCGGACAGCGCGTCGGAAAAATCGTTCTCAGGCACCGCGTGAGACTACCCGGCGGCCCGGGGGCTACTGGCCGGTTAGCCCTTGCTGGCTGGGATGATGTAGCAGACGCCGACCGTGTTGGGCCCGGCGTGGGTCCCGACGACCGGGCCGAGCTCGACGCGGAGGATCGGGTGCTCGCTGGCGATGTCCCCGAGCCTGGCCGCGACGTCGGTGATGTCGTCGCAGGCCCCGTCCGCCACGGCAACCCGCTCGAGCGGTGCGTCCGCCTTGACCTTGTCGACGAGGTACGTGATCGCCCGGGCCCGGGTCCGCTGCTTGGACTCCTCGGCGACCTCCCCGTCCTTGAGCTGGATCACGGGCTTGATGTTGAGCAACGAGCCCAGCAGGGCCCGGGCGCCGCCGATGCGCCCGCCGCGCTGCAGGTGCTCGAGGCCGCCCAGCACGCCGTAGATGCGGGTGCGCGTGGCGCGGTCCTTGGTCGCCTCGGCGATGTCGTCGATGCCCTTGCCGGCGGCCGCGTCCTCGGCGGCGGCGATGACGAGGAGGCCCTGGCCCATGGTGAGCGAGTACGTATCGACGACGCGGACGGGTGCCGCGGTGAAGGAGTCGGCCGCGGTCACCGCCGACGCGTACGTGGCCGAGACCTTCGACGAGATCGTGAGGCACCGGACGGACTCGGCGCCCTCGTCGACGGCCTGTTGGTAGGCGGCCTGGAACGCGCCGGGGGAGGGGGCTGACGTCTCGGGCAGGTCGCCCTTCCCGCTGCAGCGGTCCCAGAACTCCGGCGGCGACAGGTTGCGCCGGTCCTCGAACTCCTCGGTGCCGAAGCGGATCGTCAGCGGCACGACGATGACGCCGTGCTCCTTGACGAGCTGGTCGGTCAGGTCGCAGGCACTGTCGGTCACGATGTGGACGCCGGGCATGCGCAGGAGTCTGCCACGGTGACCGCGGGGCAACCGGCCCAACGGGCGGTACCGGGCCCGTGACCAGGGTCAGGGTCAGGGGCGATACGGGACGATGCGCGGCTGCGAGCGCGACGAGGCGACGAGCCTCGTCGGCGGCGGTGGGGGCGGAGCCGGTGGAGGTGGCGGACGGCGGCGTCGGGACGCGTCGTGGCGCCGGCCGAGGAGGAACACCACGGCCGCGAAGACGGCACCGCCGGCAACGACGGAGCCCACGACGCGGACGAACAGCGCCGCCGTGCCCGTCGACCCCGACAGGTTCGACACGATGAGGACGACGATGCCCATCGGGACGGAGGCGGCGATGACGCGCCCGAGCGGCGCCCACGTCTCGGGCTCGGCGAGGCGCCCGAACCACTGGTGGAAGACGGCGAGGGCGAGGAGCGCCGCGACCGTGTACGAGATCGAGAGGGAGAGGGCGAGGCCGCGCACGCCGAGCGGGTGGACGAGCAACAGGGCGAGGACGACGTTGAGCGCGTTCTCGACGAGGTAGAGGAAGAACGCGACCTTGGTGCGTTGCATCGACTGCAGCACCCGGACGAAGTAGAGGTAGGCGCAGAAGCCGGGCAGCCCGAGGGCGAACATGGCCAGCGCGGCGCCCGTGGTCGCCGTCTCCGCGGGCGTGCTGTGCCCGATACCGAGGAGCAACGCCACCGCCGGCTTGGCCAGCAACAACATGCCGACCGCCGAGGGGATGACGAGGGCGAGGACGGCGCGCAGGCCCCCGGTCATGCGGTGCAGGAACGCGGCGGTCTGGCCGGTCGACCACTTCTCGGCCAGGTCCGGCGTGACGACCGACATGACGGTGACGGCGATCACCCCGTAGGGGAATTGGAAGAAGGCGTAAGCGTACGTATACGAGGAGACGGGGTCGGGGCCGGGCACCGAGCCGGCGAGGATGGTGACGACGAAGAGCGCGATCTGGTTGGCCAGTACGAAACCGAAGGTCCAGGCGCCGAGGTGCGCCACGTCGCGCAGCGCCTCGTCCCGCGGGTTCCAGCGCCAGCGCAGGAAGCGCAGGTTCGCCGCCCGCAGGCTCGGGATCAGGGCGACCCCCTGCAGCACGACGCCGAGCGACGTGCCGAGGCCGAGCAGGACCAGCTGGCTGTGGTGCTCCTGCACGCTGGCCAGCGACGCACCGTGCCCGGCCCACAGGCCGAACCACACGAGGATCCCGATGCAGACGAGGTTGTTGACGATCGGTGCCCAGGCGACCGCGACGAAGCGCCGGCGCGTGTTCAGCAGCGCCGCCGCCAGTGCGAACAACCCGTAGGCGGCGATCTGTATGACGAACCACCGGAGGAACTCCGTCGCCACCTGTCGCTCGACGATGACCGTGTGCACCTGCGCCGGGTGGGCGTGCGTGTCGAGTGCGGTCAGGGCGTCGATCAGGAAGGGCGCTGCCACCAACGCCGCCACCGTCGCGCCCAGGAGCACGACCACCGAGACGGTGATGACCGCCGAGATCGACTCGTAGGCCTCCTTCTCGGTGCGGTTCGACAGCCGGTCGACGAAGACGGGGATGAACGTGGCCGACAGCACCCCGCCCAGCACGACGTCGTAGAGCATGTTCGGCGTCGTGTTCGCCAGGTTGTAGGAGTCGGCCAGGAGCGTCTGGCCGAGGGCCCAGGCCAGCGCGACGAAGCGCAGGAGCCCGGTGATCCGCGAGAGGGTCGTCCCGACCGCGACGTAGGTCGCGGCGGTCCGCAGGGGGAGGGCGGCGGCGCGACGCGCGGTGGCCATGTCAGTGGGCCCGCAGGCGCTTGCGCCGCGAGCGCCGCCACGTCCGTGCCCACCAGACGAGGAGCACGGCGCCGGCGAGGATGGTGAGGGCCACCCCGACGAAGGAGATGGCGGTCGACTGCACCGTCAGGACGGTGCGGGCGAGGACGAGCTGCCCGTTCTGCGTGTGCAGGGTGACGTCGATCGGCAGACGGTCGCCGGACGTGCGCGCCCGTGCCGTGAAACGCCACGAAGTGGTCGGACGGTCGAGCAGGAGGTGGTGGGAGTCGCCGTTGGGGAACACGAACTTGTCACTCGTCAAGGTGACGGTCACGTTCACCGGGTACGGGGCGGACGAGAGCACGGTGATCGGGATGGAGGCCTGCTGCGCGGTGAACGTGACGGTCTGCTCGGTCGCCAGGCTGATCTTCCCCGTTTGCGAGGTGAAGGCCTTCTCGTAGTCGCTCAACGACGCCGTGCGCCGTTCCGAGCCGAGGCTGCTCGATTCGGTCGCCAGCAACTGGTCCGACAACGTCAACAGCTCGGACGGGTGGCCGGCGACGGCGTCGGTGTACGACGAGAGCTGTTGGCGGGCCTGCGCGATCTTCACGGCGGCCGCCCGCGAGATACCCCGCGTCGCCGACCCGGACTGCAGGTGCCGCACCGTCGGCTCCCGGTCACCCGGCCCGCCGCCCGCTTGCACCTTCGAGAAGTACTGGTTGAGCGTCACCGCGCTCAAG
>DATDIE010000403.1:0-3379 GCA_036521235.1 Acidimicrobiales bacterium | reverse complement strand
AGCCAGCACGAGCACGCCGATCCCACACAGGAGCAGTGGGACCGCCAGCGCACCCAGCTTCGCCATGACGGCGCGCGCCCGCGGATGGCGCCCCGCGGCCAGGATCACCATCGTCACGGCCACCTCGCCGAGCGCGAAGACGACGGCGAGGGTCAAGAGGTTCGTCGTGCCGCCCTCGCGGAAGAGCGGGATGTAGGCGGCGAGGTTGTCGCCGCCCGCCGCGATGGTGACCAGCATCCCCGCCGCGAAGCTGCGCCCGACGGCCCGCTCACTGGCGGCGCCCCGGCCCTTGCGCCGTGCCCCGGCGTCCTTGGCGTCGGGCCCCCGATGGCGCAGGAGCAACACGATGCCGCGCAGGCCGATGGCCAACGGCACCAGACCGAGGAGGCCGACGGCGGCCGGGGAGAACTCGTACAGCGCGACCGCCGCGGCGGCGGCGACCGCGACCACGACCACGAACCCCACCACCTGTCCTGCCGCGATGCGATGCGAGCGGTTCAGCGGCGCGCCGGCCACCATCGTCGCCGTCACGACGCAGTTGTCGATGTTGGTGCCGACGAACGCGGTCACGGCCACGCCGATGTCGGCGGCGAGGCCGGCCGCGGCAATGACGGCGCTCAGGATCCGGGCAGCGGCATCGCAGGCCCGAAGGGCTTGTCACCCCGCAGCGTCACGCGGTGCGCGTAGCGGGCGGCGTCGCCGTAGTCATCGAGCGCGTAGTGCAACGTCGCCCGGTTGTCCCAGAAGGCCACCGACCCGGCCCGCCAGCGGAAGCGGCAGGTGTACTCCGGCTGCACGCAGTGGTGGTACAGCATCTCGAGGACGGCGTTGCTCTCATTGTCCGACAACCCGAAGATCTGCCGGGTGAACTGCCGGTTGACGAACAGGCCGTTGCGCCCGTTCTCGGGATGCGTCCGCACGACGGGGTGGAGCGCCGGCAGGAGCTTGTCCTGCCACACGCCGTCCCACTCGTAGCCGCCGCGTTCGGCGACGTCGGCGGCGAACCACGGGTCGTGGTGGATGGCGATCAACGTGTCGCACATGGCGCGCACGGGCTCGGCCAGCCCGTCATAGGCGTCCTGCAGGCTCGCCCACATCGTGTCGCCGCCGACGTCGGGCGCCTCGAGCATGTAGAGGATGGAACCCATGGCGGGCGTCTGGAGGAACGTCACGTCCGTATGCCACCAGCTGGCGCGGTCCACCTTGCCGTCGATGGCGAGGACCTCGGTGCTCTCGTCGATCGACGGGAGCACGGGATGCGCCTCGGTCACCGTCCCGAACTGGCGGGCGAACGCCGCCTGCTGGTCCGCCGTAAGGGACTGGTCACGGAAGAAGATGACGTGATGCGTGTTCCAGGCGTCGCGGATGGCCGCCACCACGTCGGCGGACAGCGGGAGGGAGAGGTCGACGCCGGAGATCTCGGCGCCGATGTTCGGGGAGAGGGGTTGGACGGTGATCGTCGGGGCGAGGGTCACCCGCCAATTCTGCCCCACTTTCCCGTACATTGGCCCCAGCCGTGAGCTGGGGACGAGGAAGGGATCGAGCATGAGCGCAGACACCGGGGCCGCGTTGGCCCCACCGGTCCGCAACTACTCGCCCTGGTACCAGTGGATGGCGCGCCTGGCGGAGACGGTGCACGTGGACCCGTTGCCCGAGGACGACCCCCACGGCGCGGCGATCCCGGCCTGGGTCGAGCGGTGCCGGATGCGCCTCGACGAGCTCATGGGGCCCGAGCCGGCGCCGGTGCCACTCAACTTAGAGACGCTCGAGTCGACCGCCTGTGACGGCTACCGGCGCGACAAGATCGTCTTCGACACCGAGGACACCATGTCGGTGCCCGCCTACCTCCTCGTGCCCGACGAGCGCGTCGACCGGCCCCCCGGCGCGGCTGTCCTGGCCTGCCACGGGCACGGGCCCGGCAAAACACAGGTCGTCGGCCTGGAGCACACCGACATGCCGAACGCCGACTACGCGCGGGCGCTGGCGCGACGCGGCTACGTCGTCCTCGCACCTGACCTGCGGTGCTTCGGTGAGCGCCTGGACTGGAATCCCGAGGACCACTACGCCTGCGACGCGAACCTGGTCCACGCGGCGATGGCGGGGTGGAACCCACTGACCCAGAACATCTGGGACCTCAGGCGCTCGCTCGACGTCCTGGCCGAGCACCCGCTCGTCGACCCCGGCCGCATGGGCATGGTGGGGATCAGCTACGGCGGCACGGTGACGCTGTTCACCGCCTCCCTCGACCAACGCGTCGCCGCCGCCGTCGTCAGCGGCTACTTCTCGTCGTGGGCCGAGAGCCACAAGATGCCGTGGAACATGTGCGGCTCGCAGGTCCTCTTCGGCATGCTCGGCCGCCTCGAGCACGAAGACCTCGGGGCCCTCGTCGCGCCGCGCCCCCTGCTGGTCGAGACGGGCACCGAGGACCTCTTGTTCCCCGTGGTGGCCGCGACCGAGTCGGTGCGCCGCACCCGCCTCGTCTACGCGGCGCAGGGTGTGCCCGACCGGCTGGTGCACGACGTCTTCGAGGGGGGCCACCAGTGGCACGGCACCGAGGCCATGCCCTTCCTCGACCACTGGTTGGCGCACGAGCCCGCCTGAGCCTCAGTCCTGCGCGCCGTCCACGTCGTCCGGGTCGCGTGACTCGGCGGCGTCACGCAGCACCTCGTCGAGGGACGCGTGTCCGCCCACTTGCGGATCGTCGGGCGCCGGCCCGGGGGCGCTCGCCCCGGCCTCCTCCCAGTCGTCGGATGCCATCCCGCTGACGAACCCGTGCAACCGCGACCGCCACGGCCGGGCCTTGGCCGCGTGCCGGGCGTGCTTCGCCACTAGAGGAAGCTGCGCAGGACCGTGTCGAACGCCGATGCGAGGACGACCCTGCCGTGCACGTCCTTGGCGGTGGGAACCGAGACGGGGTGTGCCGTGGGGACGTTCATGAGGGAGAGGACGGCCGACACCGGGGTGCCCGGCCCGAGGTAGATGTGCGACGCGACCTGCTCGAGCAGTGTCGTGGTCCCCGTCGGATCGGAGATCATCGAGGTGATCGAGAGCTTGCCCGTCGCCAGTTGGCCGAGGTTCGACGACGGGTCCACCGCGTGGAGGTCCACCCCGACGTAATGCGTCACCGGGATACCCAGCTGGTCGAGTCCGGCGATGATGGCGTCGGGCGAGTGGAGGTCGAGCGTCTTGATGGGCACGGTCCGCCCACCGGCCAGCGGCAGGCTCAACGAGCTCGGGATCTTGAGGACGTTGGTGTGTCCCGCCGTCGCGTGGAACACGAAGATCTGCTCCGTGTGGTCGGGGCCCTTGACGATCGCCAAGAGGTCGTTCTTGCCCTGAGCGAGGAGCGCCGCGGGCACGACCACATGGTGCACCGCGT
>DATDIE010000402.1:0-11932 GCA_036521235.1 Acidimicrobiales bacterium | reverse complement strand
CAAGGTCCTCCCAGCTGCTCGCAGGTCATCGTCTTCATAGCGTCTCGCCTCCTTCGGTCTCTTGAAATCGTACGGGCGCGGCCACGCGAGGTGCTTCTCCGTTTCTGCTCACTTCGGGGCCTAGAGTTGACGAGTAGTGGTTGTCTCGATGAGCGATCCCGTCGAAGCACTGATCCTCGATCTGCTCGAGTGGCTCGACGGCACGCCGCGCCCGTATGCCGACGTCATGGAGGCATGGCGAACCTCATGCCCTCGCTTACCCGTGTGGGAAGAGGCCAACGACCGAGGGTTCGTGACTCGTCGACGCCTGGATGCCTCCGGAGAGCTCGTCGCGGTGACGCCGGCCGGGCACGCTCATCTGTGTCAGCATCGCCCGACCCCGTCCCAGCCGCTCCTGATATTTGGATGAGCGCCGGCCAACGCGGTGGATCGCGTTTGTTCGGGGCGATAGAACTGGCGTGACGTCGGAATCCAACGGCGTCATGCGGGAAGGAGCCATGACGATGCCCAAGGTCGTTATCACCCACAACGTGGCAGACGTCGACAAGTGGTTGTCGTTCAAGTCGGAGCGAGCGGAGGCCATCGGCCTGGTTGGCGGAACCAATGTTGAGGAATATGCGCTGCACGATGGCGGCAACGTCATTGCCATCACCTGTGACATGGACGACGTCGATGCGGCGCTGGCCGTCCTGTCGTCGCCGCCTCCGGAAATGGCGGCCGCGATGGAGGCACACGGCGTCATCCCGCCGCTGACGGTGTACGTCGCGCGGTAACGAGCCCAACCTTCGGAGCGAAGGCAGCCGGGCTGGTCGCCCTGAGACTGCTTCGAGGATGATCCGCCCGCCGACGGCCCTCTGGCGTGCGGCGTTCCCCGAGAGGCGTTAGATGAAGCTGAAGTCGGGCACCGCCGAGCTGATGCCCTTGAACATGTCGCCCTTGGCGGCGACGAGCTCGGACGGCGTCCAGGCCTTGTCGCGGGAGACCTGGCCGACCGCCTTGAACGCGCTCATCACGTAGACGTCGGCGCCGAACACGACGAAGATCTGTCCGTTGACGTCGGCGGCCTCTGGCGCGGCCAGGAAGGCCACGACGTTGGCGATGTTTTTGGGGTCCCACTGGTCGAAGGCGTCCGGATCCGTCCCCATGCCGTCACCGAAGATCGTCTCGGTCATGCGGGTGCGGGCGCGTGGGGCGATCGCGTTGGCGGTCACGCCGTAGCGGCTGAGCTCGCGCGCCTCGACCCAGGTGAGGGCGGCGATGCCCGCCTTGGCGGCGGCGTAGTTGGCCTGTCCGGCGTTGCCGAAGAGGCCCGCCTCCGACGACGTGTTGATGATGCGCCCGGTCACCTCTTCGCCGGACTTGGACTTGTTGCGCCAGTAGACCGCGGCGTGATGCGTGGCGGCGAAGTGGCCCTTGAGGTGGACGCGGATGACGTCGTCCCAGTCGGACTCGTCCATGTTGAACGACATCTTGTCCCGGAGGATGCCGGCGTTGTTGACCAGGATGTCGAGCGAGCCGAACGTGTCGATGGCCTGCTCGACGACGTTCTTGCCGCCCTGCCACGAACTGATGTCGTCGCCGTTGACCGCGGCGTCGCCGCCGTCCTTCTTGATGAGGTCGACGACCTCTTGGGCGGGGTGCACGTCGGCGCTGCCCTCACCGTGCAGCCCGGCACCCACGTCGTTGACGACGACCTTGGCACCCTCCGCCGCGAGGGTGAGCGCCTCCTCGCGGCCGATGCCGCGCCCTGCGCCGGTGACGACCGCCACCTTGCCGTCGAGCAGTCCCATGGTGATGCCTCCTGTGCCGCGTCGTGTCAGTCGAACCCTCGTGGTGCGGCGAAGCAGTGTTGCCGATCGTTCGGCTCAGGAGCAAAACGTGGCCACGAACTCGGACGTCGTTCGCCCGATGAGCGCGGCCGTCTGGCTCCGGGCACGGTCGCGGCCGTAGAGGGCGACGAGGCTCCGCACCTCGATGCCTACGGGGGGCCGGGCGAGTATCGAGCGGTCGGCGCCGCCGACAACGCAGAGGACCGGGATCGGGCCGGCCCGGCGGGCTTGGGCGAGAGCCAGGACGCCGCCGGGGACCTTGCCGCTGAAGGAGGGCGGATCGAGGTGGCCTTCGCCGGTGGCCACGAGGTCGGCCCGCTCTATGCGGGTGGCGAGGCCGACGAGGCCGGCGACGAGGTCGAAACCCGGCTCGAGGCGGGCGCCGAGGACGTAGAGGCCGCCGCCGAGGCCGCCCGCGGCGCCGGCGGCGGGCACGGTCGTGACGTCGACGCCGAACTCGTCGCGGTAGACGGCCGCGACGTCGTCGAGGCGTTGCGTGAGGAGCTCGACCTGGGCGGGCGTGGCTCCCTTCTGGGGCCCGAAGATCGCGGCGGCGTCGAGGAAGGGGGTGGTGACGTCGCAGGCGACGACGAGGTCGATGCCTGCGAGCGCGTCGGGGCCGCTTTCTCCAATGGCACGGACGGCGCCGAGCCCGCCGTCGGTCGTGGCCGAGCCGCCGCAGCCGATCACGATGCGGCGTGCGCCGGCGTCGCGGGCGGCCAGGAGCAGCTGGCCCACCCCGGTCGTGTCCGCCCGTACGGGGTCGTCGCCGCGGGGGCGGGGGAGGAGCGCCCGGCCGGCGGCCTTCGACATCTCGACGACGGCGGTGGGCGTTTCGTCGCCGCCGTGGTCGCGGTCGCCGTGGCCGTGTGAGCCCGTGGTGAGCATGCGCCACTCGGCGTCGACGGGCTCGCCGAGGGGGCCGGTGACGGCGGCGCGGCGCGGGTCGCCACCGAGCGCATCGAGGAGGCCTTCGCCGCCGTCGGACACGGGGACCTCGTCGGCGGTCCAGCCGGCTCGCCGGGCCGCATCCGCCATGGCCGCCGCGGCCTCGGCGGCCGACACCGTGCCGCGGAACTTGTCCGGGGCGGCGACGAGGTGGGGCACGAGGGCGAAGTTAGGCGACGCCCGTGTCGGCCGCGCCCAGGTCGGGGCCTTGGGCCGCGGAGTGCGTGCGCTCACATCGTCACCCAGAGCGGGTCCCGACGTCTCATCGCGCGTGCATACGTGACGAATCGGGGGGCCGCGCGCAGGTGCGTACGCGGCGAACCCTCTTGGCGACTTCCGTGCGTGTACGCGGCGTTCGACGCTTGACCTCCGGGTCTATACGCGCGGCCGGGACGCACAAATACACACGAAGGTGGGCAACAGTTCGGCGCGTACACACGCCGATCGGAGGACGCGGGGTCTGATGGGAGGCCCGAGCCGAGAGCCTCGGAGGGTCGGTGGGTGCGGGCGAGAGGACTCGAACCTCCACCCCCTCGCGGGGACCGGGACCTAAACCCGGCGCGTCTGCCAATTCCGCCACGCCCGCAGCGGTCCCCGCATCACGGGTGACCTGGGAGCTTACGGCGCTGTGCCTACGGGTGCTGCCTGTGGCCACTAGCCTCATGGCCATGTCACACGCATCTGAAGCCCCCCAAATCGTCGCGGCCGGGGCAGATCTCGAGTCCTCCGGGCGGATCTTCCAGCAGCTCCTGAAGGAGCGCATCGTCTTCATCGGCAGCGCGATCGACCAGGTCACCGCCAACATGGTCTGCGCCCAGCTCATCCTTCTGGAGGCCGAAGACCCCGAGAAGGACATCTCGGTCTACATCAACTCGCCCGGCGGGTCGGTGACCGACGGCCTCGCCATCTACGACACGATGCAGTTCGTCCGGCCGGACGTCTCGACCATCTGTGTCGGCCTGGCCGCCAGCATGGGCCAGTTCCTGCTGTGCGCCGGCGCCCCGGGCAAGCGCTTCGCCCTGCCCCACTCCCGGATCCTGATGCACCAGCCCTCCGGGTCCATGCAGGGCCAGGCGGCCGACATCGCCATCCAGGCGGAGCAGATCATCTACCTGAAGCGGATGATGGCCGAGCGCATCGCCTTCCACACCGGTCAGACGGTCGAGCGGATCGAGCTCGACTCCGACCGTGACCGCTGGTTCACCGCCGAAGAGGCCAAGGAGTACGGCTTCATCGACAACGTGATCGACCGGTCGACGGCCACCATCGCGGCGGGGGCCAAATAGGCGTGGCGCTGGACGTCCCGGCCTCCTCGTCAGACGCGGACAGGAGACTCGAGGAGGCCCACGAGATGAAGGTGGCGGATGAGTCGCCGATGGCCGCGCGCGCCGCGGGCATGAGCGAGCGGGCTGCCCGGCGGGGCTCGACGACGCGCATCGTCACCCCGACGATCAGCGTCCCTCAGCGCCTGCGCGAGATCTGGGCCTCCCGCGAGCTCCTCGTCTTCCTCGTCCGCACCGAGATCAAGGTCAAGTACAAGAACTCGTTCCTCGGGATCGTCTGGTCGATGATCTCGCCGGCGACGACGCTGGCCATCTACTACTTCGTCTTCTCGGTCATCTTGAACAACCACGTCCCGCAGTTCGTGATCTTCCTGTTCGCGGGGCTGCTGTTGTGGAACCTGTTCTCCCTGGGCGTCCTCACCGGCACCGGCATCGTCGTGAACAACGCCGGCATCGTGAAAAAGGTGTCCTTCCCGCGCGAAATCCTCGCCTTGGCGTCGGTTGGCACGGCCTGCGTGTTCTTCCTGTTCCAGTCCGCCGTGCTGGTCATCTTCATGCTCGTGCTGCGACACCCGCCCGATATGGCCTACTTCCCGGTGCTCATCTTGGCGCTGGTGGCGGGCATCGTCCTGGCGGGCGCGCTCGCGGTGCTCCTCTCGGCCGTCAACGTGTACCTGCGAGACGTGCAGCACCTGATCGAGGTCGTCCTCACGGCGTGGTTCTGGGCCTGCCCGATCGTGTACGCCTACCAGGCCAACATCGGCGACAAGCTCGGCCCCAAGGGGCTCACCTGGGTGTACTTCCTCAACCCGATAGTGCCGCTGGTCCTGTCGTTCCAGCGCTGCATCTATGCGCACGTCACGGTCGCCATCCCGGGCAATCCGTCGTACCCCGTGCTGCCGGGCAAGGGCATGCTCTGGTACGTCGGCCTCGATCTCGCCGTCCTTCTCTTGGCCGGCATCGTCCTCCTCATCGCGTTGGCCGTCTTCGGCCGGCTCGAGGGCAACTTCGCCGAGGAGCTCTGAGATGAGCGACTTCGCCATCGACGTGCGGAACGTCTCCAAGCGTTTCCGCCTGGCCCACGGTCAGTACAACACCGTCAAGGAGCGCATCATCCACGGCGGCCGCCGCAAGGCGACCGAGGACTTCTGGGCGCTCGACGAGGTCTCGCTGACCGTCCAGCCGGGGGAGACGGTCGGCATCCTCGGCCGCAACGGTTCCGGGAAGTCGACGCTCCTCAAGTGCATCTGCGGCGTGCTGCAGCCCACCTCGGGCGAGGTCGCCGTGAAGGGGAAGCTGGCGGGCCTCCTGGAGCTCGGCGCCGGCTTTCACCAGGACCTGAGCGGGCGGGAGAACATCTACCTCAACGGCTCGTTGCTCGGCATGTCGAAGGCCGAGATCGACCGGGCCTTTGACGCCATCGTCGACTTCTCCGAGCTCGAGGAGTTCATCGACGGCCCCGTCAAGTTCTACTCGTCCGGCATGGCGGTGCGCCTCGGCTTCGCCGTGGCCGTGAACGTCGACCCCGACATCCTGGTCATCGACGAGGTGCTCGCCGTGGGCGACGAGCGCTTCCAGCGCAAGTGCATCGATCGCGTGAAGCAGTTCCAGAAGGAGGGGCGCACGATCCTGCTGGTGACGCACGCGGCCGACACCGTGCGGTCCATCTGCGACCGGGGGGTCGTCATCAGCCACGGGCACCTGATCGCCGACGCCGAGCCTGGCGCCGCCACCCGCATCTTCCGTGAGCGCCTCATGGCCGAGGGTGCGGGCATGTCGATCGTGGACCCGGCGATCGTCGCCGTCCCGGCGACGCCCAACATGATCGGGAACGACCTGGACGAGGACTCGGCGGACGACGAAACCCGGCCCGTCCGGTTCCGCTCGGTGCACCGGGTCTACTCCGGCGACAACAACTTGTCGTACATGACAACCGGTGACGACCTCACCGTCCGCGTCGAGTTCGAGGCCCTGCGCCCGACCGAGGACGTCGTGTTCTCGCTCGAGATCCGCGACGAGGACGCCAACACCGTCATGCGGACCGACACCACGATCATCGGCTTGCAGATCGACGCCCCCCGCGGCACCGGCGTCATGCACTTCGGCGTCGTCAACATGCCGATGCTCGACGGCTCCTTCACGTTCGCGGTCGGCATCCAGAGCCGGAGCGGCATCCTCTACGACTGGATGGAGAGCGCCGGGAAGTTCGAAGTGATGAATCCCGGCAAGATGACCGGCCACGTCCGCATGGACGTGCACGCCGCGTTGATCTCGACCGAGAACAGCGTCGACTCGGCCGCCTTGGCCTGAGCGGGACCGGGCGATGAGCGACACCACGCGCGACGACGAGACGGCGCCGGAGGACCCCGGGGCCTACGTCCAGCAGGTGATGGCGGAGATCGCCGAGGAGGTGCGCCTGCGCCGGGCCTCGGGTGACCTCCCGCCCCGGCTCGAGCGCGAGCTCGACGAGCTCTTCCTGGCGCACTCGCCCATCGGCGTCCGCGGCGGCGACCTCGGCGAGGCGATCAGGATGGTCGACGCCGCCACGTTCATCGACCCCGTCGTGCCCGTCGAGTCCGAGCGGGCCGCCGGCGCCGTGGTGAAGAAGGGCATGCGCACGATGATGCTCTGGTACGTGGGCTGGGTCACGCACCAGATGAGCCAGTCCGCCTCCGCCGTCAGCCGGGCGCTGCACATCGTGGACGACCACCTGAAGGAGCTCGAGCGCAAGGTCGAGTTCCAGCGCGTCCCCGACGCCGACGTCGTCGAGTTCCCCTCCTCGGTGGGACCGGGGGCGTGGTGGGAGGCGCCCGCACTGGCGGCGCTCGCCAAGACGCCCGGGCGCGTCCTGCACGCCGCCTGCGGGGACGGCTGGCTGGTCAAGCGCATCGTCGAGTCCGGCGTGGACGCCTACGGCATCGATCCGCGCACGCCGATCGTCGACGCCGCCGAGCTCGGCGTCCTCGACGTGCGCAGCGAGACCGTGCTGGACCACCTGCGCGCCGTCGCCGCCGCCGGTCTCGGCGGCATCGTGCTGAGTGGGACCGTCGAGGGGATGGCCGGCGGCGAGCGCAATCAGCTCCTCGCCGCCATCGCGTCGACGCTGACGCCGGGCGGGACCCTCGTCATCCATTCGGTGGAGCGACGGCTCTGGGATGCGCCCGACGCCCCCTACGGCGCCGACCTGGCGGCCGGCAGGCCGTTGCGCGCCGACACGTGGTGCCGCCTGCTGGAGGAGAGCGGCTACACCGCCAGGGCACACGAAGGGCCGGACGGGACCGACTACCTCGTCACCGCGGTCCGCGGCGGGCTGACCACCTTCGACCCCGCCAGCTCCGTACCCGCAGCACGGTGAACGACGCCGCCGGGCGGCCGGTGGCGGTCCACCAGTTCCTCCCCGCCCTGAACCCGCACGACGCGACTGGCACCCACACGCTCAAGCTGCGCGACGTCCTGCGCGAGGCGGGTTGGCGCTCGGAGATCTTCGCCGAGGCCGTCCACGACGACCTGGCCGCCGAGGCGTACAAGCACTGGATGTACCCCGAGCACGCCGCACCCGGTGACGTCGCGGTCTACCAGTTCACGACGTCGTCGGCCGTCGCCCCGTATCTGGCCGAGCACGGGCTCCCCGTGATCCTCGACTTCCACAACTTCACGAGCCCCGAGCTCTTCGCCGGCTGGGAGCCCGGCAACGTCACCCGCGCCAAGCAGGCGGCGGACGACCTCGCCCTGCTGGCGCCCGAGGCGATGCTCGGGCTGGCGCGCAGCGGCTTCAGCGAGCGGGCGCTGCGCCGAGCCGGGTGCCGGCGCACGGCGGTCACGCCGGCGCTGGCCGACTACGGCCGGGTCACCCAAGCGCCCGACCCCCGCGTCAAGGCGGAGCTGGCCCGGAGCCGGGCTGGCGGCGGCGCCGACATCCTCTTTGTGGGCCGCGTCGTGCCGTCCAAAGCGCAGCACGAGCTCGTGAAGGCGCTCTGGACGTACCGCCGCCTCTACGACCCCGAGGCCCGGCTGCACCTGGTCGGGGGCACGTCGAGCTACGAGTACAGCAAGTCGCTCTACGACTTCGCCGACGACCTCGGCCTGTCGGAGGCGGTGCGGATCGCCGGAGAGGTGTCCGACGCCGCGCTGGCCGCGCACTACGAGGCGGCCGACGTGTTTCTCTCGCTCTCGGTGCACGAGGGCTTCGGCGTGCCCCTGGTCGAGGCGATGACCGCCGGCCTTCCGATCGTGGCCCGCAACGTGGGCGCCGTAGGCCAGACGGTGGGCGACGCCGCCCTCCTGCTCGAGGCGGAGGACCCGGCGTACGTGGCCGCCGCGGTCCACCGCGTCCGCACCGACGACACGCTGCGCCGGACGCTCGTGGCCAACGGCCGCCGCCGGGCCGGCGAGCTCCAGGGCGACGCCGTGGCGCGGCAGTTCGTCGACGTCATCGCCGCCGTGGTGGGCCGGCCATGAGCAAGAAGGTCGCCTTCGTCACGCCGCGCTACGGCACCGAGATCATGGGCGGCGCCGAGACCGCCGTCAGAAAACTGGCCGAGCACCTGCGCGCCGACACCGACTGGGAGGCCGAGGTCCACACGACGACCGCGCTCGACGCCATCACGTGGGCCGAGGAGCTCGATCCCGGCACGACGCAACTGAACGGCGTCACCGTGCATCGGCACCCCACCACGCAGGGGCGCACCATGGACTTCTACATGCTCGACGGGCTCCTCCGCCTGGCGCCGCGCCTCACCACGAGGGAGCAGGGCAAGAGGTGGGTCGAGTACAACGGGCCCGTCTCACCCGCGCTCGTCGATGCCGTCGCCGCCTCCGACGCGGACGTCGTCGCCTTCACGCCGTACCTCTACTACCCCACGGTGGCCGCCATCGGCCGCGTGCCGATGCCGGCGGTGTTCCACCCGGCCGCCCACGACGAGCCGGCGCTGTACTTCTCGGTCTTCCGCGGCACGTTCGGCGACGCCGACGCGTTCTGCTTCTACACGCACGCCGAGCGCACGCTGGTCGAGCGCATGTACCCGGTGGCCGAGCGCCCCCAGATCGTGCTCGGTCTCGGCATCGGCGACTCGGAGGGCGCGGGACGCCCGGGTGCGCAGGTCCTCGGGTTGGGAGACCGGCCGTATCTCGTGAGCGTCGGGCGCGTCGACGAGCACAAGGGCTCCAAGATGCTGGCGACGTACTTCGCCACCTACAAGGAGCGCCACCCTGGCCCGCTCGCGCTGGCGCTGGTGGGCCCGGTCGCCTACGAGCTCGACCCCCACCCCGACATCGTCGTGACCGGCCCCGTCGACGAGGCGGACAAGTGGGACATCGTGCGCGACGCGCTCGTCTCGGTCTCGCCCTCGGCGATGGAGTCGTTCTCGCTCGTGGTCATCGAGGCCTGGGTCGACCGGGTCCCCGTGATCGTCAACGGCGCCTGCGGTCCGACCCGCGAGCACGCCGAGCGCTCCGGTGGTGGCCTGTGGTTCACCTCGTATCCCGAGTTCGAAGCCGTCCTCGACCGCCTGCTGGGCGACCCCGCGCTGCGCGCCACGCTCGGCGAACGGGGCCGGGCTTACGTCGACCGCCACTTCCGCTGGCCGGTGCTCGTCTCACGCTACGACGCGTTCTTGGACTCGGTGGTCGAACGGGGGCGCGGCACGCCGGGGCTGTTCTGAGGCGGGCGGGCCTAGCCGAACTGGCGCCGACCGACCACGGTGTACATGCGTTGGTCGATGGCGTCGCTCCCCATGTCGTGGGAGAGATGGTGGCGCTGGGTGTGGTACGTGACCTCGGTGTTTCCGAAGCCGAGCCTCTGGAGCATCGACACGACGGCACCGGGATAGATCGACCACCAGTTCGTCAGGTGGTGCTCGGCCGACGGTGAGAACCGCATGATGTTGGACTCCGGATCGCCCACGTCGTCCTGCAGCGGCTCGGTGACGATCATGACCTCGGTCGTGCGCCGGGCCGCCTGCGAGAGGGCGCCCCAGGGCTCGCGCAGGTGCAACAGGATCGCTCCGACCAACGTGACGTCGAAGGTGCCGAGGTCCGCCGGCATGTCGTAGATGTTCCCCTGCACGAATTTGGCGCTGGAGTCGAAGATCCGGTGCAGGTGCCACCACCCGTCGTGGTTCCGGTCGATCGTCTCCTGCATGACCTTCAGACGCTCGTGCGGCATGTCCTCGCCCTTCACGGGGAGCGTGTCGACCGGTATGTCGAAGCCGGCCTCGAAGGAGACGACCTCGGCGCCCTGCCGCTCCATCCAGTAGGTGAGGTACCCCGTCGCCGGACCGAGCTCGAAGACCCGCTTCCCGCGCACGTCGACCCCGCCGAGGTACTCCGGCTCGTGGCCGCGCAGGTCCCACACGCCGGGGAGGACGCGACCGTCGGGCAACTCCGTGGCGTGGTACCAGGTGAAGTCGCTGAGGTCGGCGCCGGCCCGTCGTTCCGCCAGCGCCTGCTGGTGGGCGGGCTCGAGCTGGCCGAGATAGTCCCGAGGGGGGTAGTAGGGGAGGAGCGGGCCACGGGCCGGCTGGGACGACGGACTCGTCGTCACCGCCGCGCCGGCTTGTTCTGTCTCACGCCGTCGGAACACGGGGCGTCACTCTACGTGACTCTCCCTGCGGTCCTGGTGAGTCGGGATAGACGGCCCTAGAACCCGAACATGCCGACCATGGGCCTGTTGAGCGGATGTCCGCCCATGGAGCCCTGGAACGGCGCGTCGCCGTAGGCGAAGATCCCGCCGTCGGAGGCCACGAACCAGTAGCCGCCCCCGTCGTCGGTGGACTGCATGGCCAGCACCGGCTGGTTCAGGTGGATGCCACCGGTCGAGCCGTAGAACGGAGCGCCGAACGAGAAGATCCCGCCGTCCGAGCCGATCAGCCAGTAGCCGCCGGTCACCGGGTCCGCCGCCATGCCGACCATGACCGCGTTGAGGTGCGCGCCGCTCATGTCGCCCGAGAAGATCGCATCGCCGAACACGAAGACGCGCCCGGTCGTGCTCACCTCCCAGTAGCCCTGGCCGTCCGGGCTGGACGCCATGCCCACGATGTCTTGATCGGGGGCCGAGGCCGCCGAGCCGTGGAACTGCGCGTCGCCGAAGCTGAAGATGCCCCCGTCCGATGCCACCAGCCAATAGCCGCCGCCGTCGGGCGTCACCGCCATGCCGACGATCGGCGCGTTGAGATGGAGCGAGCCGGTCGATCCGTAGAACTGCGCGTCCCCGTAGGTGAAGATGCCGCCGTCGGACGCCACGAGCCAGTAGCCGCCGCCTCCGGGGACGGCGGTCATCCCGACGACCGGTTTGTTCAGGGCGATGCTCCCGGTGCTGCCGCAGAAGTCCTGCCCGAAGGCGAAGATCCCGCCGTCCGAGGCGACCGTGAGGTAGCCGTTCTGTGCGGCGTCGGGCCGGTCGCAGTTCCCGAAGCCGCTCCCGCCCCCGACGAAGCCGGTGAGCTGCGCGTCGTGGTGGAACTGCGGCCAGGCACCGCCCTCGTCGACGAGCCCTCCGTTGGAGCCGGTGACCTCGAAGTGCTGGACCATGCCCTGGACGGCGAACGAGCTGTCCTTGGTCTGGAAGTAGCCCGCTACCGTGATGCCGATCGTGCCGTTGGGGTCCGCTGTGACGAGGGCGGCGTTCTGGAATCCGTATGTGCCGGATGTCCCATCGTGATTTTGGCCGTCGTCGAATGACGCCATTTCCTGTCCGCTCCGGCCATCCAGGATCTCGATCCCCTTCGTCGTCGGCACGATGACGTCCTGGTAGCCCTCGCCGAAGTCGGCGGTGGTGACCGAACCGTAGACGGCGCCGTTGACGTCGGTGTGCCAGAGCACGCTGCCGTTCGACGCGTTCATGGCCCACACGCTCCCCGATGTGGTGCCGGTCAC
>DATDIE010000401.1:0-4393 GCA_036521235.1 Acidimicrobiales bacterium | reverse complement strand
CTCGTAGAACGTGACGTCGAGGCCGCCCGGCACCGGTATCTGCCGGCCGCTGTGGCGCTCCGGCGCTCCCGCGTAGAACTCGAGCACGTCGCGGACGTTGCCCGCCTCCCAGCGTGCGTTCCCGATGACGTGGCCGGCGTTGGCCACCTCGAGCGCCGCCAGCTCCTCGCCGTGGGCGTCGACGGCGGCCGCGAAACGCCGGAGGAGGCGCGCCCGGTCCCCGGGCGCGACGGCACGCCAGGCTTCGAACGCGGCGGCGGCGCGCTCGATCGCGGCATCGGTCTGCGCTGCGGTGAGGCCCTCCACTGTCTCGATCACCTCGCCCGTCGCGGGGTTGCGCACGTCCATGGGGGGATCTTTGCCGAAGTCGCGCCCTCCTCACGACCGCCGTCCGGACGGTGCGCCCCGGCCGCGGGCGCGGCGGCACCGGTACAGTGCGGGGCCGTGCCCGAGCCCGCCGCCCCGCCGACCACCGTCCAGTTCAACCTGGCCAAGGCCTTCGAGACTCTCGTCGAGTCGTTGGCCGAGCGCGACTGCATCGTGTGGCGGGACCGCCGCCTCAGCTACGCACAGGTGGCCGAGCGCTCCCGGCGGCTGGCGTCCTACCTCTACGACCGCGGGCTGCGGGTGCGCCAGGAGCGTCCCGAGCTGCGGGGGTGGGAGTCGGGCCAGGACCACGTGGCGCTCGCGCTCTACAACGGCAACGAGTACCTCGAAGGGATGCTCGGCTCGTACCTCGCCCGGGTCGCGCCGTTCAACGTCAACTACCGCTACGTCGGCGAGGAGTTGCGCTACCTGCTCAACGACGGCCGGCCGCGGGCACTGATCCTGCACTCGTCGCTCGCCCCGACGCTGGCGGAGGTGCTGCCCACCCTCGAGCAGCCACCCGACGTTCTGCTCCAGGTCGACGACGAATCGGGCAACGCCCTCCTCCCCGGGGCGGAGTGGTACGAGGAGGCGTTGGCCAAGAGCTCGCCCGCCGGCCCGCCGGTCGACCCCTCCCCCGAGGACCTCTACATCCTCTACACGGGGGGGACCACCGGCATGCCCAAGGGTGTGCTGTGGCGCCAGCACGACATCTTCATGGCCGCCATGGGCGGGCGGCAGGTCGGAACGTGGAAGGTGGTGACGAGCTACGAAGGTCTGACCGAGCGGTTGGCGGAGGGCTACCCGCTCAAGCTGCTCGTGCTGCCGCCGCTGATGCACGGCGCGGCGCAATGGGCCTGCTTCATGCTGATGGCGCAGGGCGCGACGCTCGTGTTCCCCGACGACACGAGGCGGGTCGATCCCGACGACGTGTGGTCGACCGTCGAGCGCGAGCAGGCGAACACGATGACGATCGTGGGCGACGCCATCTTGCGGCCGTTGCTGCTGCAGCTGGACAAGAAGAGCTACGACCTCTCGTCCTTCTTCGCCGTCGGCAACGGTGGCGCGCCGCTGACGCCGGCGGTGCGGGCGATGGCGATGGAACGCATGCCCAATCTCGTGATCTCCGACTCGGCGGGCTCGTCGGAGACCGGGGCGCAGATGCACGTGACGTCGGTCGACGCGATCGAGGTGGGGACGTTCATCCCCGGGCCGGGCACCGTCGTCGTCGACGAGTCGCTCTCGTACGTGCTCACACCCGGGCACGACGGCAACGGGTGGCTGGCGCAGACCGGGAACGTGCCACTCGGGTATCTCGGGGACGAGGCCAAGACGGCGCGCACCTTCCCCGTGATCGACGGCGTCCGATACTCCATCCCCGGCGACCGGGCCAAGCATCTGGCCGACGGCTCGATCCAGCTGCTCGGGCGCGACTCGGTAACGGTGAACTCGGGCGGCGAGAAGATCTTCGTCGAGGAGGTCGAGCGCGCCATCGCCGGGCACCCCTCGGTGGCCGACGTCGTGGTGACGGGCCGCCCGTCGGAGCGCTGGGGCTCCGAGGTGGTCGCCGTCGTACAGCTGGCCGAGGGCTCGGTCGGCGACGAGGGCTCCATCGTCGAGCACGCCTCGTCCCACATCGCCCGCTACAAGCTGCCCAAGCAGGTGGTGTTCGTCGAGCGGATCCAGCGCTCGCCCTCGGGTAAGGCGGACTACCGCTGGGCCGCCGAGACCGCCGTCAAGGAGGCGTAGGCCGGGCGTGCCGGTGTCAGGCGCCGGGCCGATCGTCGCGACGTCCAGGCTCGTCCTGCGACCGTTCGACGACATGGACCGGGCGCCGTTCCACGCGCTGAACACCCATCCCCTCGTGGTCGAGTCGCTGGGCTCGTCGCCGACGCGGGCGGAGAGCGACGACATGATCGATCGGTACTCCGCCGAGATGGCCCGCGAGGGCTGGGGACTCTGGGCCGTCACCGAGACCGGCGACGGCGGCGCGGCGTTCGTCGGGATGGTCGGGCTGCACCGCGTGCGGCCCGAGCTGCCGTGCGCGCCGGCCGTGGAGGTCGGCTGGCGGCTGCATCCCGACTCGTGGGGCCGCGGGTACGCCACGGAGGCCGCGGCCGCGTCGCTGCGCTTCGGCTTCGAGGACGCCGGGCTGGGCGAGATCGTCGCCTTCACGACGACGCTCAACACCCGCTCGCAGGCGGTGATGGCACGCATCGGCATGCGGCACGACCCCGCCGGCGACTTCGACCATCCGTCGGTGCCCGAGGGCAGCCCCCTGCGGCGCCACGTGCTCTACCGGGCGTCCGCGCCGGTGAGCGCGGCGGTGGAGGGGTCACACGACCGCCCTAGCGTGGCGCCATGAGCCCTTCGACCTCCCCCGTGGACGACGGACGCCGGCGCTGCGACTGGGCCGGGACGGACCCCGAGATGGTGGCGTACCACGACACCGAGTGGGGCGTGCCGGTGCACGACGACGGCACGCACTTCGAGTTCCTCGTGCTCGAGGGCGCGCAGGCGGGGCTGAGCTGGTCGACGATCTTGAAGCGGCGCTCCGGCTACCGCAAGGCCTTCGCCGGCTTCGACCCCGTCAAGGTGGCGCGCTTCACCCCCGCCAAGGTGGAGAAGCTGCTCACCGACACCGGGATCATCCGCAACCGGGCCAAGGTGCAGTCCACCGTGCGCAACGCCGGCCTCTTCCTCGACGTCCAGAAGGAGTTCGGCTCGTTCGACGCCTACATCTGGGGCTTCGTCGGCGGGCGCCCGGTGGTGAACCGGTGGCGCCGCACCGCCCAGCTGCCGCCGACGTCGCCGGAGTCCGAGGCGTTGAGCAAGGACCTGCGCCGGCGCGGCTTCAGCTTCGTGGGCCCGACCGTCTGTTACGCCCACTTGCAGGCGGCCGGGCTGATCAACGACCACCTGGTCGGGTGCTTCCGCTACGACGAGATCACAGGCGCCGCGCCATGAGGATGCGGGTGCCGTAACGCGCCATCACCGGCTCTTCGGGTGCGAAGCCGCGCGCCGCGAGCCAGTCGTCCGCCGGCCCGACCTCGACGAAACCCTCCGAGGCGTAGAAGGGGCCGTTCCACGGCACCTCGCGGTACGTGACGAGCGTGAGCTCCCGGTAGCCGTGGTCGTGGGCCCACTCGATGCCGGCGCAGAGCAGCGCGCGACCGACGCCGCGGCGGCCGTGGTCCGGGTGCACCGAGAGCTGCTCCAGGTGGGCGGCGACGCCCAACGCATCGATCCGGCAGAGGCCGACCGGCGGGTCGCCGGCGACCAGCACGACGAGGGCGGCGGCGAATTCCTCGGGCGTGGCCGGCCCGGGGAAGGGCCCCCCGTCGAACGGCGCGAACAGGGTGTCGGCCGCCGCCTCGAGCGCCGGCAGCAGCGCGAGCTCGCCGGGGCGGACGATCCGGACCGAACTGTCGGCGACCACTGCTCCGACGGTAGCGTCAGCGCCCGTGCGTGCCGTCGTCTGCAACGAGCTCGGCCCTCCGGAGTTGCTGCGCGTGGAGGAGCGGCCCGACCCCGAGCCGCGGCCGGGCCAGGTCGTCGTCGACGTGGAGGCCGCGGGCGTGAACTACGTGGACGCGCTGTTCGTGGCGGGGCAGTACCAGATCAAGCCTGCGGTGCCGTTCGTGCCGGGCACCGAGTGCGCGGGGGTGGTCGCCGCGGTCGGCGAAGGGGTCTCGGACCTGACGGTGGGCCAACGCGTCCTGGTCTCGGCGGGCCTCGGTGGGTTCGCCACCAAGCTGGCGGCGGCGGCCCCGTCGGTCACGGTGATCCCCGACGTCCTCGACGCGGCGCGGGCGGCGACGTTCACCCAGAGTTACAGCACGTGCCTCTACGCCTTGCGCTCCCGTGCCGCGGTGAGCCCGGGCGAGAGCGTGCTCGTGTTGGGCGCGGGCGGTGGCATCGGCCTCGCCGCCATCGGAGTGGCACGCGCGCTCGGCTGCCGGGTGCTCGGCGTGGCGTCGACCGAGTCCAAGCGGGCCGCGGCGCTCGAGGCGGGTGCCGAGGCCGT
>DATDIE010000400.1:0-5918 GCA_036521235.1 Acidimicrobiales bacterium | reverse complement strand
CTCATCGTCGCGGCGATCGTCGTGTTCAGCGGCGATTCGCCACCGCCGACGCATCCCCGGGCCTCGAATACCTCGACGTCGGTTCACCCAGTGTCGAGCGGGACGTCGCACGCGTCCCTCACCGGCTTCTTCGTCAAGTCGTCCACGCCGCCGGCAGGCGCGCAGAACGTCGCATCGAACACGTCGATCTCCGTGACCTTCTCCGAACCGGTCGCCCTGGGCAGGATTACGCCCCAGCTCTCGCCGTCCTTCGGTGGCAAGTGGGTGCGCTCGGGCAAGGCCACCTTGACGTATCAGCTCAACTCGCCGCTCGTCCCGTCGTCCCGTGTCGTGCTCACGATCCCCGGCGGCTCGTCGGGGGTGCGGGGTGCGAACGGCGCCAAGCTGCCGACGTCGACCACCGTCTCCTTCAGCGTCGTCGCCGGTGACGAACTTCGACTCCAGCAGCTGCTCGCGGGCCTCAACTTCTTGCCCCTGGCCTTCGCGCCCAGCGGCCCGGCACCGACCCGCGCGAACCTGGCCACGGACCAGCCCGGCACCTTCTCCTGGCGCTGGCCCAACATGCCTTCCGATCTGACTTCGATGTGGACCCAGGGCTCCGAGAACGAGATCACCCGTGCCGCGTTGGAGGCCTTCCAGACCCAGAACAACCTCACCGTCGACGGCATCGCAGGCCCGGCCGCCTGGACCGCCCTGATCAACGACACGATCAACGGCAAGTCGGACTCGACGCCCTACGTCTACGTTCTGGTCAACAAGGCAGTGCCCCAGAACCTCACGTTGTGGAACAACGGCGCCGCCGAATACGTCGGCGTCCCGGTCAACACCGGGATCCCCGGCGCCGACACTGTTGACGGCTCGTACGCCGTCTTCGAACACGTGCGCTACTCGGAGATGAAGGGGACCAATGTGGACGGGTCGACGTACGACGATCCCAACGTGCCGTATGCGAGCTATTTCAACGGGGGCGACGCGCTGCACGGGTTCATCCGCTCCTCGTACGGCTCGCCGCAGAGCAACGGCTGCGTCGAGATGAGCTACGCCGACGCCGCCCTGGTGTGGCCGTTGACCCCGGTCGGGACTCTCGTGACCGTCATCGGGCCGAACTTCGGGACCGCTCCCCCGCCGACGACCACGACGACGGGACCGGCGCCGCCTCCTGCTCCGACGACCACGACTGCGCCGCCAGCGACGACCACGACCGCGCCGGCCCCGCCCCCACCCGCGACGGGGAACACACCGCCGGCCGGCTAGTGGCCCGGTGGTTCAGGGTCGGAACCGGCGGTTCCCTGTCTTCTGCTGCTTAGGAGGCGCATCCCGGTTTCCCGGGCGAGTTCCATGATCGCCGGGTCGCCCGCCGACCAGGTGACCGTGAGGCGCACGCCCGTGAGCAGCCATCTGCCGTCGATGCGCACAAGGGTGTCGTCGTAGTGGCCGCCAACCGTGTACCACGACGCCGGATCGTCGGGGTCGTAGACGTGATGCGCCTGCACGTACATCGTGATCTTCGCCTCGTCGCCGTCCACCTCGGCGAGCGGGTTGGTCATCGAGTGTTGCGTGGCGGCGAGGCCAGTGAACAGCGGCACGATCCCGGCCACCCAATCGTCTGCGCGCAGCACCCGGGGCGGCAGCTTCGGGTCGAAGCTGGAGAAGTCGATGGCCACGGTGTCGGTGAATAAAGACCGGTACAGCGCCCAGTCACGCCGGTCGACCCCCATCGCGTAGCGGTACACCGTCTCGGCCACGGCCAGCTCGCCGGTGGAGTCCATGATGGGAATTCTGTCTCGTCCTGGTTAGGCTTGTCTCCGAGCATCAGATGCGGCGGGAGGTCAGATGATCAAAAGGCTTGGCTGGTTCTTCATCTTGATCGCGTCCGCCATAGCGCCCTTCTTTCTCGTTGCTTACCTGCCTTCGAATGGCGTCGCAGGTGCCGAACAGACCGGCGTCAGTTGCTTTCATATCGCCAATGGCTCAACGGGATCTGCGCCAGGGTCGGGTCTGAGCGTGACACAGATCGGTGCAACCTCCGCTGTCCTCGAGATCACCTATGTGAAGACCCTTGCTTGTCCGTTCCCCGGATACATCCGCTATTACTGGGGCCCCACGTACTACGACGACCAAAAGGCCGACGACACAATCCTGACGACCGCATACGAGGGCTTTCCCGTCTATTCCACCGGTGGCGATTACGTCACAAAGAAGGTCACGATGACCGACATCGGGACCACGGTGCATCGGAGCATCGGCTACGAGGTCCGACCGGACACCGACATTCACGTCGTCGTCAAGCTCGGGTATGTAGGAAGTACGTATCTGGTCCGAATCGGCTTTCACACGCCACGGGACCCGGCAAAAAATGTGACGCTCACGCTCAACCGGGTGACCAAGGATTCCATCACGGTGACGCCCAAGTTGACGGCCTCTCCTTTTGGAGTCAACACGGTCGGTGTCGATGTCAAGAAGGCCGCTTCGGGTGACTGGACGGGCAGCTTCGAGTCCCAGCGTTGCGATGCCGAGCAATGCAATTCCGTGCACACGGTCACGGTCACGAACGAATCAAGATCAGAGACGGGGTATCCGGTCGTCCGGCTCGAGCCCAATACGACCTACACCCTCCGATTGGCCATCCAGAACTACTACAGCGGTCTCACCTTCTCGGAGCCACTGACAGTCACGACGGGGAAGTGAGGGCTGCGCCGCTACGGCGCGGCCGCGTTGTTCTTCCCCCGGTACCGGCTGCGGCCCTCTGATCCAGGCGACCTGGGCAAGGAGGCCGCGGCGCTCGGGTCGTTCCAAGCTCTTGGCGTCATGGCTCGGGTGTGTCGCCAGACGGGCCTCTTCCCGACCACGCCGAAGTCTTAGGTGAGCTCGTCAGACTTCTGTGACGGGAACGCACCAGGCTTAGGATCAGGGCAAACACCTTTCGTTGCTACCAGGGATAGAAAACATGACCCAGCTCATCAACCCCGAGGTCCTGGAGTACGCCGACGCCCACACCACGGCGCCGCCGGCGTCCCTCGAGGCGGTCGACGCCTCGACCAAGGAGGACTTCGCCGCCTGGGGGATGATGGTCGGGCGGCAGGAGGGGCGCTTCCTCGAGATGCTCGTCTTCGCCCTCCAGGCCACGAGCGTCCTTGAGATCGGGACCTTCACCGGCTACTCGTCGATCGCCATGGCGGCCGGGCTGGCCAAGGGCGGCTCGATCATCTCGCTCGAGTTCGACGCGCACCATGCGCAGGTGGCCCGGGGCAACATCGCCGCCGCCGGCTACGAGAGCTACATCAGCGTGATCGAGGGCCCGGCCCTCCGGAGCCTCGAGGAGCTCCAGGGGCCCTTCGACCTCGTCTTCATCGACGCCGACAAGGTCTCCTACGACGCCTACTACGAGGCGACGCTGCCCAAGCTCGCCGCCCACGGCTTGATCGTCGTCGACAACACGCTCCAGTCCGGCGGCGTGCTGGCCTCCGAGGAGCACCCGCACGAGGGCGCCACGGCGCTGCGCGCCTTCAACGACAAGGTGGTCAACGACCCCCGCGTCGTCTGCGTGCTGACCACCGTCCGCGACGGCGTGACACTGATCCGACGGGCCCACGACGGCCCGGGCCGTTGACGCGCCCGGCGCCCGCGACCGGGCCCGTCTGAGGAGCGGAGAAACCGCGCCGTGCTCGATTACCACCTCCACCTCTGGCCGCACACCGAGCACGAGACGCCGCTGCGCCTCGAGCAGCTCGCCGAGTACTGCGAGCGGGCGCAGGCGGCCGGCGTGACCGAGCTGGCGGTGACCGAGCACCTCTTCCGCTTCCGCCAGGCCGACGCGCTCTTGGCCGGTTTCTGGGACGACCCCCGCCTGTCGCCGGCGTTGGCCGAGTCGATGGCGCGCTACTGGAAGTTCCACGCCACGGCGGACCTCGACGCGTACCTCGAGTGCGCGCTCGAGGCCAAGGCCGCCGGGTTGCCGATCGTCATCGGCCTCGAGGTCGACTACTACGAGGGCCGGATGGACACCGTGGCCGGCCTGCTGGCCGACCACCCCTTCGACGTCCTGTTGGGCTCGGTGCACTGGGTTGGCGCCTGGCGCTTCGACGACCTCTCCGACCCGGTGTCGATGGCGGAGTGGCCCGCCCGCGACGTCGATGCATGGTGGGACGCCTACACCGAGGCCATGGAGGAACTGGCCGCCACGCGCTCGTGCGACGTGCTGGCGCACCCCGACCTGATCAAGGTGGCGGGGCACGTGCCCGCCGCTCCCGCCGAGTGGTGGGACCGCATCGCCGAGGCGGCCGCGTCCTCGGGCATGGCGGCCGAGGTCTCGTCGGCCGGCTGGCGCAAGCCCATCGGTGAGCAGTATCCCGCTGCGGGTCTCCTGGACCGCTTCGTCGCGCGCGGCGTCCCGCTCACCACCGCCTCGGACGCGCACCGCCTCGAGCACGTGGCGGACCGGGCCGACGACCTGCGCGCCGTGCTCGCCGCGGCCGGCGCCGGATCGCTGCAGGCCTACCGGGGGCGGGTCGGCCACACTGTTGACGTGTCACCGTCGCCCGCTCAACCGGCCGATCCGGCCGAGGCCTGATGCCGACGCCCGCCGAGCTCGCCCAGAGCCACACCGACCTCAAGCCCGCCGAGCTCGAGCACCTCCAGCGCCTCCTCGGCAGCTGGGGCGTCCTGGCCGACCTGTCCTTCTCCGACCTGTTGCTCCTCGTGCCGGTGCACAGCCAGACGGTCAACGGGCAGGGCCAGAGCCACGGCAACGGCAATGCCGGCTTCGGGTCCGACTCCGGCTCGAGCGATGCAGCCAACGCCGACGGCGACGAGACCGACCCCGAGTTGGTGGTCCTCGGCCAGATGCGCCCGAACAACCGCCCCACGCTGGTCGACCAGGACCTCGTCGGCCAGACGGTGAACGAGTCGCAGTGGGCGCTCGTGGCGCGGTGCCTGCACACGGGCGAGATCGTGCGCGGCAGCATCCACCACCCGATTCTGGGCGAGCAGGTGCCGGTCGAGAACATCCCGGTCCGCTACGAGGACCGCATCATCGGCGCCCTCCTCAGGGTGTCCCTCGCCCCGCTCAAGGGCCCGACCTCCATGTACGAGCGCACGTATCTAGATGTGTTCGAGCGCCTCGCCGACATGGTCGCCCAGTCGGCCTTCCCGTACCCCGAAGAGGACGTCGGCACCGAGGAGGCGCCCCGCGTCGGCGACGGCGTCGTGGTGGTCGACGCCGACGGGCGCGTCGAGTTCGCCTCCCCGAACGCCATGAACGCCTTCCACCGCATGGGCATATACACGCAGCCCGAAGGCCGCCGCTTCGGCGACCTCGACATCGAGGAGTCGGCCGTCGAGTGGGCGCTCGCCACCGGCCGCCCGGTCGTCGAGGAGGTGGAGCGTCGTCCCGACGTGATCGTGCTCGTCCACTGCATCCCGTTGCTCAGCCACGGCGTGGTGACCGGGGCGATGATCCTGCTGCGTGACGTCACCGACGTGCGGCGCCTCGACCGCCTGCTCCTCTCGAAGGACGCGGCCATCCGCGAGGTCCACCACCGGGTCAAGAACAACCTGCAGACGATCTCGTCTCTGCTCAGCCTCCAGGCCCGCCGGGTGGGGGACCGCGCCGCACGCGTGGCGCTGCACGAGTCCGAGCGGCGCGTGCGCTCCATCGCGCTGGTGCACGAGATCCTCAGCCGGGACCCGAGCGACCAGGTGCCCTTCGCCGAGATCGTGGCGTCGCTGGTGCAGATGGCCGAAGACTCGGTGGTCTCCTCACAACCGATCGTGATCACCGTGCACGGCGACCTCGGCGACGTGGCCGCCGACGTGGCGACGCCGCTGGCGTTGACGGTGGCCGAGCTGCTCCAGAACGCGGTCGAGCACGCCTTCGACCCCGAAGCCGCCGGCGGGAGCGACGGGGCGGCGGGCCTCGA
>DATDIE010000399.1:0-6034 GCA_036521235.1 Acidimicrobiales bacterium | reverse complement strand
TCGCCATTGTCGCCAGACATCTCTTCTCTTCACACCTGCGCAACCTGTAGCCATCCGAACCTGCGTCCTGAGCGGGATAGGTGACGCGCGCTCCCACTTCTGCACCTATGGGGCTTGACAACAACCCCATAGGATGCTCAGACCAGGAGCTTCACCGCCGTCCCGACGCCGATGACGACCACGACGGCGCGCAGCCACGGGACGGGCAACACCAGGGCCAACCGGGCCCCGAGATAGCCGCCGACCAGGCTGCCGGCGGCGAGCAGCGCGACGGCCTCCCAGACGAGCCCGCCGTGGACGAGGAAGACGACGGCGGCGACGCCGTTCACGGCCATGGAGAGGATCGCCCGCATCCCGTTCGTGTGGGCGAGCGTCACGGGCAGGGCGAGGCCGAGCACGGCCAGGAACATCACCCCCATGGCGGCACCGAAGTAGCCGCCGTAGACGGAGGCGGCGAAGACCCCGACGACGAGGAGGACCGGCCGGGTGCGGGGGTGGGCCGCGTCCTTGTCGAGGGCACGCCGGAGGATCGGCTGGAGGCCGAACAGGACGGCCGCCCCCAGGACGAGCCAGGGCACGACGTCGTCGAACGTGCCCGACGACGTGTTGAGCAGGAGCAACGCGCCGGCGACGCCGCCGGCCAGCGCCACGGGGGTGAGGCGGGCGAGGCGGCGGGCCTGGTCGCCGATCTCGCGGCGGAAGGCGGTGGCCGAGCCCAGGTAGCTGGGCCAGATGCCGACCGTGTTGGTGATGTTCGCCGTCAGCGCCGGATAGCCGAGCGCGAGCAGGAGCGGGAACGTGATCAGGCTGGCGCCGCCGGCCACCCCGTTGAAGATGCCGCCCACGACCCCTCCGAGCAGGATCAACAGGGCGTGCGATGCAGGCATGCCGCGCCAGAGTACGACTCCGCCGCCGTTTCTCGGGGGTACATCGGGGGCTTTCGTGCACGGCATCGTCCTACAACGGGGGTGTTGAACCCCGAATTTCTTCCCCCGGATACGAAAGGTTCGCTGACCTCCCCCGTTTCATTGGCATCACCGAGGAGCCGGCGCGTGTGGCGGATGGCGGCAAGGGGTAGGGATGAAGGGTCGTATCCGGATCGCCGCAGTCGGGCTGGTCGTCATCACCGTCCTGACTGCCTTGACTTCCACGGCGGGTGCGTCGACGACCACCTCCACGTGGAACGTCACCGGCAACGGAGGTTTCGTGGGTCTGGACCTGCTCAGCGCACTGCAAATCGCGGGTGGCGGCTCTGAGGCGGACGCCAGCAGCGCGCCGCTGTCGGAGGCGTCCGGCACCGGCCTCTGCATCGACACCTCGGTCACGACGAACCCGTGCCCGACCAGCGCCACGGCGTCGCTCTCCGGCGAAGCGCTCCAGACCACCCAGGACGCGGTGGCCAAGGGGGCGGGCACCACGGCCACGCCGACCGGCGCGAGCGGGTGCACGATCCCGCTGAACACCGGCATCATCAACGTCGACGTCTCCTGCGGGACGGCGTCTGCGTCCGAGGACTCGACCGGCAACCCGACGGCGTCGGGCACCGGCACCCTGGCCAACGTCTCGGTCAGCCTGAGCCTGACCAGCGTGCTCTCCGGCCTGCTGGGCGGCTCCTTGCCGTCGGCCGGGTCGCTCTGCAGCGGGACCAGCGCGGCGACCACCGCGGGCGGCGCCGGCCTGGGGAGCCTCACCGGGACGCTCGGCTCGCTCCTCACGACGGTCAACGGCCTGCTCGGCGGGCTCTCGCTCCCGGGCCTCAACGGCTCCACCGTCGACACGAGCAGCACCGGCGCGGGCACCTGCTCGCTGCTCGGCGGCCTCCTCAACTCGATCAGCGGCGAGGGCGGTGCCAGCGTCCTCACCGGCATCCTCAACCAGGTGCTCGGCCTGGCCGGCGGCAACAGCGTCGGGATCTCGCCGCTGACGATCGACGTGGGTGGCTCGACCACCGCGGTGTCGACGAGCGGCAACGTGGTCACCGACTCGGTCGAGCAGCACGCCGTCGACATCAACCTCTTCGGCCTGGCCGACCTGCAGGTGGCGCCGACCACCGCCGCCGTCTCGCTCAACCGCGGCACCGGCGTCGTCACGCCGAGCTGCAACGCGGGCGTGCTCTCGTACTCGACGATGGGCGGGCTGCAGAACATCCTGAGCCTCGGGCCGCTCACCTCGACCCTGAACAACCTGCTGGGCCAGCTCAGCTCGACGCTCGACGGCCTGACCTCGGCGCTCTCGACCCTGATCGGCGACCTGATCGCCTACCAGACGCCGGGCAACCTGTTGAACTGCAACACGTCGGCCCCCGGGTCCACGGCCAGCGCCTCGGTCGGCGTCCTCAACGTCGGCCTCCTCACCGGCCTCATGGGCGGCGTCGGGCTCAACGTCGGTGACGTGAGCGTCTCGGGCAGCGCGACCAACGCCACGCCGGCCGTCACCACCGCGGCCGCCACCACGCCGGCCGCTCCGGCTGCGGCGCCCGCCCCGGCCGCCGCCGCCCCGGCGTCGTCGGTGCCGAACGTCACCACTGTGCACACCGGCGAGTTCTGGTCCGGCAGCCTGCCGATCATCCTGCTGACGGGGATGGGCCTGGCCGGGATCATGCTGATCGGTCGCCGCCGGATCTTCTCGGTGGCCCGCTCGATCAACCCCATCGCCCGTCGCCGGGGCGGCCAATGAGCCGCCTCGACCGATCCACCCCCTCGGATCGGGCGACGGACCGCCACCGGGCCCGGCCTTCGGGACCTCCTCCGTTCCCCCTCCGGTCTCGGGGGCCGGCCCGGCGGCAGCCTTTTTTCACACACGCACCACGGACAAGCGGCCGCTAGGCCAGAGCGATCCTGGGCCGGGGTGATCCGCACACCCGGCCAGCAACAGGCACAGGAGCGACGACAAGACAGATCTCGGAGGATCTGGAGAGGGAGAAGCAGATGCAGCGGGAACCGGTGCTGCGAGCTGCTCGGAACGGGAAGGCGGATTCCCGTTCCGAGCACCTGCAGCCGGCACGAACGAGCGAGCCCGGCCCATGACCGGCATCAAGGACATGCGGCGCGTCGGCGTCACCCTCCTCGGCGTGGCCTTCCTCTTCACCGCGATCTTCGCCGGCACGTACGCCGTCGCCCACCAGCTGCACCAGGACCACGCGGGCAACGTCCTTCTGGCCAGCCAGAAGGCGAACACCGAGAAGGTCAAGGCGAGCGACCACGGGGCGGCGTGCACGCTGTCGGACCCCAAGGAGGGCCAACTCTCGGGGATCCTCTCCATCCCCGCCATCAACCTGCAGGCGCCCGTCGAAGAGGGCACCGACGACCCGGAGCTCAACGTGGCGGTCGGGCACGCGCCGGCGTCGGTCTGGCCGGGGCTGAACGGGACGTCGGTGTTCCTGGCCCACGACGTGAGCTACTTCGTGCACCTGAACGCCCTCAAGGCCGGCGACGTCATCACGTACCAGACGGCCTGCAACACCTGGAAGTACGAGGTGAGCGACCAGCAGGTCGTCGCCGCGGGCTCGGCCGTGGCGAACACGACGAACGCCACGATGGTGCTCGACACGTGCTGGCCGCCCAACGCGCTCTTCTTCACGCCGGACCGCCTCCTGATCCACGCCACCGAGGTCGGGACGGCCGCCAAGGGCGGCACCGTCGACCCGGGCAAGGAGTTCATCAGCACCGTCCAGTCGACGAACTACACAACCTCGGCGCCGCAGGCGCTCCAGGCCCAGGGCCTCACGCTCCAGGACAACTACGCCCCGATGGGGACGATGAACCTCGTGAACGCCTCGGTCGCCTTCGCCCAGTCGCCCGGGCCCCTCGCCCTCGAGGCGGCCGCCCTCGACACGTACTTCGGGGGCCTCCATGCGGCCGCCCAGGGGAACGCCCAGTTCTGGGGCGCCATGGCACCGGGGGTGGCGATGCCGCCCCAGCTCGACGGGGCCAGGATCACCGACCACGAGTCGAACCTGAACGTCGCCATCGAATCGACCAAGGGGGTCCCCAGCCAGGTGGTCCTGACCGAGACGGTGTCCCTCTCGGGCGGCTCACAGTCCGGTGAATACAACGAGACGGTCGTTCTCCCTGTTCACAGCGGTGTGGTGACGATCGGGAGCTGGACTCTCAGTTGAGCCACGGGGGATGGGGCGACCGTAAGAGTCGCTGGTCATAGCCGTTCCCGCAATGAAGAGCCCGGGAGGGTCGCGGAGGAGGATGGGATTCGAATGAGCTTCGACGAGATGTACGACGAGATGCTCCAGGGGGAGTTCGGATCGCACGGCAAGCACGCCGCGAAGGCGGCGGCCGAGACCGTGCCGGTGCCCGCCGTGACCGAGGCGCGGGGCAAGCACGCCGTGGCCGAGGCCTCAGCGGTCGACGCCACCGAGACCGGTGAGGTCGCCGAGGTCGCCGAGCGGCCCCGGGGCTTCCAGCGCTACCGCACCGCCGCCCTGGTCGGCGCCGGCGGCATGGCGTGCGCCACGGCCGGGGCGTTCCTCGGCGGGCTGGGCGGCTACTTCACGATCTCGCCCGCGGCGGCGCACCCGCTGGCCTCGCCCACCGTCACCCAGGATCTCCCGCTGGCCCAGGCGGTCAGCAACGCCAGCCACTCCGCCTCCGCGGGGTCGGCCAAGGGCACGTCCGCGGTCGCCGCGGCCGACTTCTCCAAGGCGTCGGGGTCGCTGACTCAGGGCATCGCACCCTTCGCCACCCTTACCTCCGAGCCCCTCGCCAACCTCCCCGTCGTCAGCCTCCCGACCCAACCGAGCACGTCGCCGTCGACGGGCTCCGACGGCACGGACAACGGCGGGACCGGCACGGGCGGCACCGGCGGGACGGGCGGCGACAACGGCGGGAGCGGTGGCACGACGACCGGTGGCACGACCGGCTGTGCGTCCGGCACGAGCGACCTCGGCCTCACGTGCATTCTCGACAGCCTCACGAGCGCGCTGAGCAACCTGGGCTCGGTCTCGGGTGGTGGTGACCCGACCAACCTGCTGACGGACCTCGTGCCCTCGCTCTCGGGCGTCGTGACCGACGTGACCGGGACGCTGCAGAACCTGACCTCGCTCCTGCCGATCGCCTCGCTGCCCGCGACGGGCGGCGGTGCCGGTGGCACCACCGTGCTGGCGGGGGCGACGTCCCCGCTGACGACGGGCTCGCCGTCGACGACCGCAGGCGCGTCGAGCGCGTCGAACAACCCGATCGTGAGCGCGTTGTCGCCGGTGCTCAACACCGTGGCCGCGGTGGCGGGCGGCTCGACGCCGTCCCTCCCCTCCCTCCCTCTGGGATCGTCGAGCGGCACCTCGATCCCGAGCCTGCCGGTGCAGTCCTCCTCGGGCTCCACGCCGGCCGCGCCGACGGTGACGACGAACAGCGGCTCGTCGAGCAGCGGTTCGGCGGGCACCACGAACACGATCAACGTGCCGATCCCGGTCCCGCTCCCGATCAACACGCCGACCATCTCGATCGGCGGGCTCTCGATCGGGATCAACACGACCAACGGCTCGGGCCTCACCCTCACTCTCCCCTAGCGCGGAGCTCCAGCCATTAGGGTGCGGCGCGCCCGGCCGCGTACGCAGAGGCCGGCACCGACCCCGAGGAGGTCCGAGTCATGGTCCGGCTGACCTGCCTGCTCCGGCGCAAGGAGGGCCTCACGCCCGCCGAGTTCCACCAGCATTGGCGCGAGGTGCACGGCCCGCTGATCGCGCGGAGCCTGAGCGGGCGTCACGTCGTGCGCTACGAGCAGCACCCGCGTCCGCTCGACGACTACGCCGGCGACGACGACCCTGGGTTCGACGGCGTGACCGTGCAGTGGTTCGAGAGCATGGACGAGTACCGGGCGCACATGGCCGAGCCGGACTTCCCCGAGATCTGGACGGACATCGAGCACTTCCTCGACACCGACCGCCTGCACTTCATCCTCACCGAGCATCCGCGCGTCGTCATGGGCGACGACACGGGCTCATTCCCCCTGGCTTGAGGGGTTCGGCGGGACCAGCGCGCTGAGGCCGCCGCCGGCGACCGGGTGCGAGGCCGCCGCCGCCGGC
>DATDIE010000398.1:0-3820 GCA_036521235.1 Acidimicrobiales bacterium | reverse complement strand
CACCGCAGAGAACATTTCGGCGGACCTCGTCGTAATCGGCAACAGAGGCATGACCGGCGCGAAACGCTTCGTCAAAGGAAGCGTGCCGAACACGGTCGCTCATAATTGCCACTGCGACGTCCTGATCGTGGACACCGATACGGCTTGACCTCAGTCAAGGAAAGCCGGTCACGATCCTGTTCCAATTCGCCCGGGTCGTGGACGCATCTCGCTGCTCCAGGTTCAGCGCAAGCTGAGCTCGCGCCGGTAGACGCGCGCCGGGCCCAGCCCGGCCAGCTTCTCCGCCAACGTGCGGAACGCCTGGGCGGTCTCGCTGTCGGGCTCGACGGCGGTGACGGGTCGTCCCTCGTCGCCCCCGAGGCGCACTGCGTTGACGAGCGGCACCTGGCCCAGGAGCGGCACGCCGAGGTCACTGGCCAGGGCGGCGCCTCCCCCGGCACCGAAGAGCTCGTAGCGCTTCCCGTCGTCGCCGGTGAACCAGCTCATGTTCTCGATCACCCCGCGCACCGACAGCTTGAGGCGGCGCGCCGCGAAGGCGGAACGCTGCGCCACACGCTGCGCCGCCGGCTGGGGCGTGGTCACCACGACGATCTCGGCCCGGGGCATCACCTCGGCGAGCGTCAACGCGACGTCGCCGGTACCGGGGGGCATGTCCACCAGCACGAAGTCGGGCTCGCCCCAGTACGCGTCGGTCAGGAACTGCTGGATCGCCTTGTGGAGCATCGGTCCGCGCCAGATCACGGGCTGGTCGTCCGGGACGAAGTAACCCATCGACAAGCAGCGGACGCCGTGGGCTGCGGTGGGGATCACGATGTCGCCGAGGATGACGGGGTCGTGGTCCGTGCCGAGCATCTTCGGCACCGAGAAGCCGTACACGTCCGCGTCGAGCAGGCCGACGCTGTGGCCGGCCTGGGCCATCGCGACGGCCAGGTTCACCGTGACCGTCGACTTGCCGACGCCCCCCTTGCCCGAGGACACGCCGATGACGCGGGTCCGCGCGTCCGGGCCGAGGAACAACGGCACCGGTGCGGCCTGGCCGTGGCCGTGCCCCGCGTGCTCGTGGTCGTGCTCGTCGTCGTCCGGCGCGTCGGGATCGACGCCGAGCATGCCGGCGCGCAGGCGCTGGCGGAGCCGGCCCCGCTCGGCCTCGCCCATGACGACGAAGTCGAGCTCGACCTCCTCGACGCCCGGCACCGCGAGAGCCACGCGATGGATCTCCTCGGCCAGCGCGTCGGCGCTCGGCCAGGCCGCAACGGGCAACGCGACTTCGAGGAGGGCGCGACGCCGCTTCGGCCGCACCGAGCGCACTAGGCCCAGCTCGGCCAGCGTCAGGTTCAGCTCCGGGTCGACGACCGCGCCGAGCGCTGCCTCGAGCTCGGTCTGGTCAGCAGATGCCATGCACTCCTCGTCTCGGGTGGGACCTGGGGCCTGGTGCCACGCGTGCTCGACGCACGCAGCCCGCATCACCCCAGCTCGAAGGGCTGATCCCTCGGTAGACTACCCATCGTGGGCAGCGTTCCGATCACGGCCGAGCCCGCGCGGCCGGCCGGGGCAGACGACGACCGGTTCAGCGCGGCGGTGGCCGCCGTGGCCGCCGCGTTCGGCGACCCGACCCGGCGAGACATCTTCCTCCACGTGCGCGCGACCCCCGGCGTGACGGCCACCGAGGTCGCCACGACCTTCTCGCTCCATCCCAACGTGGCGCGGCACCACCTCCAACGGCTGGTCGACGGGGGCTACCTGCGGGCGGAGACCGGACGCCAGCCGAGCGGGGCCGGCCGCCCCTCCAAGCGCTACTTCTGCGTCGAGGACGAACTGACTCTCGGCCTGATGCAGCGGCGTGACGACCTGCTCATGCGGCTGCTGGGCGAGGCCATGCGCCGTCTCGGCCCCGACGAGGCCGAGCAGATGGCGGCCGTCGTCGGTGAGGAGTACGGGCGTTCGCTCGCGTCGCGCCTGAGCGCCGCCGAGGGGCAGCGCACGGTGCGGGCGGCGATGCACGTCGTGGCCGACACGCTGACGGCGCACGGGTTCGCCGCCCACGCCGAGGAACGCGGCGACAAGACGGCGGTGATCGCCGAGCAGTGCCCCTTCGGCGAGGCGAGCACGACCAACCCGGTCCTCTGCGCCGTCGACCGCGGCATGGTCAAGGGCCTGCTGGCCGGGCTCTGCGGCACGACGTCGGCGCTGCCGGTCATCCTGTCGTCGCGCGCCCGCGGCGACGACGCCTGCACCGCCTCTGCCTGAGCCCTCGTGGCTCGCGTCTACCTCGATCACGCCAGCACGACACCGGCGCGTCCCGAGGCCGTGGCCGCGCTCGCCGACTGGGCTGCGCTCCCGCCGGGCGACCCGGGCCGGCTGCACGAGGAGGGCCGCATCGTCCGTGACGCCCTCGAGGACGCCCGCGGCGAGGTGGCGGGGCTCCTCGGGACCGCCCCGCGCCAGGTCGTGTTCACCTCCGGCGCCACCGAGGCGATCAACGCCGCCGTGTGGGGCGCCTGCAGTGCTGCTCCCGGGGCGCCCGTGCTGTGCGCGGCCGTCGAGCACTCGGCCGTCCGCGACGCCTCGGCACGGCTGGCGCCGGTCGAGACGCTCGGCGTGGACCGCTCCGGCCGGCTCGACCTCGACGCCCTGCGCACGCGCCTGCGCGCACCGGGGCCGCTCCCTGCGCTCGTGCACTGCCAGTGGGCCAACCACGAAGTGGGCACCCTCCAGCCCGTCCACGAGGCGGTGGCCCTGTGCCGTGACTTCGGCGTCACCGTCCACGTCGACGCCGCCGCGGCCTGCGGGCACGTGCCCACCGACCTCGAGGCGCTCGGGGCCGACCTGGTCAGCGTAAGCGCCCACAAGCTCGGCGGCGTGCCCGGCGCGGGCGCGCTCGTCGTGCGCCGCGGCGCCCGCTTCGCGCCGCTGCTCGTCGGCGGCGAGCAGGAACGGGGGCGGCGCGGCGGGCTCGAGCCGATCCCCGCGCTGCTGGCCTTCGGGGCGGCCGCCGCAGCCCTGTCCCGCGACGACGGGCGCCGCATGGAGACCGAGGCGGTCACGTCCCGCCGCCAGATCGCCGAAGTCGTGCGCCGTGCGCTGTCCGTCGACGGCGTCGAGGTCGTGGGCGCACCCGACGCGTCGGATCGGCTGCCGTACCTGGTCTGCCTGGGCGTCCACGGCGTGGAAGCCGAACCGGTGCTGATCGGCCTCGACCGCGCCGGCGTGGCCGTGCACTCGGGCTCCGCCTGCTCGTCGGAGTCGATCGAGCCCTCGCCCGTGCTCGAGGCGATGGGCGCAGACCCGAGCCACTCGCTCCGCGTCAGTGTCGGATGGACGACCACCGACGCGGACGGCGCCGCGTTCGCCGACGCGTTCGAGCGCGTCGTCTCGGAGTTGCGCGCCCTACGGGGTTGACGTCGTCGTCGACGACGTGGGCGACGCCGACGCGAGCGCAGCCGGCACCGGCTTACCGATTGCGACGTAGGACGGGTCGACCTCGGGCGCCACGACGGCCAACTCGCTCGCCGGTGGGTCGTCCGCCAGGAACTCGTCGAACTGCACGACGGCCAGGGTGTTGTCGTGGTCCTGGTTGGCCAGGATCAGGCCGTAGTAGAGGTGGCCCTGGTAGTAGCTGGGCGAAACCGTGATCGCACGCATCACCTCGGCCTTGCCGTCCTCGGTCAGGGGCGCCGTGTGCGAGGACGTCCCCAGGTTCCACATGATCCAGCCCGCGCCGGCCAGTGCGTCCGGGTCCGACGAGTCCTCGGCCAACACGCTGTTGTAGAGGTCGAGCGCCGCCTCCTCGTTCTTGACGCCGCCCGCGTTGTTGAGCGAG
>DATDIE010000397.1:0-6459 GCA_036521235.1 Acidimicrobiales bacterium | reverse complement strand
GGCGTAGAACCCAGCCGGGCCGTGGGCGACGCCGGCGGCGGGCTCGCCGGGCTGATCGCGGCCATCGCCGCGGGGGACGAGCGGACGGCCCGTCGGCTGCTCGCCGAGCACCCGGAGCTGGCGCAGGCCCGGGCGGAGGTGGGGGCCACCAGGGCGGAGGCTAAGGAGCACTTCCTCGAGGCCATCGGCCACTACGTCTACGCGGGCGATTCCGCCCTGCATGTGGCTGCGGCCGCCCACGCGCCCGACCTGGTCGACACGCTGATCGGGCGGGGGCCGACGTGGCGGCGGTGAACCGGCGCGGCGCCCAGCCGCTGCACTACGCCGTCGACGGCGGCCCCGGCTCCCGGCACGGAGACCCCGGCGGTCAGGCCGAGACCGTCCGCCGCCTGCTCGCCGCGCGGGCCGACCCGAATGCGGCCGACAAGGGCGGCACGACGCCGCTGCACCGGGCGATCCGCAACCGGTCCGCCGCGGCGGTGGAGGTGCTGCTGGCGCACGGTGCCGACGCGCGGCGTCCGAACGGCCGGGGCTCGACGCCGCGCCAACTGGCGGAGTGGACGACCGGCAAAGGGGGTAGCGGCTCGGCTGCGGCCAAGGAGCAACAGGCCGAGATCGTGCGGCTCCTCGAGGCGCAGCTCGGCGCCGGCTGAGGACGATCGCGATCTACGCAGACCCGGCGGGGTCGGCCACCAGGACGCAGCGGGTGCCCGAGTAGATCGTGGGCATGCACTTGTTGCAGTGGATGCAGAGCGAGGACGAGGCGCTGCCGTCCTGCATGCGGTTGGGCAGGTCCGGCTCGCGCAGCAGCGCCCGAGCCATGGCGACGAACGAGAAGCCCTCGGCCAGGGCCGCCTCGACGGTGGCGAGCTCGGTGATGCCGCCGAGGAGGATGATCGGCGTCGTCAGGGCGGCGCGGAACTGGCGGGCGAAGGGGAGGAAGAAGGCCTCCTCGTAGGGGTAGCTCTTGAGGAAGCGGCCCCCGACGAGGCGGAAGCCGAGGCGGACAGGTGGAGGGAGCGTGGCGCCGAACTCCCGGAGCGGGGCGTCGCCCCGGAACAGGTACATGGGGTTGGCGAGCGAGCTGCCGCCGGTGAGCTCGAGCGCATCGAGGCTGCCGTCGGCCTCGAAGAGGGTGGCGACCTGGACGGACTCGTCGACCCACAGGCCGCCGTCGACGCCGTCGGCCATGTTTAGCTTGGCCGTGACCGCGGTTCGGTCGCCCACGGCGTCGCGCACGGTGCGCAGGACGGTGCGGGCGAATCGAGCGCGGTTCTCGACGGAGCCGCCGAACTGGTCGTGGCGCTTGTTGAGCTTCGGGCTCAAGAACGCGCTCAGCAGGTAGTTGTGCCCGACGTGGACCTCGATGCTGTCGAAGCCGGCCTCGACGGCGCGGGTGGCGGCGGCGCGGTAGTCCTCGACCACCCGCTCGATGCCGGCCTGATCGATGGCGTGCAGTCGGCTGCCCATCGGGGTGAAGCCGCCGGAGGGCGAGAGGGCGGGGGCGTGGTTCGAGCGGGCGTTGGCCACGGGGCCGGCGTGGCCGATCTGGGCCGCGGCAGCGGCGCCCTCGGCGTGGATGGCGTCGGTCAGCCGCCGGAGGCCGGGCACGTTCTCCTCGTTGAGGAGGAGGCAGTGGCGGTCGGTGCGGCCCTCGGGCGAGACGGCGAGGTAGGCGACGGTGGACATGGCGGCGCCGCCGGCGGCGACGCGCCGGTGGAATTCGATCAGCGCGTCGCTGACCGTGCCGCCCGGCATCACACCCTCGAACGTCGCCGCCTTGATGATCCGGTTGCGCAGCGTGAGCGGGCCGAGCGGTGCCGGCTCGAAGGGCTTCGGTGGGGCCGGGCGGGCCGTGCGGGGCATGGCCCTACCCTTGCCCACCGGCGGGGACCCCGCACGTCCGGCCCGCGGCGTGGTGCCCCGGGTCGAGCCGTCAGGAACTCGCGCTGCCGGCGGCCGCGGCGAGCGGCTGTGCGGTCGGTGGGACGGTCACGCCGCACGAGAACGGACACTTCTCGGCCGCCTTGGCGGGTGGCCGAGCGGGGTTGCGGATCGTCAGCATGGCGAGGACGCCGCCGGCGACGCAGGTGGCACCGGCGATGTACATGGCGGTGCGGAACCCGTCGGCCAGCTCGGCGGGGGCGAGCCCGGCGACGCCGGTCAGGCCGGCCGCCAACGGGAGCACCGCCACGGCCAAGAGGCTGGCGGCGCGGGCCACCGTGTTGTTCACCGCCGAGGCGATGCCGGAGTGCTCCGCCGGTGCGGCACCCATGGCGGTCGAGGTGAGCGGGGCCACGGTCACGGCGAGGCCGAGACCGAAGACGAGGACGGCCGGGAACACCTGCGTCCAATAGCTGCCGTGGTCGGCGGCGCGGGCGAGCAGCGCCAGGCCGGCCCCCACCACGAGGGGCCCGACGCTCATCTGGAGGCGGGGGCCGATGCGCGCCGAGATCTCGCCGGAACGGGCCGAGAAGAGCAGCATGATCAGGGTCACCGGGAGGAGCGCGAGGCCCGAGTTCAACGCGCTGTAGTGCTCCACGATCTGCAGCTCGACCGGCAGGAGGAACAGCGCGCCGCCGAGCGCCCCGTATACGACGAAGGTGACGCCGTTGGCCCCGCTGAACTGGCGCGAGCGGAACAGGTCGAGCGGGAGCATCGGGTCGGCCACGTGGCGCTCGACGATGATGAAGGCGGGCGCCGCCAGCGCGGCGAGCACCAGGGCGACGACGACGAGCGTATTCGACCACCCGCGGGTCGGCCCCTCGATGAGGGCGTAGGTCACGCCGGCGAGGAAGATCACGGCGAGCGCGGCGCCGACGGTGTCGACCCGTCCCACGTTCGTCGGGTCGCTCGACTCGGGGACGTGGCGCGCCGTGATGATGAGGACGAAGACCGCGATGGGGATGTTGATGTAGAAGACCAGGCGCCACGAGCCCGCCGCCAGGAGGTATCCGCCGATCAGGGGTCCCGCCGCGGTGGCGACCCCGCCCAGCCCGGACCACGCGCCGATGGCCCGCGGGCGGTCGGCGGGCCGGAACGACGCCTGGATGATGGCGAGGCTGCCGGGCGTGAGGAGGGCGCCGCCGATGCCCTGGACGACACGCGCCACGACGAGGAACCCGGCGTTCGGCGCGACGCCGCAGAGCGCGGATGCGACGGCAAACCAGGCGATGCCGAGCGAGAACATCCGCCGACGCCCGAAGCGGTCGCCTAGCGACCCGCCGAGCAACAGGAAGGCGGCGAGCGTGAGGGAGTATCCGGTGACCACCCACTGGAGCGTGCCGACGCCGCCACCGAAGGCACGGTTGATCGAGGGGAGCGCGATGCCGACCACGGTCGAATCGAGGAAGGCGATGCCGGTGCCGAGGACGGTGGCGGCCAGGACCCAGCGCCCGCGGGCCGAGTTGAACGTGATGTCCAGATCGGGGTCGACGGGTGGCCCGGGCCCTGGTCCCGCCGCGCCGGCGCCGGCCGTCGTCATTGCGGGCAGTGGTGCATGTCGAAGTCGATCACGCTGCCGGCGTGCACGACCGTGCCCGCCGGCGTGGCTTGGCTCAGGACCCCTGGGTGGTGGGGCGCCGTCGTGGTGGTCGTGGTCGACGCGGTGGTCGACGTCGCGGCGCCGCCGGTCGAAGAGGTCGTCGGGGCCAACGTGGTGGTCGTCGTGGTCGGTGCGGCCCCGACCGAGAAGCAGGCCCAGTCGAGCCCGGCCAGGCGGAGCAGTTGCTTGGCTTGGGTGAACGCGAGGCCGGTGACGAGGGGGACCGGGCTTCCTTCGGGGAAGCAGCCCGACCACGTGATACCGACCCGGGCGCCCTTGGGGAGCTCGGTGCCCGGGGCCAACGGGACCGCCCCCACTTTCACGTCCGGCGGTCTACCCGGAACGGACAGCGATGCGACCACGCTCTGGCTGATCGGCGTGCCCTTGTTGCACGCCGGATTGAACGGAACGGTCACAAAGCCCACGCCGCGCAGGGCGGCACGGGCGGCCGAGATCTTCAGACCGACCACGTTGGGGACCGTGACCATCGGGCGGGTCACGGGGGTGGACGGCGCGACGGACGTGCTCGTCGTGGCGACGCTGCTCGTCGTCGTCCGGGCCGCCGCGTGGGGGGCGGCCGGTGAACCGCCGCAGGAGGCGAGCACGCAACCCGCCGCGACGAAGGCACCCCCGGCGAGCGCAGCGCGATGGTGTGGGCCCCCCACGCCCGTCATCTTGACCGAACGGAGCCGCCGTTTCCGGTTCCGGACGGAGGGTATGCCCTGAGTCGATGGCTGACTCCCCGCCACAGGCGTTGGACCTGGTCGTGCTGCAGCAGCAGAACGGCGAACTGCAAGAGGACGTCGTCGAGCGACGGCCCGACGGGCTCGGATGGCTCGACAGCGAGATCAGGGACTCGTTCCCGGCCAGTGACCCACTCTCGCACTGGGCCGGCCCGCCGCGGCACCTCGACGAGGCCGACCGCGTCCACGGCGTGCTCGTCCTCCGCCGGACGGCCACCGTGGTCCCGGAGCGCGCTCTGCCCTAGGAAGGCCTGGCGTCGTCCGGCGGCTCCTGCTCGAGCGCCGCGATGCGTCGGCTGAGGTTCACCGCGTGGTCCCCGATCCGCTCGTAGAAGCGCGAGATCAGCGTGACCTGCGCGGTGACGCCGGTCGGCATGTCGCCCTTGGCGATCTCGTTCGTCAGTCGTTCGTGCAGGATGTCGAGCTCCTCGTCCTCTTCCTGGAGCTCGAGGCTGCGGGCGTCGTGATTGCTGTAGGCGGCGGCGACGAGCTGCCACATCTCGGCGGCGACCTCCGACATGCGCTGGACGATCCCCCGCGCCACGGGCGTCATCTCGGCCCCGATGTTCGTCAGTGCCCGGTGGGCGATGTGCTCGGCGAGGTCGGCGCTGCGCTCGAGCTCCGGGACGATCAGGAGGATGCCGACGAGGGCGCGGAGGTCGCCGCTCGCATGGTCGCCCGCCTCGATGCGGGACCAGACCTCGAGCTCCACCTCGGCGGTGGCGTCGTCGATCTCCTGGTCGCCGTCGATGACCTCCTGGCCGAGTTGGGGGTCCCCGTTCAGCAGGGCCCACGTCGCCCGGGCCAGGGCCTCGCGCACGAGCCCGAACAGGCGGAGGACAGGTTGTTCGACCGTTTGCGCCACGGCGGAGAAGATACCCAGTTCAGCGGCCTGAGTTTCCTCTGAGTTCACGGAACGTTCAGCGAACCGTCACAGGACCCCATATGGACGGCCCCGGGGCCAATCCGGCCCTTCGGTCAGGGGATGCGACCCTCACCCTTCTGGTTGGCGCCGCGCTCGCCCATCTCGCGCTCTTTTTCGGCCACGTCCTCGGCGTCGCCGGCGAACCGATCACGTGACTCGTCGGCCAGGCGCTCCTCTTCGGGGGTGGCCGCACGGTCGGCCATGTGCGGAGCCTCGGCGTCGGTCCGCTCCTCTTCGTCGGTCTCCTGGCTGGGTTCGGTGTGTTCCATGTCGTCACCTCCGAGGACGTGGTTCCGGTCTAGTGGCTCCGGAGCACCGAGGATCACAGACCCGGCCTCCGGCGCACGCGGCAGAACTCCGAGCGTCGTTCGTTCCTGGCGGGCCCTCGGGTGAGAGCAAGAACGCCGCTTGCAACCTCGATACCCAAAGACGTTGCAAATATTCGGCGGTCCGACACAACGTGCGACCTCGGCGGCGTGACGGGCAACGCAGACGGGTATCTAGGCCGACGACCTTTGCTCTGCCGGGAAGGACCATGGCAAGTACCTCCGAACAAAATCCGCGCGCCGCCGTCTCGTCGGATGTCATCTCTGAGACCCTGGAGTCGACGCTCGATGGCGTCGTCGACACCTGGCGCGCGAAATCGTCGACTCGACCCAGCAGGGCGGACAGCTCAGGACCGAGTAAGGCCCCGGGGGACTACGCCCTCTCCGCGCCGCCTTCTCTCGCATCGTCCTGCGGCAGCACGTCGAAGACGTCCATGAGGCCGCTGACCTCGAACACGCGGCGGACGTTGCGGTGGGGCGTGAGGATGATCAGCTCTCCTCCGGCGGCGGCGGTCCGCTTGTGCTCGGCGATCAGGACCGAGATGCCGGTCGAGTCGATGAACTCCAGGGCCCTCAGGTCGAGGGCGACGTGGATCATGCCTTCGCGGGTGAGTGCGGCCAGCTCCTCGTAGAGCCGGCCGGCGGTGGAGACATCGAGCTCACCCGTCAAGATGACGAGGGCGTGGTTCTTGGAACCCCGGATCTCGGTGGTGAGGGGAGTGTTGCGACGTACCTCGAGGGCCACGGTGTAGTCCTCCCAGACTGTGGTTGTTGTCCGGGGAGATGGTCGATCGATTGAGGACCTCGTCGGGCACCTCTTTGACCCGCCCGCCGGGAGTGTACTGACCGGCGCCGGGGGCTGCCAGCGATCCGCACCGTCGTTGCGCGCCGGGCCGGCTCGGGCGCCCGATGCCACAATCT
>DATDIE010000396.1:0-2758 GCA_036521235.1 Acidimicrobiales bacterium | reverse complement strand
GAGATGGTCGACGTCGGCGAGGACGGCGTCTGGATCGGCACCCTGGAGGACAGGTGAGCACGCCACACCTCCTCTCGGTCGCCGACCTCGGGCGTGACGGCATCGCCGAGGTCCTGCGTGTCGCCGAAGCGTTCGCCGAGGTGGAGCGGCGCTCCGTCCCGAAGGTCCCGACCCTGCGCGGCAAGGTCGTCGCCACGCTCTTCTTCGAGGAGTCGACCCGCACGCGTCTCTCGTTCGAGACGGCGGCCAAGCGCCTCTCCGCGGACGTGCTCTCCCTCGCCGTCGCCAACTCGTCGGTCAAGAAGGGCGAGAGCCTGCGCGACACGGTGGAGACCGTCGAGGCCATGGGCATCGAAGCCGTCATCATCCGCCACTCCTCGGCCGGGGCGCCGCACCAGGTGGCCCGCTGGGTCGAGCGGGCGCACGTCATCAACGCCGGCGACGGCTGGCACGAGCACCCGACGCAGGGCCTCATCGACTGCTTCACCGTGCGCCAGGTCATGGCGGAGCGCAAGGGTGCGTCGCCCGAAGAGCTCGGCGTCGGCTGTTTCGACGGCCTGCGCGTCCTCATCGTCGGGGACATCCGACACAGCCGCGTCGCCCGCTCTGAGATCCTCGCCTACACCGCCCTCGGCGCCCGCGTCACCCTGGTGGGGCCCGGCAGCCTGCTGCCGCCGTCGCTCGAGGGTTGGCCCGTCGAGGTGGCCGCCGACTTCGACGAGGCGCTGGGCGACGCCGACGTGATCTCCCTGCTCCGGCTGCAGGCCGAGCGGGGGAGCGGCTCGTACGTGCCGAGTCTGCGCGAGTACACCGCCGGGTGGGGCCTGACGGCACGCCGGGTGGCCCGCCTGCGCGACGACGCCATCGTCACCCACCCCGGCCCGATGGTGCGCGGGGTCGAGATCGCCTCCGACGTGGCCGACCTGCCGCGCACGGTGGTGACGCAGCAGGTGGCGAACGGCGTCGCCGTGCGGATGGCGATCCTCTTCCTCCTGCTCGGCGGCGAGCGGCCCGGTCTGTCGGAGGTGCCCGCCGTTGCCTGAGGCCAAGATCACCCTCGTTGTGCGCGGCGGCACGGTCGTCGGCCCCGACGGCCTGAGCCGCGCCGACGTCGCGGTCGCCGGCGGCACCGTCGTCGCGGTGACGGATGCGCTCGACGTGCCGAAGGGCGCCACCGAGCTCGACGCCGGCGGTTGCCTGGTCGGGCCCGGCCTGGTCGACCTGCACACGCACTTGCGCGAGCCCGGGCGCGAGGAGGCCGAGACCATCGAGACCGGCGCGCGTGCCGCCGCCCTCGGCGGCTACACCGCCGTCGTCGCCATGCCGAACACCGAGCCGCCCATCGACTCGGCCGGCGTCGCCCGCGAGATCCTCGACCTGGGCCGGCCCGCCACCGCCGAGGTCGCCGTGGCCGGCGCCATCACCGTCGGCCGCGCCGGCCACGCGCTGGCGCCGCTCGGCGAGCTGGCGTCGCTCGGCGTCTCGCTCTTCACCGACGACGGCGCGGGCGTGCAGGACGGCGCGCTCATGCGCCGCGCCCTCGACTACGCGAAGGGGCTCGGGGTCACGCTGGCCCAGCACTGCGAGGACGCCTGCCTGGCGGGGGAGGGCGCCATGCACGAAGGCGCCTGGTCGAGCCGGCTCGGGATCCCGGGCATGCCCGCCGCCGCCGAGGAGGCCATGGTTGCCCGCGACATCGCGCTGGCGCGCCTTACCGGCGCCCGGGTCCATTTCCTCCACCTCTCGACGGCGGGGTCGGTCGACCTCGTGCGCCGGGCCAAGGCCGAAGGGCTGGCGGTGACCGCCGAGGCGGCGCCGCACCACATGCTGCTCACCGACGCGGCGGTCGCCGGCTACGACCCGGTCTTCAAGGTGAACCCGCCGCTGCGCACCGACGCCGACGTCGCCGCCGTGGTCGACGGCCTCTGCGACGGCACGATCGACGCGATCGCCACCGACCATGCGCCGCACGCGCCCGAGGCCAAGGACGCGCCGTTCGACCAGGCGCCGCCGGGGATGCTCGGGCTGCAGACGGCGCTGCCGATCGCGTGGGAGGTGCTGTCGTCGCGGCTCGGGCCCGAGCGGGTCTTCGCACTGATGAGCACCCAGCCCGCCGGCATCGCGCGCCTGACCACGACCGACGCCCGGGTCGGCGGGCACAGCGCGCACGGCGGCCCCGTCGAAGCGGGAGCGGCGGCGAACCTGTGCGTGTTCGACCCCACGGCGACGACGGTCGTCGATCCGGAGCGCCTCGCCAGCCGGAGCCGCAACACCCCCTACGCCGGGCGCTCCTTCTCCGGTGCGGTCCGCCACACCGTGTTGCGGGGCGAGCCGGTCGTGATCGACGGGGTGGCGCAGCGGTGACGACGACGGACTCCCCAACGCGGGCGCCCGCGCTCTTGGTGACGGCCGACGGCGCCGTGTTCGCCGGCGAGGCCGCCGGCGCGCCGGTCCCGGTCGCCACCGGCGAGCTCGTCTTCAACACGGCGATGAGCGGGTACCAAGAGGTGATCACCGACCCGTCCTACGCCGGACAGGTGATCTCGTTCACCAACACGCACATCGGCAACTACGGCTCCAACGCCGACGACGACGAGGCCGCCACGCCGTACTGCCGGGGCGTCGTCGTGCGCGATCTCACGGTCGTCCCCTCCAACTGGCGCGCCACCGAGGGGCTGGAGAGCTTCCTCGTGCGCCATGACCTCTCCGCCATCACCGGGGTCGACACCCGGCGGCTGACCCGCCATCTGCGCCAGGT
>DATDIE010000395.1:0-4733 GCA_036521235.1 Acidimicrobiales bacterium | reverse complement strand
CGCACCCCGAACGGGCGCGTGAGCAGGTTCGACATGTGTCCGGCCCCGCCGGTGCCGCCGGTCCCCTTCCGGCGGCCGGCCCGTAACCCGAACCGCCCGTGACACCTCCCCCACCGTTTATGGTTTTTGCACCCGGGACGTAGGGACGGAACGCCCTCCGGCGTTCCCGCAAAGGTGCCTGGAGGGAGGGAGCCTCGAGTGGCGACAGCACGGTCGGTGACCGACCCTGACGGCGCGGACAGCGGCGCGCATTCGGGCTACCGGCTGTCGCACCTGCGCGCGCTCGAGGCCCAGTCGATCCACATCTTCCGCGAGGTGGCGGCGGAGTTCGAGCGCCCGGTGTTGCTGTTCTCGGGGGGCAAGGACTCGATCGTCATGCTCCACCTGGCGCGCAAGGCGTTCTGGCCGGCGCCGATCCCCTTCCCGGTGTTGCACGTCGACACGGGCCGCAACTTCACCGAGGTACTCGAGTTCCGCGACCGCTACGCCGCCGCGGTCGGGGTCAAGGTGCTCGTCGCCTCGGTGCAGGACGACATCGACGCCGGCCGCACGGTCGAGGACACGTCGCCCCGAGCCACGCGCAACCGGCTGCAGACGCCGACGCTGCTGCGGGCGATCCGCGAGGGGAGGCACGACGCGGTGTTCGGCGGGGCGCGGCGAGACGAGGAGAAGGCGCGGGCGAAGGAGCGCATCTTCAGCTTCCGTGACGAGTACGGCCAGTGGGACCCCAAGAACCAGCGCCCCGAGCTGTGGAACCTCTACAACGCCCGGCACCACAAGGGCGAGCACATCCGCGTCTTCCCGCTCTCGAACTGGACCGAGCTCGACGTGTGGAACTACATCGGGCAGGAGCGGATCGAGACGCCGTCGATCTATCTGGCGCACCGGCGCCAGGTCGTGCAGCGTGACGGCATGCTCATGGCGGCGGGCCCGCATCTCACCCTCGAGCCCGACGAGACGCCCTTCGAGGCGACGGTGCGCTTCCGCACCGTGGGCGACGCCGACTGCACTGGTTGCGTGGAGTCGAGTGCGGTGACGATCGACCTCGTGATCGACGAGGTGGCCGCGACCCGGCTGACCGAGCGGGGCGCCACGCGGGCGGACGACCGGATCAGCGAGGCCGGCATGGAGGACCGCAAGCGCGAGGGGTACTTCTGATGGAGCTCCTCCGCCTGGCCACGGCGGGCTCGGTCGACGACGGCAAGTCGACGCTGATCGGGCGGCTGTTGTACGACGCCAAGGGCATCTTCGAGGACCAGCTCGAGTCGATCCGACGCACGAGCGAGCTGCGCGGCGCCGTCGAGACCGACCTGGCGCTGTTGACCGACGGGCTGCGGGCCGAGCGCGAGCAGGGCATCACGATCGACGTGGCGTACCGCTACTTCGCCACCCCCAAGCGCAAATTCATCATCGCCGACACGCCGGGTCACACCGAGTACACGCGCAACATGGTGACCGGGGCCTCGACGGCGCACGTGTCGCTGATCCTGATCGACTCCCGCAAGGGCGTGATCGAGCAGACGCGGCGTCACGCCTTCCTCTCGTCCATGCTGGGCGTGCCCCACATGGTCGTCTGCGTCAACAAGATGGACCTGATCGACTGGGACCGGGCGCAGTACGAGCGGATCGAGTCCGACTTCATGGAGTTCGCCGCCCGGCTCAACGTCCACGACATCATCTTCATCCCCATTTCCGCGCTGAAGGGCGACAACGTCGTCAGCCGCTCGGAAAACATGTGGTGGTACGGCGGGGCACCGTTGCTCAACCACCTCGAGTCGGTCTACATCGGCAGCGACGAGAACTTCATCGACCCGCGTTTCCCCGTGCAGTACGTCATCCGCAGCCAAACTCCGGACAACCCGGACTTCCGCGGCTACGCCGGCACCGTGGCCTCCGGCGTCCTGCGCCCCGGCGACGAGGTGCTGGTGCTGCCGACGGGGACCACGTCCCGGGTGGCGTCGATCGTCACGGCCGACGGCGAGGTCTCCGAGGCGTTCCCCCCGATGGCGGTGGTGGTGACGCTCGAGGACGACATCGCCGTGTCGCGGGGTGACGTGCTGTGCCGGCCGAACAACCGGCCGACAAACTCCCACGACATCGAGGCGACGGTGTGCTGGATGGACGAGCGCGCGCCGCTGTCGGAGGGACGTTCGTACCTGCTGAAGCACTCGACCCGGACCGTGCGTGCCACGGTGTCGTCGCTGCAATACCGCCTGGACATGCACGGCCTGCGCCGCGACGACAGCGCGACGTCGTTGGAGCTGAACGAGATCGGGCGTGTGTCGTTCCACACCACGGAACCGCTGCTCGTCGACGACTACGGCACGAACCGCACGACGGGCAGCTTTATCGTCATCGACTCCCAGACGAACGCCACGTCCGGCGCGGGCGTGATCCGGGTCATCGCCACGACGCACGCCAGCCCGAACGTCGTACGCCACAGCGGGCGCCTGACCCGGGCCGACCGCTACGCCGCGCTCGAGGCGCAGGGCGCGACGGTCCTCTTCACCGGGCTGTCGGGTGCGGGGAAGTCGACCGTCGCGGCCGGGGTCGAGGAGGCGTTCGTGCAGAGCGGGCGGCACGCGTTCCTCTTGGACGGGGACAACCTGCGTCACGGCATCAACGGCGATCTCGGGTTCTCGGACGACGACCGCAAGGAGAACGTCCGCCGTGCCGGCGAGGTGGCGCGCATGTTCGCCGAGTCGGGCTCGCTAGCGCTCATCGCATTGATCTGCCCCTTCGAAGACGACCGCCGCCTGATCCGAATGCTGCACGAGGACGTCGGGCTCCCGTTCCTCGAGGTCTTCGTCGACACCTCGCTCGAGGAGTGCGAGCGGCGCGACCCCAAGGGCCTCTACGCCCGGGCCCGAGCGGGTCAGCTCCCCGGCTTCACCGGGATCGACGCGGACTACGAGGCGCCCGCCGCGCCGGACCTCGTGCTTTCGCCCAGCTCAGGGACCGTTTCGGAGCAGGTCTCCCGCGTCCTGGAGCTGCTGGAGCGCACGCTCCGCTAGCTGGCACGCGAGTGGCCCAAAAGAACCGTCGCCAGCGCCGGCTCGAGCAGAGCCGGCGGGACCGCTCGCAGCGCGCGCAGAGCGCGCGGCGCGGTCATGGCAGCGGGAGTAGTTCGGACCTTCGCCGTCGACGCATGGCGTGGCTTGCGATCGGCGCGATCGTCGTCGTCGTGGCCGCCATCACGCTGCCGCTCGTGCTGCTCGGGTCGTCGAGCCCGCCGTCGCACCTGTCGGTGCAGGAGGGATCCCATTCGCCGCAGGTGAAGTTGTCGTCGGCCACACTCCTCAAACTCCCTTCGGCGTCGGCCGTCGTCGAGCACGGCGGGTCCGCCTGGGTCACCGACGACCTGCGCGACCTGTTGCTGGCCTTCGACCCCTCCACCGGCAAGGTTGAGCACTCGATCCACCTGGCGGGACGGCCGGTCGCGATGGTGCTGGCGGGCGGGCACTTGTGGGTCACCGACGCGGTCGACAACCAGGTGGTGGAGGTGGACCCGGCCACGCTGCTGGTGCAGCGCAGCCTTCCCGTGCCGGCGGAACCCACCAGCATGGCGGTGCTGAACGGCGACGTCTGGGTGACGTCGCTGGCGGACAACGAGGTGACGCCGATCGACGTGCAGAACGGCACGGCCGGGACGCCGGTGGGGGTGCTGGCGGGCGCGGTGCGTGTGGCCGCGGGCTTCGGCTCGTTGTGGGTGACCGGCACGACGGACCTGCTGACCCGCGTCACACCGGCCGCCGGTGGGTCAGGCGCCGGGGCCACGCAGCAAAAGACGGTGACGGTCGGGCAGGACCCGATCGGCGTGGCGACGGGGGCGGACGCGGTGTGGGTGGCCAACTCCGCGGACGGGACGGTGTCGAAGGTGTCGCCGACGAGCGTGACGGTGCCGCAGACGATCCGGGTGGGCGGGGACCCGCTCGCGCTCGGGGTGTCCGGCGGCGACGTCTATGTCGGCGACGGCACGGCGCAGACGGTTCGCACCGTGTGGCCGGCGCCGGGGTCCAAGACGCTCGGCATCGGCACGGACCCGCGGGCGCTGCTGCCCGTGAGCGCGGGGGTCTGGGTGGCCGCCTCGAACCCCGGGCGGGTGTTGGCGGTGGCCCCGAGCTGACAACTGTTCTCCCCATGTCGCCAAACGCACGTTAGGTGTAACTTCGGCAAGGGAGGAGGCGGGCTATGAGCTGGGGTTATGACACCGCGGATGACATGACGTCGACGTCGACGTGAGCGGCGCAATCGAGCAGTTCTTCGAACATCTGACGGCACGCGACTGGGCGTCCTTCCGACGGGTCCTCGCACCGGAGGTCGAACGCGTCGGGCCGTTCGGTGACCGGGTGGCCGGACGGGACCGCTACATCGCCCTGCTCGAAGAGGCGGTGCCCGCCGACTACCGCAACGACGTCCGCATCGTGACGTATGCGCGCGACGGGTTGTCGGCCTTCGCGCGGGTGACCGAGCACCTCGGCTACCCGACCCAGGAACTGCACTTCCAAGAGGCCTATGTGTTCGGTCTCGACGACGAGGGCCGCGTGAACCGGATCGAGATTTTCTGGCAGACCCCGCAGTACGACCCGACCGGGTTGGCTTCAGGCCTCCGCGACTGAGATCTTGCCGGGCGTTTCAGGGGCATTCGACGCCGATTGGCTTGTATTTGCGGCCTGCTCCTTATCGATTGCCAGCAGGACTCACAAAGCACTTCTGATCATGCGTCGCTGCGC
>DATDIE010000394.1:0-3055 GCA_036521235.1 Acidimicrobiales bacterium | reverse complement strand
GAGCGCGCCGCGGCGGGCGGCCCGAACATGAGGCTGAAGATGCGCCGCGCGCCCCCGACCGGCAGCGTCACCGTCGTGGCGCCCGCCACGACGAGGAGGAACGCGATCTCCGTCACGCGCAGGCGGACGCCGCGAGCCTCGGCGACGTCGGGGAGGACCGTCGAGAGCAGCAGCGGGCGCCAGGCCAGGACGACCACGACGACGCACCCGAGGCCGACCAGCGTGATGGGCAGCAGCTGGCTCGAGCTCACGCCGAGGATCTCGCCGAACAAGAGCCCGTACACCTCGGGCTCGTAGCCGCCGCTCAGGCTCAGGAACAGGGCGCCCGACGCCAGCAGAAGCACGAGCACCAGCGCGGTGGCGACGTCGCGCCGGTTGCGCTGCCCGAGCGAGCCGATGGCCAGCGCGGAGGCACCGGCGCAGATCCCGAGCCCGAGCAGCTCGTTGGTCCCGAGCCAGTAGGCGGCGGCGGCACCGGCGAAGGCGCCGTTCGGGATGGCGTGCGCGGCGAAGGCGCCACCGCGCAGCACGACGAAGAGCCCGACGACGCCGGCGACGACCGCCACGACGGTCCCGGCCAGCCAGGCGTTGGTCATGAACCCGGAGAACATCGTCAGCGCCGCACCCACGCCACAAGGCTGCTGACGAGGTAGACCGCGACGATCAGGGCCACGATCCAGAAGCTGACCGGGATGTCCGGGTGTGAGCTGGCCCAGTAGTAGCTGTCGTAGGCCAGGGCGATGCCCACCCACGTCGTCGCGACCCCCAGCACCGCCGCCGTGATCGCCGCCGTCCAGAGCCGGCGCGTCAGGCGCAGGGCACTGGCGGCCGGTCCGATGAGCAGCGCGGTGGAGAGGATGGCGCCGATGGCCAGCGCAGAGAGGCCGACCGCCACCGCGAGCGCCACGATGAAGACCGAGCCGATGAGCCGGACCGGGATGCCGCGGGCGGCGGCCGCCTCGGGGCTGACCGAGCACAACAAGAGCGGGCGTGCGATGCACCCGAGCACGAGGAGCGTGAGCGACCCGAACACCAGCACCAGGGGGATCGTCGAGCTCTGCAGCGTGAAGATCGACCCGAAGAGGATCTGTTGGGTGGCGCCGTTGATCTCCTTGCTCGTCGCCGCGAGGTAGAGGAAGAGGGCGGAGAGGCCCGTCGCCACGCCGAGCACGATGCCCGTGGCCAGGTCGCGGTCGCGCACGCGCTGGACGCCGATCAGGTCCATGGCCAGGGCACCGATGACCCCGCCGCCGAGGAACCCGGTCAGCGGGCTCAGGCCGAGCAGGAGCGCGCCGGACCCCCCCGAGGTGGCGACGTCGGCGAGCGAGTGCCCGGCGAAGGACTGCCCCCGCAGCACGGTGAAGACCCCGACGCCCGCGGAGGTGACGGCGACGATCGCCCCGATGAGCGCCGCGGTGTGCACGGGCCCGCTCGAGAAGAGCCCGGGCTCGAAGAGCCAGCCCACCCGCTCAGCCCTGCTCGAGCGCGGGGTCCACGGGGATCGACGCGCTGAACTCGTGCTCGTGGCCCGGGCCGGCGATCACGATGAGGCGGTCGTTCACGTGCAGCACCTCGACCGGGTGCCCGTACAGCGCGCTGAGCACCTCGGGGCGCACGACCTCGTCGACCGAACCGCTGGCGGCGCGCCCGCCGGCCAGGTAGACGATGCGGTCCATGACCGGGATGAGCGTGTTCATCTCGTGCGCGGAGAGCAGGACGGCCACGCCGTGCTCCTCGGTCAGCGTGTGGAGGAGGACGACGATGTCGTGCGCGCTGGCCGGGTCGAGGTTGGCCAGCGGCTCGTCGAGGAGCAGCAGGCGGGGCCGGCTGATCAACGCATGGGCGATGAGCACACGTTGGAGCTCGCCGCCCGACAGCGTGCCGACCCGCGCCTCGCCGAAGTGCGCCGCGCCGACGGCGTGCAGCATCTCGTCGACCTGGGCTCGCCGCCGCTTCGACGGCAACGGCAGCCCGATGCGGTTCCCGTCGATCCCGAGTCCGACGAGGTCGCGCGCCCGCAGCGGCACGTCCGCGTCCAAGAGGGTCTTCTGGGGGACGTAGCCGATGACGCCGTGGCGCCGGGCCGCGTGCTCCCCGTCCTCGACGAGGACGCGCCCGGCCTGGAAGCGCTGGAGGCCGAGGATGATGCGGAGCAGCGTGGTCTTGCCGGCGCCGTTCGAGCCGATCAGCCCGGTGAACTCGCCGGGTGCCACCGCGAAGGAGACGCCGTCGAGGATGCGCCGCCCGCCGAGGACGACCTCGACCCCGTCGACGCGCAGGATCGGCGACGCGCTGGGGGTCCCGGTCACAGGTGTTCGGTCGACACCCCGGAGGCCACGGCGGACCGAATGGCGTTGACCTCCGCCAGCATCCAGCTCTGGTAGTCGTAGCCCGGGGTCGGCATCGTCTCGTAGACCCCGACCACGGGCACGCCGGCGCCCTGCGCGGTCTGGCGGATCGACGTCGTCAAGGAGTCGACCACCTGTTGGTTGTAGCAGAACACCTTGACCTGGTGCTTGGTGAAGAACCCGTCCTCGAGGCTCACGTTCTCGGGCGCCGGGTCGACGCCGTTCATGACGTCGGCCTGGAACACGAACGGGGTCAGGTTCTTGAGGCCCATGGCCGTGAGGAGGTCGTCGGCCACCGGCTCGGTCGTGGCGACGGCCGTGCCGCCGTACTTCGCCTTGAAGGCGGCGATCGCGTCGACCCACGGCTGCAGCGAGTCGTCGAACGTCTTGAGGGCCTGCGCGAAGTACGCCTTGTGGGCGGGCTCGAGCTGCTCGAGGGCCGAGGCCATCGCCTTGGCGGTCGCCGGCATCGTCCGCGGCGAGTACCAGAGGTGCGGGTTGGGCGTGTCGGTCGGCAGCCCCAGCACCTTCTGGACCACGATCACCTTGCGGTGTGAGCTCGGGTCGGCCGCCTCGATGTGGTCCATGAAGTCGTCGTAGCCCACGCCGTTCTGGACGATCAGCTGCGCCCGGCTCGCCTCGGACGCCACGCCCGGGCTCGCCTCGAACGTGTGGGGGTCCGTGTTCGGGTTGTTCAGGATCGAGGA
>DATDIE010000393.1:0-5239 GCA_036521235.1 Acidimicrobiales bacterium | reverse complement strand
ACTGCGTGTTCGTCTTCAGCTTCCCCCAGATCGACGGTTTCATCACGCCGCCGTCGGCGGCGACCAGGCCGCGCAGGCCCATGATGAGGAGCTCGCGGCCGATGATGATCGTGGCGATCCAGGCCGATGCCCGGCCGACCGAGACGAGGGCGACGAGCGTGCCCGACGTGAGCAGCTTGTCGGCTGTCGTGTCGAGAAACGAGCCGAGCGTCGTCTCGAGCTCCCAGCGCCGGGCCAGGTAGCCGTCGAGCGTGTCCGTCGCCGCCGCCAGCACGAAGAGCACGCCGGCGACGTCGTCGAGCCCGCGGCCGTCGTTCGCGAGCACGAGCGCCATGATCACGGGCACTGCCAGCACCCGCACCGACGAGAGGCCGGTGAGCAACCCTTCCGAGCGCCTGATCACGTCCCTCCCGGACGCGGGCCCTGCCCACGGCGGCAGTCCCGACGGTGGTCGGCGGTGGGGGGCACCGGGGAACCATAACCGAGCGGGGGAGCCGCCCTCGGACCGCCTCCGCAAGGGGGTGAATTCCCTCTTCCCATGCGGGTTTGCGACTGGAGCGTGACGAAGTTGACAAAGGGGTATTTCTCGACTAGCGTGACTCCGGCCACAGTTCGGTGATGTCGAATCACGTTCATGTCTAGGGGCCTGCCGGGCCGGCAGGCTCATCCCGTAGAACGGGAGGGAGGGCGCATGTTCGTTTTCGTGTCGACGGCTGACCGCGAGGAAGGGTCGCCGTGACGCTTCTGACCTTCAACTCTGGCTCCGTCTTCTTCCCGGAGCTGGTCGGTACGGCACTGCTGGTCCTCATGGGCTGCGGCGTCGTGGCCGGCGTCCTGCTCGCACACTCGAAGGCCCAGAACTCGGGCTGGGTCGTGATCACGTTCGGGTGGGGGCTTGCCGTCATGATCGGCGCCGGTTCGGTCGCCGACTACGGCGGCGCCAGCCTGAACCCAGCGGTCACGCTCGGCATCTGGGCGAACGACGGGTTCAGCTCGTCGTTCGGGGACAAGATCCCGACCTACATCGCCGGCGAGTTCTGCGGCGCCTTCATCGGCGCGTTCCTGGTGTATCTGGCGTACTACCTGCACTGGAAGGACACCGAGGATCCGGGGCTCAAGCTGGCCGTCTTCTCGACAGGCCCCGCCGTCCGCAACTACGCCTGGAACCTCGTGACCGAGATCATCGGGACGTTCGTCCTGGTCTTCGGCATCTTCTCCGTGACGGGCAACTCCGGCATCGCGCAGAGCGGCACCGGCGTCCTGTTCGTCGCGCTGATCGTCGTCGGCATCGGCATGTCACTCGGCGGGCCGACGGGGTACGCGATCAACCCGGCGCGCGACCTCGGCCCCCGTATCATCCACGCGCTCGTGCCGATCCCCGGTAAGGGGGCGTCGGACTGGGCATACTCGTGGGTACCGGTTGTCGGTCCTCTGATCGGCGGCCTTCTGGGCGGCATCGCCCACCACGCGTTGTTCCCGATCTCCTAGGAGGCGAGGCGGATGTCCAAGTACGTTGCCGCGATCGATCAGGGAACCACCAGCACCCGGTGCATGGTGTTCGACCACGCCGGCAAGGTGATCTCGATCGATCAGAAGGAGCACGAGCAGATCTTCCCGCAGCCCGGCTGGGTCGAGCACTCGCCGACGGAGATCTGGGATCGCACGCAGGAGGTGGTGAAGGGCGCGCTCGAGAAGGGCAGCCTGTCGACGTCCGACCTAGCCGCGGTCGGCGTCACCAACCAGCGTGAGACGACGGTCGTCTGGAACAAGAAGACCGGCACGCCCGTCCACAACGCGATCGTGTGGCAGGACACACGCACCGACCGCATCTGCGACGAGCTCGCCCGCGACGGCGGCCAGGACCGGTTTCGCCAGAAGGTGGGCCTGCCGCTCGCGACCTACTTCTCCGGCCCGAAGATCAAGTGGATGATCGACAACGTCCCCGGCGTCCGCGAAGGCGCGGAGAGCGGCGACATCGTCTTCGGGAACATGGACACGTGGGTCGTGTGGAACCTGACCGGCGGGCCGGACGGCGGCGTCCACATCACCGATCCGACCAACGCGTCGCGCACGATGCTGATGAACCTCGCGACGCTCGACTGGGACGACGAGATCCTGGACACGATGGGCGTGCCGCGGGCGATGCTGCCCGAGATCAAGTCGTCGAGCATGGAGTACGCGAAGGCGAAGGGCGTGCTCGACGGGATCCCGGTCGCCGGCATCCTGGGCGACCAGCAGGCCGCCGTTTTCGGCCAGACGTGCTTCTCGGTCGGTGAGGCCAAGAACACCTACGGCACCGGCAACTTCCTGCTGCTGAACACCGGCACGGAGCCGGTACAGTCGAAGAACGGCCTCCTGACGACGGTCGGCTACAAGATCGGCGAGCAGGACGCCGTGTACTGCCTCGAGGGCGCGATCGCCGTCACGGGGTCGCTGGTGCAGTGGCTGCGCGACAACATCGGCCTCTTCTCGGATGCACCCGAGATCGAGGGCCTGGCGAAGACCGTCGACGACAACGGCGGCGCGTACTTCGTGCCGGCGTTCTCGGGCCTGTTTGCGCCGTACTGGCGCAGCGACGCCCGCGGCGCCATCGTCGGCCTCACCCGCTACGTGAACAAGGGCCACCTGGCCCGGGCGGTGCTCGAGGCGACGGCGTTCCAGACCAAGGAGGTCGTCGACGCGATGAATGCCGATTCCGGCGTCGAGCTCGAGTCGCTCAAGGTCGACGGCGGGATGGTGCAGAACGACCTGCTGATGCAGTTCCAGGCCGACATCCTGGACGTGCCGGTGATCCGGCCGAAGGTGGCCGAGACGACGTCGCTCGGCGCGGCGTACGCCGCCGGCCTGGCGGTCGGGTTCTGGGGCGAGATCGAGGACCTGCGCGCCAACTGGGGCAAGGACCACGAGTGGACTCCCGCGATGAATGCGGACCGGCGCGACCGTGAGTACCGCATGTGGAAGAAGGCGGTGACACGCACGTTCGACTGGGTCGAGTCCGAGGAGCACGCAAATGCCTGAACGCCGAGAGGGCGACGAGCGCCACGGTGACTTTGCCGAGGGCGAGGAAGAGCGGCCGCCGGCCGAGCACGAGGGCGACTTCGCCGAAGGACAGGAGTCGGAGCACCCCGACCACCTCCACCGCGGCAGCTTTGCCGAGGGCCAGGAGGAGGAAGAGGACGACGAGCACGAGGGCAGCTTCGCCGAGGGCCAGGAGCAGGACGAGCAATAGCTCCATGATGCGAAGCGCGACGGGAGGGGCCGGCGGGGGGACACCGGCCCCTCCGGCGCGTGCGCGGGCGAGGCGTAAGGTTCCGGTGTGATCGAGACGCAGGTGCTGGTCGTGGGGGGTGGTGCGACCGGTTTGGGGGTGGCCCGCGACGCCGCGCTGCGCGGCCTGCGCGTGGTGCTGGTCGAGCGCAGTGACCTGGCCGAGGGCACCACGGGCCGCTTTCACGGGCTGCTCCACTCCGGGGGGCGCTACGTGGTCAAGGACCCTCGCTCCGCCCGGGAGTGCATGGACGAGAACCGCGTCCTGCGCCGGATCGCCTCGCACTGCGTCGAGGACACCGGCGGGCTCTTCGTGTGCACGCCGGACGACGACCAGGGATATGCCGACGGCTTCCTGGCTGCATGCGCCGAGGCCGGCATCGACGGGGAGGAGATCGGGGCGGCCGAGGCGTTGCGGCGCGAGCCGCGCCTGCACCCCGGCATCACCCGCGCGTTCACGGTGCCCGACGGCGCCGTCGACACCTGGCGGCTGGTCGGGTCGTGCGCCGACGACGTCGAGCGCCGCGGTGGCACGGTGCTCCGCCACCACGACGTCGTCTCGCTGATCGTCGAGGGTGACGCGGTCCGCGGCGCCCGCCTGCGCGACGTGCGCAGGGGCGAGGAGTCGGAGGTGCGGGCCGAGATCACCGTCAGTGCCACCGGCGCGTGGGCGGGGCGGGTGGCGGCGATGGCGGGCTGCGACGTGCATGTCCGCGGCGGCCGCGGAATCATGGTGGCGCTGAACCACCGGCTCACGCACGCGGTCGTGAACCGCTGCCGCATGCCGGCCGACAGCGACATCCTCGTGCCCGCGCACACCGTGTGCGTGCTCGGCACCACCGACGTCTCGACCGACGATCCGGATGACACGAGCGTCCCGGCCGACGAGGTGCGTCAGATGCTCGACGACGGCAGCGAGATGATCCCGCACATCCGCGAGACGCGGGTACTGCGGGCGTGGGCCGGCATCCGGCCGCTCTACAGCGAGGCCGACGCCGGCGCGCCGACGCGCGAGCTGACGCGCGACCTGACCCTGCTCGACCACCGCGAGCGCGAGGGCGTTGGCGGGTTCCTCACCATCACCGGGGGCAAGCTGACGACGTTCCGGCTGATGGCGGAGGTGACGGTCGATGCGGTCTGCCGGCACCTCGGCGTCGACCTCCCGTGCACCACGGCGGACGAGCTGCTGCCGGGCTCCGAGGACGGCCACACCCACCGCGTCGGGGAGCGGCTGGCCGCCCGCGAGCGCAACCTGCACGACGAGCAGGTGATCTGCGAGTGCGAGCTCGTCACCCGGGGCATGCTGCTCGATGCGGCCGTCGCCCACCCGACGACGAGCCTGGACGATCTGCGCCGGGCCACGCGCCTCGGCATGGGGCCGTGCCAGGGCGGCTTCTGTATCCCCCGCGCCGCGGCGCTGCTGACCGGCGAGGGGCACATGGACGCGTCCACGGCGAACACGGCCCTGCGCGCGTTCGTCGAGGAGCGGTGGAAGGGCGTCCATCCGGTCATCTCGGGCCGGCAGGCCCGCCAGGGCCGGCTCGACGACTGGCTCCACCACGGGGCGCTCGACATCGACCACCTTCCGGCATGAACAACGCTCGCCTTTGGCTCGCTTTCGTGGGGGAAACCAGGGTTCCCCCACGCGGCCCCCTTCTTCTGAACCCGTGGCGAACACCCCGGTTCCCCACACCCTTCCCCGCTCTCGTGTCGACCCAGGTCGCCGCATGAGCAGGGTCATCGTCGTCGGCGCGGGGCTTGCGGGACTGAGCTGCGCGCTGCGCCTGGCGGACGCCGGCGTCCCCGTCACGGTGATCGCGACCGGTGTCGGCTCGCTGCAGCTGGGCGGGGCGACGATCGACGTCCTCGGCTACGCACCGGAGCGGGTGGAGCGGCCGCTCGAGGCGTTCCCCGCGCTCGGCGAGGATCACCCGTACAGCGTGCTCGGTGCGCCGAAGGTCGACGCGGCGGT
>DATDIE010000392.1:0-2366 GCA_036521235.1 Acidimicrobiales bacterium | reverse complement strand
CCCCACGCCACTGCCCGACGTGCCCGGTTTGGCCGTGGTGACCGCCTCGCGGGCGCCCGGCGCCTTGCCCATCGAGGCCCATTGGGCCGCGGCGACCCGCTCGACCGTGCCGGCGTTGATCGGGCCGGGATTGCCGACCGTCTCGGAGAAGAACGAGAGCACGTCCACGTATTCGCCGGCCTGCATCGTCACGGCCTGGCCGACGCCCGCATTGGACGCCGTCGAGTAGTAGGTGGTCCGCTGGGCGCTCGGGACCGAGGAGAGCGGGCCTTCGCTGATGATCTCGGCTGAATCGAGCGAATGGCGGACGGCGCCCACGAAAGCGGTGGCCGACGCGGCGGTGGGAAAGCGCACCAGCAGGTCCTGGACCTCGTTGGTGCCTGCCTTGTTCTGCCAGCTCCGTCGGTAGGACGAGACCTGGTGGCCCAGCTCGCTCAGGGCGCGACCGGCCGCGCCCTGGCCTTGCGCGCTCGCCGCGAACGACGACGCATCGACCGAACCCTGCGAGGTCACCGTGTAGTCCCCGCCCACGCTCGACAATGCGACCTGGTCGAGGGGCTCGGTCGGGTGCGTCGCTGCAGACGCAAGGCCGGGACCGGCACCCACCAACACCAGCGCGAGCGCGCCCACCAACACCAGCGCGCCCGACGACCACAGCGCCTGCGCCCTTTCCCATCCGATGCGGGCCGGGCGTCGGCTCACCGGCCGGCGCTCGCCGAAGCCGCTCACGCGACGAAGTACTTGGCCTCCGGGTGGTGGCAGATGATCGCGTCAGTGGTCTGTTCGGGCTCCATCTGGAATCCCTCGCTCACCGTGACGCCGATGCGGTCCCCCCCCAGAAGCTCCACAACTTTGGCGTTGTCATCGAGATCGGGGCAGGCCGGATACCCCCACGAATAGCGGCCACCCCGGTACTGCTGGCGGAACAGCCCCGTCAGCGTCGGGCCGTCCTGGTCCGCATAGCCGAGCTCCTCGCGGATGCGCCGGTGCCAGTACTCCGCGGTCGCCTCGGCCATCTCGACGCCGAGACCGTGCAGGAACAGGTAGTCCTGGTAGTGGTTCTCGGCGCGCAGGCGATTCGCCTCCTCGGTTGCCTGCGCGCCGATCGTGCAGAGCATGAAGGAGGCGAAGTCCTCGTCGCCCGAGTCGGCCGGGCGGAAGAAGTCGCTGATGCAGAGCCACGGCTCCTTGCGCTGGCGCGGGAACGTGAAGCGCATCCACTCCGACGAGCGCGACTCGTCCTTCCAGACGACCAGGTCGTTGCCCTCCGCGTTGGCGGCGAAGTGGCCGTAGGCGACCTGGGGCACGAGGATGTCGGCCTCCCTCGCCTTCGCCAGCTGTTCACGCAGCGTCGCCTTGACCCGCTCCTTGAACGCCGGGTCGTCCTCGCCGTCCTGGGGGCGGAAGCCCCACTGGTTGCGGAACAGCGCCGTCAGGTTCAGGTACTCGGCCACGTCGTCGAGCGGGATCCCCTTGGCGATCCGGCTCCCGACGAACGGCGGCCGGAAGAGTGGGTTGTCGGCCGCCACGTCCGAGCGGGCGGGCTGGCCCTCCACCGGGCCGGTCTCCTTGTTGTCGAAGCGTCGCGGCACGTTGCGCTCGGAGATCTCACGCCCGAAGAGCGGGTCCTCCTCGCCGGAGCGCTTCAGCTCGACGAGGCGGTCCATGGTGCGCAGGCCCTCGAACGCGTCGCGGCCGTAGAAGAGGCGGCCTTCGTAGACCTCCCGCAGGTCCCGCTCGACGTACGTGCGGGTGAGCGCCGCCCCACCCAACAAAATGGGGATCGTCGCCATCGACCGGCCGTTCAGCTCGACCAGGTTCTCGCGCATGATGAGCGTCGACTTCACCAGGAGCCCGCTCATGCCGATGGCGTCGGCCTCGTGCTCCTCCACCGCGGCGATCATCTCGTTGATGCCGACCTTGATGCCGAGGTTGATCACGACGTAGCCGTTGTTGGTCAGGATGATGTCGACGAGGTTCTTGCCGATGTCGTGGACGTCGCCCTTGACCGTGGCGAGGATGACCGTCCCCTTGCCGCCCTGGTCCGACTTCTCCATGTGCGGCTCGAGGAACGCGACCGCCGTCTTCATCGTCTCGGCCGACTGGAGCACGAAGGGCAGCTGCATCTCGCCCGTGGCGAAGCGGTCGCCCACCACCTTCATCCCCGCCAGCAGGATGTCGTTGACGATCTCGAGCGCGGTCAGGCCGCTCTCGAGCGCCTCGGTGAGGTCGTCCTCGAGCCCGTTGCGGTTGCCGTCGATGATGCGCTGGCTGAGCCGCTGGTCGACCGGCCAGTCGGCGTGGTCGTCCGCCCCGGCCGCGTTGACCTTGACGCCCTCGAAGAGCGCCAGGAGCTCCTGCAGGGG
>DATDIE010000391.1:0-4843 GCA_036521235.1 Acidimicrobiales bacterium | reverse complement strand
CGGCGTGACCGGTCACGACGGTCAGCGCCGGTCCGGTCGCACCAGCGGGAGAGGTGCCCAGAGCCGGCACGAGCGCGACGCCAAGGACGCTGGCGAGTGCGACCAGGCCGGTCGCATATCCCCGCCAGCCCGCTGTCCGGGTGTGGCGGGACTTCGCCGGCGCGTTGCTCGCAACTTCGTCGGATCGGGTCACGGTTTCCTCCTGTTGGCTCTGGTGCATCGATCGTTTCGACGGGGACATCGCCACATCGCTCCTCATGCTCGGGTCCGTACGGCCCGACTGCTCCTCGGAGACGCGGGACTCTGATTTGCGCTGTGGCATTCGGTGAGGCCTTTCTTGCATTCGGTGGAGGGCACGCGGATCACATCCACGCGGGGAACATGCGGCTGATGCTTTCGGCCGCCAGGACCGTGAGCGCCACGAGGGGCGCGGTACTCAAGAGGTAGGCAGACCGGGCGGTGCAACGTCGATAGAGATACAGCGCACCCAGAACGACAACGGCAAAGCCCAGCAAACTCAGGATCAACTCACCCCAGGCTCCGGATTCGCCCGTGTTGCCCAGTTGATTGGGGTCTCGATGCTCTTGCGGCGTTGCCTCGTACGGCTTGCCACGCAGGAGTGCCGTCACGACCACAGCTCGGCTGCTGTTGCCCGGAACGATCGAAGCCGAGGTCACCAGCGTCAAACGGCTGTCTTTCGTGGTCCGGTAGAAGTGGTCGAGCGACGTCACCGGCGCGGACCCGATCGTCACCGTGGCGACGCGCCGCACGACGTAGACGGACTGACCCTCTGTCGTGGCTGTCAGGACCTTGTCGCCGGGCTTGAGCTGACCCAAGCGTCCGAACACCGCCCCGAAGGCGGCATGGCGGCCGACGATCGCGGCATTGCCCGGTTGTCCGAGTCCGGACGTGCCCGGTACGTGGCCGGGGCCCGAGACGGTCTGACCCGGGCCGACGCCTTCCACCACGACCTCGTTGACGGAAAGTGCCGGAATAGCGAGGACGCCGACGGGCGACCCCGGCGTCGGGGGCTTGGTCGGGAGCGTCACCTTGTCCAGGGCCTTGTCAAGGATCGCGGCGTTGGCGATGGTCGTCCGCTCGGTGGCCATCAGGGCCCTCTGGTCGCGTGCATGCACGAGGGAGCCGACTCCGTAGATCGCCGCACCGACGGCGATGAAGAACACGAGGAGCGCGGCGACCGCCCCGACAAATATCTGGCGACGGCCTCGGCGTCGGCGCCCGACTGGTTTGGCGTCGTCGGTGCCACCCGCAGGTTTCGGGGGTGTCGCCTCGGGCGGCTCCGAGAACTCGGGGCGACCGACCACCTCTGGCGTGGGCGTTTGCGTCATCGTCATGTGACCGCACCGCCGTCCACGGGGGACTGCGTTTGCGGGTCGGGTTGCGGGGAGGCCGCCTCACTCGGGGCGAAGCGCGGTGTGCGGCGGGAGGCCAAGAACACGAGGCCTGGTACCAGCAGCATCAAAATGAGGATGCCGAGGAGCGGAAGGGCCCAGCCGTCGGACGAGATCTTTCCGAACGCGGCCAGGCTCACGGCAGCCGCCCGGGCCGTCGTGTCCGGGGCGCCCGCGTGGCCCTTGCCGTCCTTCAACTTCAAGAACTTCGAGAGGGAGGCGGCGTCGGCGAGACCCAGGTAGGAGGAGTCGGCGAAGGGCAGCGGAGTGACGCCCTCGAGTCCCGACTGCGCCGTCGGGTAGCCAACGTCCGACGGTGACGGTGAGGCCCCGCTCGAACCGGGGGCTTGAGTGGGGGTGCACGCAGGCGTCGCCGTTCCGACCTTGGCAATGGCGGCCTGCGCCTGTATGTCGAGGGAGCTCGTGAGCGGGGCCATCCCCGCCGGCAGTTCCTTCTGGCCTTGGCTGACGAGGTACATCAGCCACTCGTTCAAAGCGGTCTCGGCCGCGGTGTCGGCCGTGCAGTCCGCGTTGAGCAGGGGTTGCGCCGGAGCAATGGCGTACTCGACGTACGTGAGCGGGTAGGGCTCGACACCATCGACCGGTCCGCCTTGGGGATCGGGCAGCAACGTGCCGTCGGGTTGCGCCGTCATGTTCGCCGCTGCTGCTTGCAGGGACGCGGCGGTTGGAGCGACGTAGGTCGCATCGCCAGGAGTAGCCGAGAGCGAGTCGGACGATTGCAGCGCAAAGTCGTCCAGCCCGCCCCAGGTCGCGGCCGCCGTGGCGGCATCGGTCAAAGCCCACCACGCGGTGCCCGACAATGGCGTGGTGTAGTGGCCGAGGATGGAGCGCCCCGTGTAGGTCTGGACGTCGTAGGCCGGGGGTGGCGCGCCGAAGTTCGAGCTGGTGCCCAATGCTTTGGACGGAAAGGCGGCTTCGGCATCGGGCGCGCTCATCAACTCTGTCGGTGCCGTCGCGACGAGAAACCTCGTGGCGAGATACGTCGTACCGTCGGTTCCCGACGTGGCGGCCACGCCGACGCCTGATCCGGCGCCGACGATCACGCAGTTCGCACACGAGTCCTGGTAGCCGCTCGACAAGGTCGGATTCAGGGCCAGAAGTCCCTGGCCCAGTTGGCTTCCCCACGTGCCGGAGTCGCTCGTCTCCTGGCTGCTCCCCGACACGTCTTCGTAGCCACCGTTGCTCACGAGCTGGGCGAACTGCGCGTCGGTGATCTTGAGCTGGGGATAGCCCGTCACGGCCGTCCCGAAGCTCGGATACGGAGGCGATTGCACCAGGTTGGCCGAGTGTGCGAGCACCACGGCGTTCAGTGCGATCGGTATCGCGACATACGAGCGATCCGGTGCAGCGCCCCCCTCACAGTTCGCCGGCGAGAAGGCGGGACTTTGATCGCCATCGCTGACAGCGCTGTAGGCCAAGTCGACGTTCCCGCTGTCGAACGCGCACAGTGCGTCGTCGTCGCTCGTCCCAGAGCCGAGATTGAACGTCAGCCCCAGACCCCCGGCATAACCGCTCTGGCAGGCATCGATGCCCAGCTGCGTGATCGTCTCGCCGAGACGGTCAGGGCTCTCGCTGTTGATCTGTCCGTCGGCCGGGCTGCTGCAGGCGAGACCCGCCGACGAGTCAACGAACGTCACGGGGACCCCGAGGAAGTAGACGGCGTTCTGCCCTGGTGTAAGCACGTTCTCGGTCCAGACGGCGAGGGCGAACGTACAGGATTGGCTGGGCAGGCAGTTCACCGAGATGCCGTTGAAAGGCACGGGCTGTTCGCCTCCTTCGCCCTCCTCGGCCAGCGCCTGGCCACTCACCGTGGGGTAGTCGCCCTGGGTGCCGGCGACGTTGGTCACGGCGTTCGGCTGCGGGGCAATGGTCGGCAACGACGAACCGTTGGAGACGACGGCGCTGAGATCGGAGTTGACGTAATCGAGGCAGTTCTCGGGAGGCGCGCCAGGGGTGGTCGCGTTGACCAGCGGAAACCCGGTTGTCAACGAGTTGAACGTCTGATTGCCCGGATCCTCCGAAACGGGAAGCTGCACATCGGATGCACACCACCCTGTTCCGACGGCCGCGATCTCGAGACCCGCGCTCGTCCCGAGTGCCGTGCGCGTGACGGTAAACGGCATGGCCTGCCCGTCGGCCAGGTTTTGCGTGGAAGCCGCGCTCATTGAGAGCGTGAAGTAGGGATTGTCGTTGTTGTTCGGCGTCGTGTCCGCACGGGCCACGGCGCCGGGTCCGGCGAGTCCGGCCAGGGCTGCGACCGCCCCGGCCATGAGGCCGACCGCGACGAGGACGCAACCCGCCAACCTTCGCCGCGCTCGACGCGCCACGGGAGGGCTGCCTTGCCGTGGACCCTGTTGATCCACGCTCATCGCTCGTTCGGTTTCTGTCTCATAGTGAGTCTTGATGCGTTCCTGTTCCGGCGTCTTGAAGAGGCATCGCCTCCCCGGTCGGTGGCCCGTTCAACGCGACCCAGGCCACCGACGCGGGGATACGTCTAGGAGCTTCTGTTGTCGAAGGTGGGAGTCGTCCAGTGGATGGGCGTCCCCTGACCCGGGAACGAAAGGCCCGCGAACTCCCGGCACGTCGCACCGGCGGCGTCCGAACCAGTCGGCGCGGTCGAGCCTGTGGTCAGCGGCAGAAACCCTTGCGCCGTGATGGTGCTGGCATCGCCACCGTTACAGAGCACGCTCTTGGAGCCGCTGGCCTGATTGTCGAACCCGATCAGGGTCTTGGCGCCGTTGTAACCCGGCAGCACCGTGTCGGCGGCGTTGTAGACGTACCGGATGCCGGGTACGGAGGCGTTGGAGTCCGACGGGTTGCCGCCCGTGTTCGACGGCAGGTTCGAGTACCACTCGTTCGCCTCGGCGACAGTGTTGCCGTCCACGGCGTACGTGCCCCGGTTCGTGTCCTGGTTGAACTTGCCGGCCTGCGGGGTCAGGTCGACGTAGGCCTCGCCGGAGCCCGACTTGTTTTGCATGGTCGCCATGGTCAGCGTGCCGGCTTGGAAGTTCCCCATGGAATTCGTGTTACCCGTGAGGGTCTGATCGACCAAGTTGCTGGCGGTCGAGTTGTAGTCCGTGGGGTCGTTCCACTCCGAACTGAACTTTCCGGCCGAGTAGACGTAGACGGCCGCCGCTGTAACAGAGCCTGCAGCGACCGCTCCCCCCGCCGCGTTCGGGTCGCCCACGCTGTTCTCGTAGATGACCCCGTCCTCGGTGTTCTCCTCGTTCGGCGCCGTCGCGCTGCTCAAGGTGAACCCGGTAATGGGCTGGGTGGTCGTCGTACACGCGCTCGGCGACACTTGCTTGGTCGGATCGAACCCGAGCACGTCGGTGTAGACGGCCCGCGTTCCGGAGCCGGACTGCGGCCAGAAGAGGACGATCGGCGCGTTCTGTCCGCTGACTCCGTCC
>DATDIE010000390.1:0-2250 GCA_036521235.1 Acidimicrobiales bacterium | reverse complement strand
CGAGCACTTCGGCGTGCCGCTGGCGGACCACCATCGTTCCGCTGTCGCACCGACGGCCTACCGGCGGAACGCGGCTCGGACTGCGGCCGCGGTCGAGCTGTAGTACTCGGCTGGATGGATGAAACCCCACTCGCGGAACCTCAGGCCGTCGGTGACGGCGCGCCGGTAGCCGAAGCAGACGAGGTAGAGCGTCCGGATGTACATGACCGCCTCGAGCCGGTCGAGTTCGTCGTCGGTCGGCTCGACGTGTCGGCGGTAGGCGTTGACGGCAGCGTCGATGCACTCCTGGTTCGGGCGACGGGGATTCCACGAACCCGTGCCCCACATCAGGTAAGCCAAGTCGGCGAGGCGCGGTCCCCGTCCGGACGCTTTCCAGTTGATCGCGACTGGCCCCTGCTCGCTCAGGACGGCGTGATCGGGGGCGTGGAGGAGATTTCCGTGAAGCAAGCCCTCCGGAAGGCCGTGGCCGTCGTCGGCCGAGCGCACTTTGTCCCTGAGCCTCTCGAATCGCTCACGCTCGACGCCGGCGACCTTCGTGTCGACCGCGTCGAGAAACGACAGGGCGGCCAGCAGGTCCTGACGCGGCGTGCCCTCACGGCTCGGGTCCTCACCACTCGCTCCACCTGGGCGGCTGACGGAATGGTCGTCGGGCAGCGCGTGCAGCCGTCCGAGCAGCTCACCCATCATCGCGAACTTCTCCGCACCATTCGGGAGCCCGGCCCCGTCGACGAACCGCGTCACGAGCACCGCACTGCCATCGAAGTCAGATACCGGATCATCGACCGCCAGGCGCTCCGCCGGATAGTCCTGCCGCTCCAGGAACCGCAGGATCGCGGCGTCGCCCTCGACGCCGGCACGCGGACGAGCAGGCGGAAACGCTCGGGCGACCCACGGGTCGCCGTCGCGCCTATCGATGCGGAAGACGTAGGTCTTGTGCACACTGAGCTTCGCCGCCCCGACCGGGTCAATGCCGTAGCGATCCCGGAGATGAACGAGAAGCCGCTCGGCAACGGGCTCGTGATTCATCCGCGCACCGAGGCCCTCGAGATCTATCAACGCTTCGGTGTAGCGCTGCCCAGTCTGCTCGGCGTGGCGCCGGACAACTTTCTTGAAGCTGGCGTCCCTGGTCATCGACAAGCCTCCCCATGACACCCTCGTCCCCCAGTGACGCGGCGTTGGAAGATGCCTGTGACATCGACGACCGAGAGGGCGAATCCCCTTCGCCAATGGAACCCCGACTGGGGCGGATGTTCCACGGCTCGGCGACCGGTCGCCGCCGTCAACACACTATTCCTGAGGCGCTCGGACTTTGTCAAGCGGGCCGCGCCTACGGGATGACCCCGCAGGAAGTTGGCGTCCGCCTGGGCGACTCGTCGGGCCGTGGCGCAAAGGGTGGGCTGCAATCAAGCAAGCGGCCGTGAAGCGAAGCGCACCGCCGGCAGGCACGTCTCACCTCGCGGGGGGTGGCGGCGGCCGCCCGGCCGGACCCATGAAGGCGAAGACCTGGTCGGTGCCCGGAAGGAGCAGCAGGCCATCGCCGACCGACGGCGTCGGGAAGTGGTTCGCAAATCCGCCGAAGGGGATCGAGACGACCTGCTTGCCGTTGGCCGGGTTGAGGCCGTGCACCGCGCCGTCGCCTCCAATCGTCCAGACCAGTCCATCGGCGATGATCGGTGCGCCAGCGACGCCATCGTTGTCGGTCCATAGCCGTTTCAGGTGCGGCGCCTTCGTCGAAACCTTGATCGCCGTCACGCCGTTCGGGCAGGGCACGTAGACGACCGAGCCCTTTACCGCGTGTCCGCCGTCGGGGTCCCCACTGCACACCGAAAGCGACGTGACCTCGCCCTCCTCGCCGCCGAGATGCCCCTGACGCAGCAGATAGGCGGTGTCCGTCTTGCCGACCTGGAGCACAAAACCGTGCACGAGCACGGGGTCCCCGGTCCCGAGGTCGAGGTCATCGGCGCTGAGCTTCTGCCAGTCCTTGGGGTAGAAGATCGATTTGAGGTGCATGGTCGGCGACAGCTCGAGCACCGCGTCGCTGTCGTCGTACGGCTGGCCCGCACCGAGGTCGTAGCCGTCGGCGCTCGCCACGTAGACGTTTCCGTGAGGGTCGACGACCGGCGAGCTGCCGCCCATCCACACCGCCCCCCGATCCCGGCCGCTGCTGATCTGGAAGTAGTGAAGCCGTCCTCCCTTCTCCGGGATCGAGACGACGTAGCCGTGGGCAGGACCGTTGGGGCCGGGACAGTC
>DATDIE010000389.1:0-22278 GCA_036521235.1 Acidimicrobiales bacterium | reverse complement strand
GGGAACGGCGCGTCGTAGGCCGCCCTGATCTCGTCGGTGATCCCCTTGGCGCAGCCGCCCTGCACGATACCGCCGGTCGGGAACTCCTCGACCTCCTGGGAGAACTTCTGCCAGCCGAAGAACGCCTCTCCGGGGTTGGTGTCGCCCGTCGGCAGGAACGTGTTCGCCGCCACGACGCGGGCGAAGCGCTCCGGGTGCTCGCCGACGAGGCGCAGCCCGATGAGGCCACCCCAGTCCTGGCACACCAGCGTGACGTCGCGCAGGTCGAGCCGGTCGAAGAGCAGCTCGCGGGTCCACTCGACGTGGCGGGCGAACGAGTAGTCGCTGCGCTCGGCGGGCTTGTCGGACCGCCCGAAGCCGACGAGGTCGGGCGCCACGATCTGCAGGCCGCCCGCGGTGAGGACCGGGATCATCTTGCGGTAGAGGTACGACCACGACGGCTCGCCGTGCAGGAGCAGCACCACCGGCGCAGCGGGGTCGCCCTCACGCAGGTAGTGCATCCGCAGGAGGCCGCCGTCGCCGTCCGCCACATCGGCGTAGTGCGGCGCGTAGTCGTAGCCGGGGAGGCCGTCGAAGCGATCGTCAGGGGTTCGGAGGGTCAACATGCTGGCGGGAGCCTACGCGGTCGCGCCAGGGGCCGCCCCGGCGCGCGCGGGTGGTGCGCCGACGGCACCGGCCCCTAACCTGACGTCGAAGTCACATCCGCATCTCGGGGAGGAGCCGCGCCATGGCTGTGTCCGAAGCCCACGAGTACGACCCGTTCGCCGCCTTCGACGACGTCGTGGCCGGCACCACGAGGGACCCGTGGCCGGCGCTGGCGGAGAAGCGCCGCACCGCCCCCGTGAGCAAGGGGATGATGATCTCGCCCGACGTGTTGCCCGAGGGGTTCGACCCCTCCCCTGAGTGGATCGCCTACCGCTACGAGGACTGCTCGCGCATCCTGCGCGACCCGAAGACGTTCACCTCGACGGGCTACGACGCCACGATCGGCATGGTCATGGGCCACATGATCCTCGGGATGGACGACCCCGAGCACCGCAGCCACCGCAGCCTGGTGGCGCACGCGTTCCGGGAGAAGTCCCTGGCCCGCTGGGAGCCCGAGTACATCGCGCCGATCGTCGACGAGATGATCGACGCGTTCACCGCCGACGGCGAGGCGGACCTGGTGCGCCAACTCACGTTCCAATTCCCCGTGCGCGTCATCGCCCGGCTGTTGGGACTGCCCGAGGAGGACTTCCCACAGTTCCACCGCTTGGGCATCGAGCTGATCGGCCTGGTCGCCGACATCGACCGGGGCCTGGCGGCGTCCGAGTCGTTGCGCGACTACTTCGCCGGGATCGTGGCGGAACGCCGTGCCCACCCGGCCGACGACGTGATCAGCGACCTCGTCGCCGCCGACGTCGACGGCGAGCAGCTCACCGACGAGGCGATCTACTCCTTCCTGCGCCTGCTCCTGCCCGCCGGCGCCGAGACGACGTACCGCTCGTCGGGCAACCTCTTGTACCTGCTGCTCACGCACCCCGACCAGCTCGCTGCCGTGCGGGCCGACCGCACGCTGCTGCCGCAGGCGATCGAGGAGGGGCTGCGCTGCGAGCCGCCGCTGCTGTCGATCGGCCGCACCGCCACCTGTGACGTCGAGGTGGGCGGCGCACGCATCGAGGCGGGCGAGGTGATCACCCCGCACATCGGCTCGGCCAACCACGACGAGACGCGCTGGGACGACCCGGACGCCTTCGACATCTTCCGGCCGTCGCAGCCGCACATCGCGTTCGCGCACGGGCCGCACATGTGCCTCGGCATGCACCTGGCGCGCCTCGAGACGCGGGTGTTGCTCAACCGCGTCTTCGACCGGCTCGAGGACCTGGAGCTGCGGACCGACGCCGGCGACCCGCACATCCGAGGCGACGTCTTCCGCTCCCCCACCGCGTTGCCCGTCGCGTTCACCCCCGCCGCCTGAGCGGGGCGGCGGCCTGCGATCGGGGTTCGGGCCCGGCCCTTTTAGGCTCGTCCGATGACCCTCGAATGGGAGCAGACGATCATCGACGCGCGCGACCCCACCACGCTGGGGAGTTGGTGGCGAGAGGCGCTCGGTTGGGTCGTGGTCAACGACGATCCTGATGAGTTCGAGATCAGACCGGCAGCTGATCGTCTCCCTGGACTCCTCTTCGTGCCGGTCCCGGGGCAGAAGACCTCAAAGAACCGGCTGCACCTCGACTTTCGCCCGGACGACCGAGACGCCGAGGTCGACCGGCTCCTTGCGCTCGGAGCCACACGAGCGGACATCGGTCAGGGGGAGCAGACGTGGACCGTGCTGCAGGACCCCGAGGGCAACGAATTCTGCATACTCGGGGCGCGCGTGCTCTGAGTAAGAGGGCCGCGGCACCGAGGCCGGCTTCATCTCGATATGGGCGTCTGTCGTTGTCGAAGAACTCGCAGCGAGGCGGCGAGCCCGCCGACGCAGCCGCAGAGGATTTCCGCGGTCCACACGACAGGATTCGGCACGAGGGTTCCGGCGGGTTCCCCGGTCGCAATCGCATAGACGACCCGTGCTGCCGGCTCCATCGCAAGGACGGACGCCACGACCACCGCCACGACGGCCCATTGTCGGTGCACGGCAAGCCGCGAGCCCACGGCACCGAGGGCAGCACCGCCGACGACCCCGAGAAGGAACCAACGATTCTGGAGCGACGAGGTCACCATGGCGGATGCTCCGTGTGGATGGCCGGTCTGGAACCCCCTGAGCGTTCGGACGACGGTGTAACCGGCAGGAGCCACGACGGTCGAAACCACACCACCCAGCGCTCCCAGCGCGAGTCGACGGGGGGCCAGCGCCGCGGCCGAAAGGAGGGGGACGAGGAGCCACGGCGCGCTGATATTGCCCACCGCATCACGCGTTCCCCCGTGTTGGCCCTTGATCATTGCGTCGAGTGCACCGAAGGCACAGACGATCAGGAGAACCGAGAGGGTCCGAAGTACCGGGCGAAGCCGCACCGCCACAGAGTACGACGAGCGTGGGATCCGCTCGTCGGCTGGAGCGGCTATCGGCGTGTGAAGGTCAGGTGGGTGACGCCGCTCGGTGACGAGACCGCCTCGACGTCGTAGCGCTCCTCCGCGCCTTCGAGGCCGTCCCAGAGACGAGCGCCGCGGCCGAGCAGGATCGGCACCTGCACGACGTGGAGGGTGTCGATGAGGTCGGCAGCCAGGAAGTCGCGGATGATCGTCGGACCGCCGCCGATGCGCACGTCGAGGTCACCGGCGGCTTCCCGGGCGAGGTCGAGTGCTTCCTGCGGCGAGGCGTCGACGAAGTGGAACACGGTGCCGCCCTCCATCTCGATCGGCGGGCGCGCGTGGTGCGTCAGCACGAACACCGGCGTGTGGAACGGCGGGTTCGGTCCCCACCAGCCTCGCCACTCGTCGTCGGTGCCGACACCGGTCCACGGGCCTTTCTGTGCGCCGAACTTGCCCCGGCCCATGATCTCCGCACCGAACCCGAGCTCGATCCGTTCGGCGAACGAATGGTCGACCCCGACGGTGCCACCGGTAGTGCCGGTCATCGAGCGCCAGAAACGGGTGGCGAAATACCACTCGTGCAGGCGATGGCCGGCGTGCCCGAACGGGGCGTCGAACGTGATGCCCTCGCCGGTCCCGAACCCGTCCAGGGAGATCGAGAAGTTGTGGACACGGACTTCGGACATGGCGGCCTCCCGAGCGTTGGGTGATGGCGATAGGCAACTGGTTGACGCTAACCAAGGCACACCGCCCGCCGCGCGCAAGCGGTTCGGAGCAGCGCCGACTCGAAAATCCCGTGAGGACCGCCTCACGAGAAGCACAGTCCCTGCACACAGACCGGCCCGGCAACTCAGGAGACCCGGCGCACCTCGACCTCCTCGCCGCGGGCGATGAAGACCGCGTACACCATCGAGGGCGGAAAGATCCCGTGGGAGACCAGGCCGGGGACGGCGTCGAGCCGCTCGGACAACAGGGCCGGGTCGCCCACCTCGCCGTGGAAGTCCGCCAGCACCCCGCCGTCGGGCGTCGGCGGGGCGTCGCGTCGGACGGCGTCGAGCAGGACGTGCATGGTGGCGGCCAGGCCGAACGCGAGCAGCTCGAGCGGGACGGGCGGGTGTAGATGCGCCACCGGCTTGTTCGACGACACGATGACGAAGAAGCGGTCGGCGGCGGCGGCCACGATGCGCTCGCGGGTGTGTGCGCCGCCCCCGCCCTTGACCAGCCACCCGGCCGGGTCGACCTGGTCTGCCCCGTCGATGGCGACATCGAGGCGGTCGACGTCGGTGAACGGGCGGACGTCGAGACCATGAGCGCGCGCCAGCTCCTCGGTCGCCGGCGACGTCGCCACGCACGTGATGGCGAGCCCGCGCTGTCCGAGCGCCGGGACGAGCTCGGCCACCGTCGAGCCGGTGCCCAGGCCGACCCACATCCCGTCTTCGACGACCGACGCGGCGGCGAGCGCAGCGGCGCGCTTCTCGGCCCTCAGGTCGGGCCCGCTCACCGTGTCGGCATGCTCAGCTGCGCGGGACTTCTTTCCATGGCAGCTCCTTGTCCGTGCGTACGTCGCCGGGGAGGCCAAGGACGCGCTCGCCCAGGATGTTGCGCATGACCTCGGAGGTGCCGCCCTCGATGGAGTTGGCGCGTACCCGCAGGAACATCTTGTGCACGTCGGGCGAGCCCATGCCGACCAGATCCGGCCTGACCATCGGGTAGCCGGCCGGGAAGAGCATGGCGTCGTTGCCCAGCAGGTCCATGCAGAGGTCGTAGACCCGTTTGTTCTCCTCGGCGAAGGCGAGCTTGGCGACAGAGCCCTCGGGCCCCGGCGTGCCGGCCTTCCGCGTGGCCGAGGCTCGGGCGTTGGTCATCGCCAGCGTCTCCATGCGGATATAGCTCGAGACCAGCCGGTCCCGCAGCGCCATGGCGCGTTGCGAGGTGTCGCCCTGCCAGCGTTCCTTCCAGATCCGCATGGCCTCCGCGATCGGCCCGCTGTTGCGGCGCCCCACGCCACCGCCGATGGAGACGCGCTCGTTCATCAGCGTCGTGACCGCGACGCCCCACCCCTCGCCCTCGTCGCCCAGGCGCGCCGTGTCCGGCAGGCGGACGTCGGTGAAGAACACCTCGTTGAACTCCGCCTCCCCCGTGATCTGGAACAGGGGGCGCACCTCGACGCCGGGCGCGTGCATGTCGACCAAGAAGGCGGTCATCCCCCGGTGCTTGGGCACGTCGGGGTTCGTGCGCGCCACGATGAGGCCGAAGGAAGAGATGTGGGCCAACGTGGTCCACACCTTCTGCCCGTTCAGGATCCACTCGTCGCCGTCACGCTCGGCGCGGGTGGAGAGCCCGGCGACGTCGGAGCCGGCACCCGGTTCGCTGAAGAGCTGGCACCAGATCTCCTCGTTGCTGAACAGCGGGCGCAGATAGCGCGCCTTCTGTTCGGGGGTGCCGTGGGTGGCGATGGTGGGCGCACACATGCCGTAGCCGATCGGGTTGCGCATGGCAGCGGACGGCGCGCCGCCGGCGTGCAGACGCGCCTGTGCGCTCTGCTGGTCCTTGGGCGTGAGACCGAGTCCACCGGCATCGGGCGTGAAGTGCACCCAGCCCAGCCCGCGATCGAATTGCTCCTCCAGGAATTTCTGCGCCGGGGTGGAGGCGGGCGGAAAGTCCGCCAGGAGGCCGTCCACCAGCTCGTCGACGTTCGCGCTCATGCCCGCACCCTATAGCGTGCATCCGTGCACGCACCGGTTGGCTTGCTGCCCGCGCGGCCCTCGCCGTGGGCGCACCATCGTGACCGCCGCGGCGCGAGCGGGCAGGGGCATCGGTGACGGCGGCGGTGACGCTGCCCGACGGTCGGGAGCTGGCGTACGAGGAGTACGGGGATCCCGCCGGCTTCCCGGTGCTGAGCTTCCACGGCGGACTGAGCTCGCGCCTCGACGCCGCCCCGGCCAACGAAGCGGCGCGTCTCATGGGCGTGCGCCTGGTGTCGCCCGACCGCCCGGGAATGGGGCTCTCGACGTTTCAGCCCGGGCGCCGGCTGCTCGACTGGCCGGCCGACGTGACGCACTTGACGGATGCGCTGGGCATCGCCCGGTTCGCCGTGATGGGGTGGTCGGCGGGCGGCCCGTACGCCGCTGCCTGCGCGGCGAAGATGCACGGACGGGTGACCTCGGTCGCGCTCTTGTCGAGCGCGGTGCCCCTCGACCGCTACGGGACGACGAAGGGGCTGAGCGTCTCCGACCGCGCGCTGTTGCTCCTGACGCGCCGGACGCCGGGGCTCGCCTCGTTGGCGCTCAAGGCGAGCATCGTCCACGCCAGCAACGCGCGGCTGTTGCACGCGGCCATGCGCACCTTCCCGCCAGCCGACCGCACCGTGCTGCGCGAGTGGGGACCGCCCGACCTGGCGCTCGCCTTCGTGCGCGAAGCGGTGCGCCAGGGGACGGAGGGCTGCGTCCAGGACTACCGGATCTTCGGCGACCCGTGGGGGTTCTCGCTCGAGGAGATCCGGGTGCCGGTGCAGATCTGGGAGGGCTCAGAGGACCGGACGGGACCGCCGGGCTATCGCACCTTCCTCCAGCAGCACATCGCGCAGGCCACGGTGACCGTGGTGCCGGGCGAGGGCCACCTGTCGCTCCTCCCGCATCAGGCGCCGGCCATCTTCGCCGCGCTGCTCGGTGGCCACAGCGCCGAGTCGATGGCCCGGTGGAACGTCGGGTAGGCGAAGATCATCGTGCGCAGCGTCTCGATGGTCAGCTCGGCGTGCACTGCGAGCGCCAGGATGCTCAGCACCTCGCCGCCGAACGGACACACGGCTGTGCCACCGATGACCACGCCGTCGCGCGCCACGAGCTTGACGAAGCCCTCGGCGCCGTAGATCCAGCCGCGGGCTGAGTCCTTCACGGACTCGGTGAACACGTCGACGTGGCCGCCCCCTCGGCGCGCCTCCGCCTCCGTGACGCCGACCGAGCCGATCTCGGGGTCGGTGAACGTCACCCGCGGCACCGCCTTGTAGTCGGCGTCGGGCCGCGGGCGTCCCAGGATGTCGGCCACGCACAGACGGGCCTGGTACGCGGCGACGTGGGTGAAGGCCCCTTTGTCCGTCACGTCCCCGACGGCCCAGACCCCGGGCATCACCCGCATGCGGCCGTCAACGGGCAGGCCGCGGGCGTCCTCGTCGAGGCCGAGCACGCCGACACCGAGCGCCTGCAGGTCGCTGCGGCGTCCGGTGGCCACGAGCATCCGCTCGGCGTCCAGGACCGTCCCGCCGGCCAGCTCGAGGCGCGCTCCGGTGGGACCGAACGGGTCGACGCGCTCGACCGTGGCGCCCGTGTGCACCTCGACGCCCTCGCGCCGGAGCAGCTCGGCGATCAGCTCGGAGGCCTCGGGCTCCTCGGAGCCGGCGAGACGAGGCCCCGACTCGACGATCGTGACGGCACACCCGAAGCGGGTCATGACCTGGCCGAGCTCCAGCCCGATGGAGCCCCCACCGATCACCAGGAGCGAAGGGGGCACCGATGTGGCCTCCATCAAATCGCGGTTCGTCCAGTGCGGCACGGCCTCGAAGACGGGTGGGACGAACGCCCGCTGGCCGGTGCCGAGCACGAGGGCGCGCCGTGCCGTCACGGTCTCGCCGCCGACCTCCACACTCGAGGGACCGGTCACCCGGGCCCACCCCCGCAGGAAGCGAGCTCCCTTGCCCTCGAGCCGCTCGACGGCGACGCGGTCGTCCCAGCCGTCGGTGGCGTCGCGGACGCGTGCGGCGACCGGCGCCCAGTCCGGCGTGACGACGGACGAGCCGGCCCGGTCGGGAATGCGACGCCCCTCGGCCAGCAGCTCGGCCGCGCGCACCATCATCTTGGACGGGATGCAGCCCCAGTACGGACACTCGCCGCCGACCAGCTCGGCGTCGATGCCGATGACGTCGAGCCCTGCGTCGGACAGGTCCTCGGCAACTGCTTCCCCTCCGGGTCCGAGGCCGACGACGACGACATCGGCCTCCACCGGTCTTATAGACCGCCCCAGTTGGTGATCTGCACGGGCGCGACGATCGGCGATCCCACGTCCACCTGGATCTGGTAGTGGTCACCCAGCGGCAGGTTCCTCGGATTACCGGTGTAAATCTGCGCCGGCTTACCGGGCGACGTGAAGAACACGGTGAGCTTGCCGGTAGCGGGGCCGACCTGCGTGCTGCTCAAGGGCTGGCCCCATTCGTCGAAGAACTGTCCGAGTGTGTAGGTGTCGGTCGTGCCGGGGGACTCGACGTGGATGATGCCGTCGAGGGCGTGGGCGTGCAGCCAGTAGAAGCAGGTGCCGGTCTCGACGAACGGGCCGCCTTGCAACTGGACGGCCTGGAACCCGGGGATCCCGATGCCGTAGGGGATGACGCGGGCCTGACCGTTCACGAAGACCGTGAGATGGGTGTGTACGTGCACGACCGTCTGCTCGTTGGTCTGGCACTGGACGCCGTCGATCGTCTGCCCGGACGCCACGTTGATCAGCGAGGCGAGCTTCGGGCCGCTGGGGACAGGGATCGTCTCGGGGCCCGGCGTCCCGGCGGGCGGCTGCTTCCAATCGGCCTTCATGGAGGCGGGGATGGGTTGGAGGCCCGCCACATGGGGGTTCTTGAACTGTGCCGGCGGCGAGCTGCTCCCGCTGCTCAACACGACGATGAGCACGATGACGAGGACGAGCACCGCCACGACGCCGCCGATGCGCACGACGAGACGGGTGCGCTTCTTGCGCAGCTCAGCCGATCGCTGCTCGGCGGCGCGGCGTTGCGCCTCGGCCCGGCGTTGGGCCTTCGACTTGCTTTGACTGGTCATTGGGGCGTCAGCGTAGCGAACCAGTCCCACCGGAAGGCATCGACTCGTTCGAGCGGGCCCGCCCACTCAGGCCCGGGTCCCGAGCCCGCCAGGGAGGACCCGACGGCGTCCGCGACCTGCCAAAGATCGCCGTCGACGAAGGCCACCGTCACCGTGCGCTCGCCGTCAGCGAACTGCCACGCCCCGGCGACGCCGTGGTGATTCACGAGGGCTCCGCCGTCGACGGGCGGACCGACGACAACGTAGAGGCCGTGCGCCGGCCGGAACGGGATCGCCCCGGCTGACACGGCGACGCGGGGCGCGACCCACGAGCCGACCACGTCGAAGGGCCCCGAGAGCAGCGCGCGCCGGGCCGTGAAGAACCGGTCCTCCTCGTACAAGTGCTGCCCGAGTGCCATGAAGGGCGCGACCGCCTCACGGTCACGCAGCAAATAGAGCGTCATGTAATGGAAGGGCTCAAGGAGCGTGCCCGCCGCCACCTCGGCGTCCCGGCAGCGGGGCGAGCGAACCCAGCGCTGGCCGAACCGCACCCCGTCGAGCGTGAACTGCTCGGGCAGATGATCGAGCTGGTGCCAGGCGTTGTAGGCCTCGTGGGCCGAGGGGTCGGTGATCTCGGTGAACGAGAAGAAGCCGAGCACTCGATGAGGGTAACCGCGGGCCGGAATGCAAGACTCGGCGCCCGATGACCGCGGCACTCCTTGCGGACCTGCGGGTTCTGGACCTGAGCATTTGGCGACCAGGGCCCTACGCGACGTCGCTGTTGGTGGCGCTCGGGGCCGACGTCCTCAAGGTGGAGCCGCCGGGGGGCGACCCCATGCGCCAGTACCCCAAGCTCTTCGAGTCGGTCAACGCCGGCAAGCGCAGCATCGTCCTGGATCTGAAGGACGGCGACCACAGGGCGCGGGCGATGGAATTGGCGCTGGAGGCCGACGCCGTGGTCGAAGGGTTCCGTCCGGGTGTCATGGCGCGGCTCGGTCTCGACGCGGCCACGGTGCGCGCCGCCAAGCCGGCGCTCGTGTACTGCTCCATCTCGGGCTACGGCCAGGATGACCCGCGGGCCGACCTCCCGGGCCACGACGTCAACTACCAAGCGTGGGCCGGCGCCCTCGCGCCTGAGGGGGGTGCCGCCACGATGCCGCGCCTGCCCCTCGCCGACCTGGCCGGAGGGATGTCGGCGGCCTTCGGCATCTGTGCCGCGGTCCTCGGCCGTCAGGCGACGGGCCAGGGCGCGTACGTCGACGTCTCGATGACCGACGTCCTCGCGACGTGGACCGGCCGCAGCGGAGGGCGCGACGCCGACGACGTGGCCGAGGGACCGCCACAGCCGGTGCCCGGCTACGGCCTCTTCGCCACCGCGGACAGCGGGCAGGTCGCGCTCGGGGTCCTCAGCGAGCAGCACTTCTGGGCGGACCTCTGTGCCGAGCTCGGGCTCGGTGAGCTCGCGGGCCTGGGCTTCGAGGAACGCTCCGCTCGCGGCTCGGAGTTACAACGCCACGTGGCCGCGGCCATCGAGGGGCGGGGCCGGGACGAGCTCGTCGCCGCCCTCACGGCCGTGTCCGTCCCGGTGGCTCCGGTGCTCGACCGCCGCGGCATGTTGGACAGCGCGCCATTCCCCTCCTTCCCGATTCGCCTGCCGCGCACCGAGGTCGCCGGCCCGGCGCCGTCGCTGGACGAGCATCGTGGCCAAGGGTTCGCCGCGCGATGACCGTGATCGAGGAGCTGCTGGCCGCGAGCCGAGCGGCCACGCCGCCCGGCGTCCGCCGGGCGCGCCCCACCCGACGACTCGCCGTCGTCACGTGCATGGACGCCCGCGTCGACCCGCGCACCGTCTTCGGGCTCGCGCTCGGCGAGGCGCACGTGCTGCGCAACGCAGGCGGCCGCGTGACCGACGACGTGCTGCGCAGCCTGGCGTTGTCGGGCAGCATCCTCGGGGTGGACACCGTCGTGCTCATGCAGCACACCCAGTGCGGCCTCGAGGGCGCCAGCGACGTCGACCTCCGCGGGCGCACCGGCGCCGACATCGAGTTCCTGCCGATCGACGACCACGCGGCCTCGTTGCGCCACGACGTCGATCTCCTTGTGCGCACCCCCTACCTCTCGTGGCTGCAGGCGATCGCCGGCCTGCTCTACGACGTGGAGACCGGGGCGGTCGAGGACGTCGTCCGCTGGACGCGAGAGACCTGAGCGCCCACGGCGGCCGAAACGAGCGATGTACAGTGAACGACCTTCGACCAGGTAGGCGACGCCTGGGCCCCCTGCGAGCCCCCCAGGCGAAGTTGGCCCACAGCCGACAAAGGAGTGGCGATGCCAACCCCTGACCCAGCATCCGACGACGCCCGACGCAACGGGCCGGGTGGGCGCGGGCGCCTGCGGCGCCGTCTCGTCATGGCGCTGATCGGCGGCCTCGCGCTGGTGCCGGGCCTCGTGGCCGTCGCGCCAGGTACCGCAGGCGCGGCCTACCCGGACAACCCGGCGCAACCGGTCAACTTCGGCGACGCGAACTCGTACGGGCCCTCGGGCGGCCTCCAGCTGAACGCGCCCGTGGTCGGCATGGCGTCGACCGCGAGCGGCAACGGCTACTGGATGGTCGCCACCGACGGCGGCATCTTCAACTACGGCGACGCGCAGTTCTTCGGCTCAGCGGGGAGCGTCCCGCTCAACAAGCCGATCGTGGGCATGGCGGCGACGCCCGACGGGGGCGGCTACTGGCTCGTCGCCTCGGACGGCGGCATCTTCAACTACGGCGACGCGCCGTTCTACGGCTCGCGCGGCGGCCAACCGCTCAACGCACCGATCGTCGGCATGGCCGCAACCGCCGACGGCAAGGGCTACTGGCTCGTCGCCTCGGACGGCGGCATCTTCGCCTACGGCGATGCCGCCTTCTACGGCTCGCGTGGCGGGCAGCCGCTCAACGCCCCGATCGTCGGCATGGCGACGACCCACGACGGCGGCGGGTATTGGTTCGTGGCGCGCGACGGCGGCATCTTCAGCTACGGCGACGCCTCGTTCATGGGCTCCATGGGCGGCCAGCCGTTGAACGCGCCGATCGTCGGCATGGCGAGCGCGCCGCAGGGCTATTGGATGGTGGCGTCCGACGGGGGCATCTTCAACTACGGCACCGGCTTCTACGGATCGCTGGGCGGCCAGTCCAACCCGAACCCGATCGTCGGCATGGCGGCCACGCCCGACGGTGGCGGGTACTGGATCCTGCCGAGTTCTCCCCCGCCGGCTCCGCCGACCATCGGGCCGGGCGCCAGCGGCGCAGCCGTGTCGTCGCTGCAGCAACAGCTCTACACGCTGGGCTACTGGGTCGACACCACGGGCGGCTCGTTCGACGACAGCACCGAGCAGGCGGTCTGGGCGCTCCAGAAGGCGGCAGGCCTGCCGACCGACGGCGTCGTCGGGCCCTCGACCTGGTCGGCGCTCGAAGCGGGCGTACGCCCGACGCCGCGCCCCGAATCGGGCTACGCGATCCAGATCGACCTCGAGAACGACCTGCTGATGGTCGTGAACAACGGCCAGCTGGTGTGGACGCTCAACACGTCGACCGGCGGGGGCTACACGTACACCCAGGACGGCGTGACGTCGGTGGCGAACACTCCGACCGGCGTCTTCCAGACCTTCCGCGTGGTGGACGGGACGGTCACCGACTCGCTGGGCACGCTGTTCCGGCCACGTTTCTTCTACGAGGGCTTCGCCATCCACGGCGACAGCGAGGTGCCGCCCGTGCCCGTTTCCCACGGCTGTGCGCGCATCAGCAACGAGGCCATCAACTGGGTGTGGGCCGCCAACATCGACCCGATCGGGACGACCGTCTGGGTCTACTGACCCAGATCAAATGTCGTAATAGAGCATGAACTCCCACGGGTGCGGCCGGAGCCGCACCGCGTCGATCTCGGCGGAACGCTTGTAGTCGACCCACGTCTCGATCAGGTCGGGGGTGAACACCCCACCGGCCTTGAGGTAGTCGTTGTCGGCTTCGAGCGCGTCCAAGGCCTCTTCGAGCGAGGCGGGCACCTGCCCGATCTTGGCCAGCTCGTCAGCGGGCATCTCGAAGAGGTCGTGGTCGACCGGCGGCGGGGGCTCGATCTTGTTGGCCACCCCGTCGAGTCCCGCCATGAGGAGCGCCGAGAACGCCAGGTACGGGTTGCAGCTGGGGTCGGGGCAGCGGAATTCCACGCGCTTGGCCTTCGGGCTCGGCGAGTACACCGGGATGCGGCACGCCGCCGAGCGATTGCGCTGGGAGTACACGAGGTTCACCGGCGCCTCGAACCCGGGCACCAGCCGCTTGTACGAGTTCGTGGTCGGCGCGGCGAACGCGAGCACCGAACGGGCGTGCTTGATGATGCCCCCGATGTACCAGCGCCCGAGGTCGGAGAGGTTGGCGTAGGTGCCCTCCTGATGGAACAGCGGCTCGCCGCCGTTCCAGAGCGAGGAGTGCACGTGCATACCGGACCCGTTGTCGTCAAAGAGCGGCTTGGGCATGAACGTGGCGGTGAGCCCGGCCGCGAAGGCGACGTTCTTCACGATGTACTTGTAGAGCATCAACTTGTCGGCCATGCGCAGCAGCGTGTCGAAGCGCATGTCGATCTCGGCCTGGCCGGCGGTGCCCACCTCGTGGTGCTGCACCTCGATCTCGATGCCCATCTTCTCCATCGTGAGGATCATCTCTGACCGCAGGTCCTGGTAGTGGTCCATCGGAGGGACCGGGAAGTAGCCCTCCTTGTAGCGCGGCTTGTAGCCGAGGTTCGGGCCCTCGTCGCGGTCGGAGTTCCAGATCCCCTCGACGGAGTCCACCTGGTAGAAGGCGGAGTGCTGGTCCTGGCCGAAGCGCACGTCGTCGAAGATGAAGAACTCCGCTTCGGGGCCGAAGTACGACGTGTCGGCCACGCCGCTCGACTTCACGTGCGCCTCCGCCTTCTTTGCCACGTAGCGCGGGTCGCGGCTGTAGGGCTCGAGCGTCAGCGGGTCGTGCACGAAGCAGTTCAGGTTGAGCGTCTTGTGCTGCCGGAAGGGGTCGATCACCGCCGTGGAGGGGTCGGGCAGCAGGATCATGTCCGACTCGTGGATCTGTTGGAACCCCCGAATGGACGACCCGTCGAAGCCGAAGCCCTCGCTGAAGCCGTCCTCGGTGAGGCCGTGGGCGGGGATGGAGAAGTGCTGCATGAGACCGGGGAGGTCGCAGAACCGGAGGTCCACAACCTCGACTCCCTCGTCCTTCACCAGTCGGACGACCTCGGCCGGGCTGCGCTCTTGCATGGTGGACGTCTCCTCTGCGATCTCGTCGGACAGCCGCCTGGTGCCCGTGGCCTATGAGAGTCGCCTGAGTGCCTACCACAGCGCCGTTTCGAGGTGCAGCGAAGTACGCGGCGGAGACGCCGAGTTCATCGACTATTCACAGGATCGACGACGCGTTCGGCTCTCGCTTCAGTCGCGGGGAGGACGGGAGAGAGTCGGTGGGAACGCCGGACGTTGGTCGCCTTCGGAGGCGCCGCGACCGAGACGCACGTCGGAGCCATGCGATCGGGCGCAACCGCAGGTCACGGGGCGCGTCTCAGCCGAACGGCTGCTTGGGAACGCGCCTTGGTACATTGAGCACGCCCTCGGAAGTGAGGGCGTTCACCAGGTGGGGGTGAGCATGACAGAGGTGAGCCGGCAACGGTACGGACGCCGGGCGTTCCTTATGCGGACCGGCGTGATCGGTGCGGCGATCGCATTGGTCGACGTCCCCGCTCTCGTCGAGACCCGGCCGGCCGGCGCGGCAACTCCGGGCTTGAGCGACCTGGCACCGATCTTCGATGCCTTGTCGGTGGACACCATGAACGGGCTCGTCGCCTTCGTGGTACCCGGCCTTGACGTGTACTCGATCGCGCAGGGCGCGTCCGACCTCACGCCGGGTGGAGTCGCGGCGGAGGGTGCCGCGTTCATGTTGAATGCGCTCGACAACTTCTATCCCGTCCCACAAGAGCCGCTCCTGCTCCTGGTCCAGGCGCTCACCACGGGCATCAACGCCAACCTGCCGGCCCTCCAGGTGCCGCTCCTGCTGGAAGGCCTCGCGGACGAGCTCGACAAGGCGCTCCAGCTGCTGCTCGCCGGTGAGACCACGGTCCCGCTGTCGCTGCTCGTGGCGCTCTTGCTCAACTTCGCGGCGACGCTGGTGGACCCGGCTGCGGTCAACGGTGCCTTCCTGTCACCCTTCTCCCGCCTCAGCTTCACGCAGAAGACGAAGGCCTTCCAGCTCTTGGAGACGGAGGCGTCCGACGTCGCCGCCGCCATCGACAGCAACCTCACCGAGCCCGTCCGGGACTCCGTCTCGGGACTGATCGAGTTCCTGGCCGGCGCGCTGCTGGAGTTCGCCGCCTTCGGCTCCTTCAGCGAATTCGGCGTGTTCGACGCCTCGACGCGCACGTTGACCGCCACTCCGGTCGGCTGGACCTTGTCGAACTATCTCGCCCTGGCGCCGAACAACCGGCCGGTGGAGGGCTGGGACGAGTTCAAGGGTTATCTCGGCGGCGAGACCGCGGCGAGCGAATGATGACCGGCCGGACGAGTCAGGAGGTGCGGGGTGGCCGTTGACGTGATCGTGGTGGGTGCGGGCGGAGGTGGGCCCGTCGTGGCGAAGGAGCTCGCCGCACAAGGGCTCGACGTGATCCTGCTCGAGGCCGGCCCGTTCTACACCGACCCCGAGACGGACTGGACCCACCTGGAGAACGACGCCAACAACCCGTTGACGGGGTACTTCCGCTTCGGTCCGGCCGACCGCACTCAGCCCGCCTGGTACCGCGAAACCCCGCAGAACTCCTTCCTCTGGCAGCTCGCGGGCGTCGGCGGCACGACGCTGCACTACTACGGCAACTGCCCGCGGGCGATGCCCGGCGTCTTTCTGGGTTACGACGGAGCCGACGCGTCGGCCTACGACCCGCGCGTGTTCCCCTTCTCCTACGAGGAGCTGATCCCCTACTACGAGTGGGTCGAGGCGACCCTCCCGGTGCAGACGGCGGCGGAGGGGACGAAGGAGGAGGTCTTCTTCTGGGGTGCGGCCAGCCTGGGCATCCCGCACAACACGAACAAGAACATCTCCCAACCCTCCTACCGGGCGCAGGAGAACGCGATCCTCCAGCCGGGCGGGACCGCAGGGTTGACCACCGTGCCGCTCGGCCGGAACGTGTCCCCCGGTGGCACGGGGTGCACGTTCTGCGGCTACTGCTTCCAGGGGTGCAAAGAGCCATTCGGCTCTCCGTTCAACCAGAAGGCCAAGCGCACCACCCTCGTGTCGTACGTCCCGATGGCGCTGACGGCCGGTCTCCCCGGCTCGTGGGCCCCGCACGGCAAGGCGGTCACCCTGATCCCCAACGCCTTCGCCACCAATATCACCACCTCCACGGTCAACGGCGCGCTGCGCGCCACCGCGGTGACGTGGCGCGACACGACGAGTGGCGCCACGACGACCGAGGAGGCGCAGGTGATCGTCCTCGCCGGCGGCACGACGGAGAACCCGAGGTTGTGGCTGAACAGCGGCCTGCCCAACCCGAACGACTGGGTAGGCCGGGGCTACACCGACCACTACTTCGATTGGCTCGTCGGCGTCTTCGACACCGACACCTTCAGCTCGCGCGGCGTCGGGTCCTCCGCCCGGGTCGACTGGCCGGGGCACGGCGCGCTCGAGCAGGTGGGCCTCCCTCCGGCCATCCAGGCCTTCAGCCTGATGTTCTCCAACGCCGGCATGCAGGGCTACTACGACAACGGCGCCAACGCGGCCGACCTCGGGGGCCAGGGCCTCACCGACGCGGCGTGGGACGGCGTGGCGGGCCGGCCGATGGGACTGGCGATGAAGAAGATCCTCGCCAACATCGACAAGCTGGTCAACGTGCTCGTCATCACGGATGACGACGTCGAGCCGCAGAACCGGGTGTCGCTGTCGGCCCTGAACGCGGACGATAACGGCCCGGTCGCCAAGGTGGAGTTCCCGCGGGGCACGCGCTCGGCCCGCACCATCGCCAACCGCGAGTTCATGGCACGCCGCGCCGGGGAGCTGCTCCGTGGGGCCGGCGCCACCGAGGTCGTCCGGATGGACTGGCCACCGCTCATCCTGCACGTGCAGTCGACCATGCGCATGGGCACGTCCGACACCGACTCGGTCCTGGACGAGAACGCGAAGTCCCGCTTCGTCGACGGTCTCTACGTCGCCGACAACTCGGCCCTGGCCAACGCACTGGGCGGATCGAACCCCACCGTGACGTGTCAGGCGCTCGCCACCCGGACGGCGGAGAAGATCCTCGTCAACGAGTTCGGCGGCACACCCTTCGTCGCGACCGGCTCCCCCACCGTCTCGACGGACCCGTCGATCACGGGGTCGCTGTCGGCCATCGGCCTCTGAGCGGTCGCCCACAGGACGGCGTCCCTCGGCGGGAGCCAGAATGCTCCCCATGGCCTACGCCAAGGGGCTCCACGAAATAGCGGACGGAGTCTGGGCCTACCTCCAACCCGACGGCGGCTGGGGATGGTCCAATGCCGGGCTCGTCACCGGCGACGGCGCCTCGCTCCTCGTCGACACGCTCTTCGACCTCCGCCTCACCGCAGAGATGCTCGAGGCGATGCGGCGCATCACGCCTGCCGCGCACGAGATCGGCACCGTCGTCAACACGCACGCCAACGGGGACCATTGCTACGGCAACGCGTTGATGGCCGGTTCGGACATCGTTGCCTCGGCACGGTGTGCCGAAGAGATGGCGCAACTGCCCCCGTCGGCCATGGCGGGCGTCATGCGTGCCGCACCGTCCCTCGGCCCCGCCGGCGAGTTCCTGGCGCGTATCTTCGCGCCCTTCTCCTTCGAGGAGATCCCCGAGGCTCCGCCGACCACCACGTTCGAAGGCCGCCTGGAGCTCGGCGTCGGGGGCCGCCGGGTGACGCTGCTCGAGGTGGGCCCGGCCCACACCGGCGGCGACGTCGTCGCCCACCTGCCCGACGACGGCATCGTGTTCACCGGCGACATCCTCTTCCACGGCGGCCACCCGATCGTCTGGGCGGGCCCGGTCGCCAACTGGGTCGCCGCGTGCGACCGTGTGCTCGCCCTCGGCGCCGCCGTCATCGTCCCGGGGCACGGGCCGCTGGCAACCCCGGCGGCTGTCGCAAACCTGAAGGACTATTTCGAGTACCTCACCGCCGAGGCGCGGCCGCGCCACGCCGCCGGCATGTCCGCGTTGGACGCGGCGCGGGACATCGACCTGGGCCCCTACGCCGGTTGGGGCGAGGCCGAGCGCGTCGTGGCCAACGTGCGCGCGCTGTACCGGGACTTCGGCGACGACTCGCCGACCGACGTCCTCACGGTCATGGGCGAAATGGCCGAGCTGGCGGCGAGCCCCGGACCCGCCGCCTGACCGCGACGGCCCTGGGCAGGACGTCTTCCGGCAGGACTAGGGGGCGCCCGGCGCGGGTACACAACAGGGGTGGAGGCGCGCGCCGTCGTGGGCATGGTGGGAGGCCGGTACCGCCTGAACGGCTTGCTCGGCGAGGGCGGCATGGCCAGGGTGTTCGACGCCTTCGACGAGCGGCTCGAGCGTCCGGTCGCCGTCAAGCTCCTGCGCCCGGAGATCGGCACGCTGCCGGGCATGCGCAAGCGGTTCCAGCAAGAGGCGCGCATCTCGGCGCGGCTGGTGCATCCGCACATCGTGGCCGTCCTCGACTACGGGGAGGACGGTTCAGCCTCCTATCTGGTGATGGAGCGACTCCCGGGCCACACGCTCCGCGACGAGATCGCCCGCGGTCCCCTCCCCGCCCCGCGCGTCGTCGCGCTCATCGGCGAGACGCTCGCCGCACTCGCCGCCGCGCACAAGTGCGGCGTGCTCCACCGGGACATCAAGCCGAGCAACATCCTGCTGGACGAGAACGGCCACGCCGTGATCACCGACTTCGGGATCGCAAAGAGCTTCGACGCCCGTGCCGGCTCGGATCCGACGATCGACCTCACCATGACGGGCGTCGTGCTCGGCACCCCGGGCTATCTCGCGCCCGAGCGACGAGCGGGGCACTCGGCCACGGTCCAGTCCGACCTCTACTCGGTCGGGGCCGTGATGGTCGAAGCGCTGTGTGGCCAAAGGCCCACGCCAGGTGCGGCCGTCGATCCCGACCTGCCGCCCGAGCTCGGGTCGGTCGCGTTGCGCGCGCTCGTCACCGACCCGCGCGAGCGGTACGGCTCGGCCGACGAGATGCAGAGTGCGCTCCGGTCGGCCGCGCAGAGCCCTGCGCCGGCCGCCGTCAACGCGGGCACGACCCAGCAGCTCGTCGGGGAGACCGCGGCCTTTCCTCCGACCTCGGTGTTCCGCGCGCCACCGCCACCGCCACCTCGAGCCCGGCGGCGACACTGGTCGCGCTACATCCTGCCCGGGCTGGCCGCCGCCATCGTGGCCGTGCTCCTCTTGCTCTTCGTGGTCGAAGGCGGCTCGTCGACGGGACCGTCCACCCCGTCGACGTCGCACACCGCGGCGGTCGTGCACCCCGCACCGAGCGTCGCTGAGGCGACCGCGATCAAGCGCGTGGCGACGTCGCTTGCCGGAGCAGGCCTCCCGGGCGACCGTGCGTTGGCCTCGTCGCTGGACGCGACGGCCGCGGCCAAGCCCGGGGCCCACCGGCAGTCCGCCGCACAACAGTCGCTGAACCTGGCCGGCGTCCTCCTCGCCGGCGGCGGCATCACCCAGGAGCAGTTCCAAGCCGTCGCCAGCGTGCTGCAGTCCACCGGGGCGACCGTGCCCACCACGACGACCACGACGACAACCACCACCCCGGTGCCGTCGACCGTCCCGACCCCGCCCGGCCGCGGTGACCACAAGGACCACGGCGGCCCCGCCGGGAACACCGGCGACAGCGGCAACAGCGGCTTCGGACCGGGCTTCGGCGGGTAGTCGCCCCCGTCGGCCGTTCGTCGCCGACGGCAGGGGTCCGAGGGGAACGCCGGGCGACCTCCTTGGTACGCTGCGCCGCCGAGGCAGGAGCCGAACACACATGACGGGGACAATCGGTACGTTGAGCACGCGCACGCGGACGGGCGGGCCCTGATGGCGTCCACCACGGACTTCGACGCCGAGGCGCTGCGAGAGAAGTACCTCATCGAACGCGACAAGAGGCTGCGAGCCGACGGCAACGCGCAGTACCTCGAGATGGCGGGCCGCTTCGCCGACTACCTGCACGACCCCTACGTCGACCGCGTCGACCGGCCCGCGCTGACCGACGACGTGACGGTCGCCATCATCGGGGGCGGCTTCGCCGGCCTCGTCACCGGCGCCCGCCTCCGCCAAGGAGGGATCGACGACATCCGGATCATCGAGAAGGGCGGTGACTTCGGCGGCACGTGGTACTGGAACCGCTACCCCGGTGCCCAATGCGACGTCGAGTCGTACGTCTACCTCCCTCTGCTCGAGGAGACGGGGTACGTCCCGTCGGAGAAGTACGCCCACGCGCCCGAGATCCTCGAACACTGTCACCGCATCGCCACGCATTTCGACCTGTACTCCCACGCCTGCCTCTCCACCGAGGTCACCGGGATCGAGTGGGACACCGCCCGGCACCGGTGGACGATCCGTACCGATCGCGGCGACGTCATGTCGGCGCGTTTCCTCGTCATGGGGAACGGGCCGCTGCACCGCCCCAAGCTGCCGGGTGTCCCCGGCATCGAGACCTTCGGCGGCCACACCTTCCACACCAGCCGCTGGGACTACTCCTACACGGGGGGCGACTCGAACGGCGACCTCACCGGCCTGCGCGACAAGCGTGTCGCGATCATCGGGACGGGGGCGACATCCGTGCAGGTCGTCCCTCACGTCGCCGAGGCCGCAGCCGAGCTCTACGTCTTCCAGCGGACGCCCTCCTCCATCGACGTCCGCGGCAACCGGCCGACCGACCCCTCGTGGGCGGCCGGCCTCTCCCCGGGCTGGCAGAAGGAGCGCGTGGAGAACTTCACGCTTCTCACGTCCGGCGGGATCGCCGAACAGGACCTGGTGATGGACGGATGGACCGACATCATCGGCAAGCTCCTCACGAGGTTGCGCGAGAGGGATAGTGCAGAGGCGGCGAGCGGCGACATCGCGGCCGTCCTCGAGCTGGCCGACTTCGAGAAGATGGAGCAGATTCGCGCCCGGGTCGACACGGTCGTACGCGACGCCGGCACCGCTGAGGCGCTGAAGCCGTGGTACCGGCAGTTCTGCAAGCGGCCGTGCTTCCACGACGACTATCTCCAGGCGTTCAACCGCGACAACGTCGCACTGGTCGACACCGACGGGCTGGGCGTCGAACGGATCACCGCACGGGGAGTCGTCGTCGCCGGGCGAGAGTACGAGGTGGACTGCATCATCTTCGCCACGGGCTTCGAAGTCGGGACCGCCTATACGAGGCGGTCCGGCTACGACGTCGTCGGGTCGGACGGGATCAAGCTCTCGGAGCACTGGAGCGACGGCATGCGCTCACTCCACGGCATGCACGTCCATGGCTTCCCGAACATGTTCGTCCTCGGTCACACCCAGGGTGGGTTCACCGTCAACTATCCGCACCTGCTCGAGGAGGCGAGCCGCCACGCGTGCCACATCATGCGCCACGCCATCGACGAGGACCTCGTCGTGGAGGCGACCGAGGAGGGTGAGGCGGAATGGTTGCTGACGCTCGCCGAGTCGGCCCGCGACTTTCGGGCCTTCCAGGAGCAATGCACCCCGGGCTACTACAACAACGAGGGACAGCCCGCGGCGGGGGGATTCCTCGGGACGTCCTACGGCCTCGGCCCGATGGCCTTCTTCAAGCTTCTGGAGAACTGGCGCAACGACGGGACGTACGACGGCCTCGAGCTGACCCGCTGACCAGCGGCTCCGAGCACCGCTGCGCATGACCGTCCCGGCTCTGGTGCTCGAGGCACCCCGGACGCTGCGCCGGAGCGAATTCCCGCGCCCGCAGATCGGCGAGGACGACGCCCTGCTCCGGGTCGAAGCGTGCGGGCTGTGCGGCACGGACCACGAGCAGTTCTCCGGCCACCTGTTCGGTGGCTTCGCCTTCATCCCGGGTCACGAGAGCGTCGGCGTGATCGAAGAGATCGGCCCAGCGGCCGCTTCACGGTGGGACGTCGCGGCGGGCGATCGCGTCGCCGTGGGGGTCTTCCAGGCCTGCCGGGCGTGCAAGCCCTGCAGCGCCGGTGACTATCGGCACTGCCAGCACCATGGCATCGGCGATTCCTACGGCTTTGTGCCAGCGGACCGCGCCCCCGGCCTCTGGGGCGGGTACGCCCGCTACCAGTACCTGAGCCCGGACAGCATGCTGTTGAAGGTCCCCGACGCGCTCGACCCGGTGACGGCGACGCTCTTCAACCCGATGGGTGCGGGCGTCCGTTGGGCCGCCACGCTGCCCAAGACAGCGCCGGGCGACGTCGTGGCCATCCTCGGTCCCGGGATACGCGGGCTGTGCTCGTTGGTGGCGGCGC
>DATDIE010000388.1:0-2016 GCA_036521235.1 Acidimicrobiales bacterium | reverse complement strand
CTCAGGCCCACGACGACGAGTGCTGAGCCAGCTTCGCCGAGCTCCCCGCCTCGATACTTGTCCATTGCTGTCATCGCCGCTTGGACGTTCGCTTCGGTGTAGCTCACCGTTCCTCCCTCAGTCCGCGGGCGAGTTTGTCCCGGATGGTCAACAAGAGCGGCACCCGAGGCGACATCTCCGCTCTCGCCTCTGCGTCGTTCAGATGGGCCAACGTCATCCCGAGGAGTTCCAGCGCCTCAATGCGTTCGAACGCAATTTTGACCACTGGTCCCAGGATAGCCATCTCTGGTCCTTTTAGGACCACCTCGATTCCACCGACGGCCCCGCTCAAATCCGGCACCTCCGAGAGCGCCTCGCCGGCGTCTGTGCAGGTCGTCGAAGGGGACGTTGGTGGTGCGCTGACGCCCCTGGGCTCTCCCCTGGGACCCAGGTGCTGGCACGAAGGCGATGAGGATGCTGCCCTCCTTGGGGACAGACTGAGTCTGCGCCACAATTTGGCCGCAATGGCGCAATTGGCGAGTGGAGGAGCCTGAGGGTGACGTGCTGAACGCGGTCACGTATCGCTTTGGGGCAACACTCCGCCGTCGCTGGGCCGGCTATCTGGCCATCGCCCTGCTCGTCGGGCTGGTGGGCGGGATCGCCATGGGGTCGATCGCCGCGGCCCGACGCACCCAATCGGCGTATCCGGCCTTTCTGGCGAGCACGAATGCGTCGCAACTCACGATGTCGACGTACGGCGTCACCGGCAACTCGGCGGCGAACAACTACTCGCCGCAGCTGACGCGAGCAATCGCGCGTCTCCCGCAAGTCAGGCGCGTCGAGGGTTGGGCTGGCATAGGGATTGTGCCGCTGAAGTACGACGGAGCACCGAATCTGAATGGCCCCATCAATACGACCGGCAGCGTGGACGGCCTGTATTTCAACGAGGACCGAGCCACCCCCGTCGTCGGCCGGATGGCGGACCCAGATCGGGCCGACGAGTTCGTGACCACCGCGCTGGGTGCGCGCGCGATGGGCTGGCACGTGGGTCAGGTCGTCCCCATGGGCTCCTACTCGTCAAACCAGTTCGGAGAGCCGGGCTTCGGCACGCCCAGCGTGCCGCCGCTGCGCCGGTACAACATGAAGCTGACCGGGCTTGTCGTCTTCAACAACCAGGTGATCCAGGACGACGCTGACCGTTTCCCGACCAACGTCCTGTTCACCCCCGCTCTGACCCGGGCACTCATCGCGGCCGATGCCGCCCAGGGCACCTGGTACGCCATGCAACTCGCTCCCGGCGCGTCGATCGCCGCGGTCGAAGAGAAGCTCCTCCACGTGCTTCCGAGCGGGAGCGATGCCAACTTCACCGTCACCGCCATCACCGAGGCGAAGGTGGAGCGGGCGGTGAGGCCGGAGTCGATCGCGCTCGGTGTGTTCGGTGCGATCGCCGCCTTGGCAGCACTGGCCATCGGGACGCTCGCCATATCCCGGGTGTTGGGCTCGAACGAAGCCGATCTCTCCGCGCTCCGCGCTCTCGGTGCCAGCCCAGCCGCGATCGTGGCCGACGGACTGGTCGGGGTGCTGGGCGCGATCGTGTCGGGCGCCTTGCTTGCGGTTGCGCTCGCCATCTTGCTCTCGCCGCTCTCACCACTCGGTCCGATCCGAGCCGTGTACCACCCGCCCGGCGTCGAGGCCGACTGGACGGTTCTCGGCCTCGGGCTTCTCATCCTGATCGGCGGGCTCGGCGCGATCGCGCTGGTGCTGGCCTACCGGGGTGCCCCGCACCGCCTGGCCACCAGAAACCGGGGACCGCTGCGCGACTCGCGGCTTCTCCAATTGGCGGCCTCCTCCGGCCTGCCGGCTTCTGGCGCAGTGGGAGTCCGCTTCGCCGTGCAGTCCGGTCGTGGCCGCACCTCGGTCCCGGCGCGTTCGGTCCTCGTCGGCGCCACGTTGGCCGTGATCATCGTGACCATGACCCTCACGTTCAGCAGCGGGCTCCACACCTTGGTCTCCCGGCCCGCACTGTACGGGTGGAAC
>DATDIE010000387.1:0-6801 GCA_036521235.1 Acidimicrobiales bacterium | reverse complement strand
AACGCGTTCGCCGCCTTCAACAACCTGCTCACCGGCGACCTGCTCTTCGTGATGGAGAAGTTCGACGCCGCACGGGCCCTCCACGTCATCGAGCGCCACCGGATCAGCACCTTCACGGCGACTCCGACCATGCTGCAGCGCATGGTCGACGTACCCGAGGTCGACCGGCGGGACCTCTCGAGCCTGGTCTGGATCACGCAGGGCGCGGCACCCATGCCCCCCTCGTTGGTGCGCCGCTGGGCCGACCTCATCGGTGCGGAGCGGATCGTCATGGCCTACGGGATGACCGAGGGGATCGGCATCACCGCGCTGCGGGGCGACGAGTGGATGACGCACCCCGGGAGCGTCGGCACCGGCATGCGCGACACGGAAGTGAGGATCCTGGACCCGGACGGGGGAGACCTCCCGCCGGGGCACGTCGGCGACATCTATCTGCGCTCGCCCTCCTACGGCGGTTCGCGCTATTTAGGTAACGCGGCCGCTCTCAAGGGAACCGGCGACGGGTTCGTCACCGGGGGCGACATGGGGTACCTCGACGACGACGGCTACCTCTACCTGGTCGACCGCCGCGTGGACCTCATCATCACGGGTGGCGCCAACGTCTTCCCGGCCGAGGTCGAGGCGGCGCTGATCGACCACCCCGAGGTCGCCGACGTGGTCGTCGTCGGGCTGCGCGACCCCGAGTGGGGCCGCCGGGTGCACGCCATCGTGGAGCCGCGCGACCCCGTGGTCGCGCCCACGGCGGATGACGTGATCGCGTACGCCAAAACGCGGCTCGCCGCGTACAAGGTGCCGAAGACCGTCGAGTTCGTCGACGCCATGCCGCGCAGTGAGGCAACCAAGGTCAACCGCGGGCGGCTGGTCGAGGCCCGTGGTGGGTGAGAGGCAGTGATGGAGGACAAGCCCTTCGCCGGGGTGCGCGTCGTCGAGCTGGCCCAGTGGGTCTTCGTCCCCGTGTCCGGTGCCCTCCTCGCGGCCTGGGGCGCCGACGTGATCCACGTCGAGCCGACCCGGGGCGATCCCTATCGCGGGCTCGCCACCCAGGGCATCGGGAGCGAACGTCAGGGCGTGAACCTTTCGATGGCGCTGGCCAACGCGGGCAAGCGTTCCTTGGCACTGGACGTCCAGTCCGAACAGGGGCGCGAGGTGCTCCACCGGCTCCTCGAGTCCGCGGACGTGCTCCTTACCAATCTCCGTCCGGGCGCCCTGGCCCGGCTCGGGCTGGACGCCGAGACGGTCACGAGTCGTTACCGGCGCCTCGTGTTCGCGCGCGGCCACGGCTACGGGGTCCGCGGCCCCGACGCCGACCGGGCGGGCTACGACGCGTCGGCCTTCTGGTCGCGCGGCGGATTGGCCAACATCCTCACGCCACCGGACCGCGACTACCCAATCAGTCAGCGCGGCGCGATGGGTGACCGCAACGGCGCCATGGCCCTGGCCTTCGGCGTGGCGGCGGCCTTGCTGAAGCGCGAGCACACCGGAGCGGGCTCGATCGTCGATGTGTCCCTGCTGGCGACGGCCATGTGGACGCTGTCTTCCGACGTGCTCGCCGCGCTCGGTGGCGATTCGCCCGCGGCCGCCGGCGGACGCGGCCCACTCGTGAACCCACTCGTCGGCGTGTACAAGACCAAGGACGGGCGCCACATCCAGTTGGTCTTCTTGGAGCCCGATCGCTATTGGGCGGACTTCTGCCGACTAATCGGGCGCGCCGACCTGGCGGAGGACGTGCGATTCGCGGACATGGCGGCGCGTCGCGCCAACGGGGCCGAGTGCATGGCCCTCCTCGACGAGGAGTTCGCCAACCGCACCTTCGCCGAATGGAAGGAGCTCCTGTCCGGTTTCGACGCCCCCTGGGCGCCGGTGCAGTCCGTGGCCGAGCTCCTCGACGACCCACAGGTGGTGGCCAACGGCTATATCGCCGAGGTGTCCGACACCGAAATGGACTACCGCCTGCCGGCGGTCCCGGTGCAGTTCGACGAGGAGCCACCCGAGCTGCGGCGGGCGCCCGAGCACAGCGAACACACCGAGACGTTGCTGCTCGAGCTCGGCTACGAGTGGGACGCCATCGGCGCGATGAAGGACGCGGGAGTCATCCCGTGACCACGCTGCAAAGGCCGGTTCCGGTCCCCGACGAGAGCTCCGCTCCGTTTTGGGAGGCCGCGGCACGGCACGTGCTCGCTCTGGCGCGGTGCGCGCACTGCGGAGCGTTCACTCACCCTCCCGACGCCGTCTGCCTGCACTGCGGGAGCACGGAGCCAGGATTCACCTTCGTCGAGTGCGACGGCGCCGGGACGGTGCGCTCATGGACGGTGATGCGACAGTCGTTCCTGCCCGGGTTCGACGACGACGTCCCGTTCGTGCTCGTCGACGTCGAATTGTCCGATCCGACCGGTATCCGCCTGATCGGCCGCCTGCTCGACGGCGCCGACGCTGACCTCCGAGCCGGCGCACCGGTCCGGCTCGCGTTCGAAGATCTCGGGCCGGGCGTGGCGGTCCCGGCGTTCGTGCTGGCCGAGCGGGGGGAGCGCTGAGTGCGTCGCCGGTTCGAGGCCCGCAACAAGGTGGCCATCGCGGGCTACGCGCAGACCCAGATCGAGCGTCACAGCGCCCGCTCGCTCGGCTCGCTCACGCTTGACGCGGCGCGCCAGGCGATCGCCGACGCCGGATTGGCCGTCGAGCAGGTGGACGGGTTCGTCGCCTCCAGCCTCTTTCCGACCGCCGGCGCCCACGTGGCCGAGGACGGCGTCAGCCTGGTGTCGCCTAACTGGTTGGCCGAGCATCTCGGTCTCAACCCGCGGTACGCGGCCGGCTTCCAGGGCCTGGGCCAGCTCCCGGGCTCGGTGGCGATGGCCGTCAACGCAGTCGCCAGCGGGGCGGCCGACTACGTGGTGGTGCATCGCGCCCTGCACAATCCGCCGGGGCGCTATCACGGGAACCCGATGACCGAAGCGCGGGGCGTGCAGCAGTGGACCGTGCCCCAAGGGTTCTTCGGGCCACTGGCGATGATCGCGCTCGCCTACAACGAATACCTCCAGCGCTACGGGGCAGAACGCGAGGCGATGGCCGCCGTCGTGACCGAGGCCCGGAAGAACGGATCGCGGATCCCGTGGTCCTACTGGTACGAACGGCCACTCACGGCGGACGAGTACCTGGCGGCGCCGATGATCAACGATCCCATTTGCCGCTTCGACTGTGACATCCCCGTCGACGGCGTGGCCGCCTTCGTCTTCACCAGCGCCGAGCGGGCCAGGGATCTCCCGCATCCGCCCGTGTACGTCTCGGGCTTCGCGAGCGGGTCCCCGACCCGACGTCGCCTGCCGTTGCACTGGCCGCTCGACGACATCATGGAAGTGGGAGCGGAGACGGCCCGCCGCCTCTGGGAGTCGTCCGGCGTGCGCCCCGAGGACGTCGACCTCCCTCAGGTCTACGACGGCTTTTCGCCCTTCGTCTACTTCTGGATGGAGAGCCTCGGGCTCTGTCCGGTCGGCGAAGCGCATCTCCTCGCACAGAAAGGCTGCCTCGACAGCGATCGGCCCGACGCGCTGCCCGTGTTGTCCGGCGGCGGCGCGTTGGGGAACGGGCGGATGCACGGTGTGCCCCAGATGCTCGAGTGCTATCTGCAGCTGTCGCGCCGCGCCGGCGCGCGACAGCGCGCGCGCGCGTCGGTCGCGTTGGCGTGTCACTCATCACCCCACCTCGGAGGGGCCGTGGTCTACAGTGCCGATGCGTAACGAGATGGATCGATCAAAGGTGAGGGCTCGCGATGTCCTGGGTTGAGCGCGCCGTAGATCGTTCCCCCATGGTGCAGCGGTCTCGCAACCGCGGCATGGAGCAGGCGCAGGTGATCGTCCAGTCAGCGCGGCGTCTGATCGCGATCAAAGGGTCTGCGTTCACCACCCAGGAATTGGTCAAGGACGCCGGCGTCGCGCTGCAGACCTTTTACCGGTACTTCGCCAGCAAGGATCAGCTGCTGCTCGCCGTCTTCGAAGACCTGATCTCCGAGTTCTGCGTCGCGTTGCGGGAGCAGGTGGCGGGGGTGAGCGATCCGGTGGAGAGACTCCGCCTGTGCGTGACCGTCGCGGTGCAAGCGCAGACCGGCGCCGGGGAGAACGCCGCCGGCCCGCAGTTCATCACGAGCGAACACTGGCGGCTGCAGCAGACGTACCCAGAGGAGATCTCGGTCGCCATTGCCCCTTACCGGGACCTGATCGCCGAGGAGATCGAAGAGGCGGTGCGGGCGGGCTCGCTGCAGACCCCCGATCCGCTCCGTGATGCGTGGCACATCACACAACTCGTGATGGCGGTGTTCCATCACTACGCGTTCTCTCAGTCCGAGGAGTCCGAGGACGTCGTGGCAGACCGGCTTTGGCGCTTCTGCCTCTTCGGATTGGGCAAAGCTCAGTGAGACGACGCCCGATGCGCCCTCGGCTCCGGTGAGCGTTTCCGATTCTCTCCAGGAGGTCCTCTCGCCGGAGTGGTTGAGCTCCGCACTCGGCCGGACGTTTCCGGGCATCCGCATCCGTGCAGTGACCCCCGGTCACGTCACGTCGAGGGTCTCGACGAACGCGCAGTTCCGCATCGAGTGCGACGGCGATCTCCCGGCTGGGCTCCCGGCGGGCTTGTGCGTAAAGGGCTACTTCACCGACTGCTCCGACACGGCGCTCCAGAGTCGTGCGGCGGGAGAGCCCGAGGCGAACTTCTACCGGGAGCTGGCGCTGGGCCTGGATGTCCGGACCCTGCCCTGTTTCTTCGCCGAGGTGGATCCGCTCACTCACCACGGGGTCGTGATCACCGAGGACGTGGAGGCAGGCGGGGCGACGTTCCTCGATGCCCTGAGCCCGTACTCGGTCGACCAGGCCGCCCACAGCCTCGAGCAGTTCGCGATCCTGCACGGTCGGACGTGGGCCTCCACGCGACTGTCGAAGGCGTGGCTCGATCCCCGTCTGGAACACACGTTCCGCGCCCGTGGCCTCAAGGAGATCCGGGGGAACTTCGAAGGACCCATCGGTGCGGGTGTGCCAGACGACGTCCGCGACCCAGAGCGTCTCGTCGAGACGATTCGTCGCCTCTCGCCGTTGTTGTCCGCGGCCGATCCCCTTTGCCTGCTGCATGGCGATGCGCACGTCGGCAATATCTACTTGGATGCGGCGGGGGACCCGTGCCTACTCGACTGGCAGCTGGTGCAGCGAGGTCCGTGGTTCATCGACGTCGGCTATCACATCGGCTGCGCCGTAGGCGTCGAGGATCGCCGACAGAACGAGCACGACCTCCTGTCGCACTATCTCGAGCGACTCAAGATCGAGGGCGGGCTGCCGCCGTCGTGGGACGGCGCATGGCGCAGCATCGCCCTCGGGATGGTCTACGGGTTCTTCCTGTGGGCGATCACCCTCAAGGTCCGCCCGCCGGTCACCACCGCCATGCTCGAGCGACTGGGCTCAGCGGTGGCGGACCACGACGCCTACGGGGTGCTCCTCGCTGTCACCTGATCCGTCGCCGTCGTGAGGCACCGCCCGGATCTGCCATCGGTCCTACCAGCGGTAGAACCGATGGCTGCCGGCGCTTTCGCCCCTGCCAATAGCAAAGCCGACGATCCACACGATGGCGAAGATCACTGCCACGATCCACAACAGATGGAGTGCGAATCCCGCACCGAACAAGATCAATACGAGCAGCAAAGCAAGAATGAGCAGCATGACGTTTCCCCTCCTAGTAAGTCGAGTCCACCCGGCGGGCGACGTTGCCTTGTCCATCATCCACGACGGTCTGGTGACGACGGGTGTTTCCAATGGCCATCACGATGATTGACAACACAGCGCCAACCACCCCGACAATCATCAAAATCTGGCCAACCTTGTTGACGTTGAAGCCGTGCTGATAGGTCGAGACAGTCACCGCCCAGTCAAGAATGGCTCCGACAGCAAAAACAATGATGCTCACGACTAATCCACCGGCACCAACCATTAGTTGTCCTTTCCTAATTGTTAATGAGATAACCGAGGGCTGCCGCCAAACCTCCCTTTGCCCGAGTGCACGACCCGAAGCAATCCTCTAAATACCCTTTGCAAAGCTTCCGAAACTGCGCTTGCTTCACTCACGTCAATCTCAGCGAATGCAAGGCCGATCCGAACGATCAAACGGCACTGGGTTCCATGCGTTCCTCCAAGGCCTCGAGCCCGGCGTAGCGCGTGTCTCCGCTAAAGAGCTCGGCCTGCAGTCGTCGCCACGCCACCTCTTGGGCTTCGACAAACGCGCTTTCTTGCCCCTGGTGCAACAGCTCAAGGACGTCAGGTGCCTCGCCCTGCGGCGAATGCCTTTCGCCGCGCCACTGAAGTGGTTCCCCGGTTATCCAGCACCAAAGCACGCGCAACATAGTTCTTCTCCTCGCGTAGCCTTCTCCAACTGGTGTAACCAACGCCGAGCTGAATAAACGGTTTCGTTCCTAGAACGATGCGCTGTTGCGCCAATAGAGCTTGTCGGATGGCCATTCCCCGTATGAGGAGGTCGGCCGCCGAGCGGAATGCAAGAGACATCGTCTTCGGTGTCGTCTTTTGACGCCCATTTTCAGACCAGGCCGAATGTCTTTCGGCACCTGCGCCCAAGTCGCACTGTTGAGTGGGGATGGTCCGCTCGGCTCAAACCCCTGCCCCGTGGGTGCAGTTCGGTTGCAGTTGTCAGAATCCCTTGAACCGTCCGTGGGCATGCCTCTACCTTCGGTGCCGGAGAGGGGGGGCCGTGGCTCTACACGCGCACGATTTGGCCGTGGGTCATGTGTCCCCACTGCTGGCCCGCTGCAAAATCCGA
>DATDIE010000386.1:0-5913 GCA_036521235.1 Acidimicrobiales bacterium | reverse complement strand
TGAACGGAGGCGCGTGACCCAGCGATATTTCGATACGGCCACGACAGCGGAGTTCCGCCACTCTCTCGTGGAGTGGATCGTCGGGCATCGGGCAGAGCTCGAGCCGCCCTACCGCGACCATGGCAGCACCGAGGAACTACTGGCCCACCAACGTCGAGTTCAGCGGTTGCTCTTCGACGAGGGATGGATGCGCTGGGGCTGGCCCGCGGCCGTCGGGGGGTTGGGGGGCAGCCCGCTGTTCCGCGCCGTCTTGGGCGAGGAGCTCACGGGCCGCGGTCTCGTGCACAGCGCTGCCTACTCCATGACGGAGGTCCTGGCTCCCGCCGTGATCGAATACGCCAGCCCTTCACTGTCGGCCGAGGTGGTGCCGCCGATGCTCCGGGGCGACGAGTCGTGGTGCCAAGGATTCTCCGAGCCGGAGGCGGGCAGCGATCTCGGGTCGCTGCGCACGACCGCCGTACGAGACGGTGAGGTCTGGGTGCTGCGGGGTCAAAAGCTCTGGACCAGCTGGGCCCACCACGCGGCGCGCTGCATCGTGCTGGCGCGCACCGAGGGGCCGGACACCGGATCGCGCGGCATCAGCGCCTTCTTCGTGGACATGGACACCCCCGGAGTCAGCGTCCGCCCGCTTCACACCATGGCCGGCGTCGACGAATTCTGCGAGACCTTCTTCGATGAGGTCCGCGTCCCGGTCGACCGTTTGCTCGGGACGCAAGGGCACGGGTGGCGGGTCGCCCAGCACATCCTCGCCTGCGAGCGCGGACCGATCTTCTGGCAGCGCGCCAGCTGGCTCCTCCATCACCTCGGTGAGATCGCCGGCTTGGCCGACGCCTCCGACATCGGGGCGCAGCGGTTGCTCGGTCTGGCCTTCGCTCAAGTATCCGCGCTGCGGGCCCGCTCGCGCTCCACCCAATACCAGGTCGCCGCGGGCGATCTGCGAGCGGCCGAGTCATCTATCGACAAGATCCTCATCGCATCGGCCGATCAGGCCGTCTTCGACGCCGCCCGTCACGTGCTCCCCGGCGTGGTCGAGCTCGACGACTCGCCCCTGGCCGATCGCTACCGCAAAGAATGGGCGTACTCGCGTGCCGCCACGATTTACGGCGGGACCGCTGAGATCCAACGCGACATCGTGGCGTCGCGCCTGCTGAACTTGCCCAAGGTCTCCTGATGGACGCCGACGAGATCGAACTGCTCACGGCGACGATGCTGGGCTTGGCCGACACGGCTCCAGTCGGGGAGCTGACCGCCTCCTTGGACGAATTCGGTTGGCGCGACGTGCTCGCCGCCCATCCGATGGAGGCGATTGCCGCATTGTTCGCCGCGCAGGGACGGACCGGGCGGTGGTCGTCGGCGCTCCAAGATGTGCTGGCCTCCGACGTCGAGCGTCTCGGCATCAACGGCGACGCCAACGTCGTCCTGCCTCGACCGAACGCCTCGATGTCAGGGGCCTTTCGCGATGGCGAAGTAACCGTGCAGGGCGTCCTCCTCGAACCACGCGACGACCGGGGGACGATCGTCACCGTCGGACGGTCCGACAACGGCGAGCGCCTCGTCATTGCCATCGAGCACGACGATCTACGAGTTGAGCGGCGAGAGGGACTCGATCCCGCGCTGGGCGTTCGCGACGTGTCGGGGACGACCCGACGATTCACGGTGCTCGCCGAGGCCGGAGCGGCGGGCGAGTGGTGGGAGTTCGCGCAAGCTCGAAGCCGGTTAGCCCTGTGCCATCAGATGGTGGCGGCTCTCTTCGTCATGGTCGAGCAGGCGCGAGGGCACGTCACCGAGCGCGCCCAATTCGGTCGACTGGTCGGCACGTTTCAGGCCGTCCGGCACAAGCTTGTCGATGCCCATGTCGCATCGACCGCCGCCGAGTGCAGCACCGCGACGGCGTGGGAGACCGACGACCTGCCGCTGGCGGCGGCCACGGCCAAGGTGGTGACCGGCCAGGCGGTTTCGGTGACTGCCGCCAACGTCCAACAGCTGCTGGCCGGCGTCGGGTTCACGGCGGAGCACCCGTTCCACCACTTCATGAAGCGCACCCTCGTGCTCGAGCGGATGCTCGGCAGCGCGGCGGAGCTCGCACCGCAGGTGGGTCGGCAACTGGTCGAGCGCGGTAAGGCGCCTCGACTGGTGCAGCTATGAGCGGTGACGGCGGCGAGGAGGGCGGGCTTCTCAGCGAGGGAGCCCCCGTCCGGCTGCTCACCCTCAACCGACCGGATCGCCGCAACGCCCTCGATGGCGACCTGCACGCTTCGATGCTGTCGGCGGTGCAGGCGGTGGCGGCCGATCCTGAGGTGCGAGCGGTCGTGCTCACGGGGGCCGGCGACGCCTTCAGCGCCGGGGGCGACTTCGGTCTCATCCGTCAAATGCAGGAGGACACCGCTCGACGACGGGCCACGCTCGAGCGCAGCCGCTCACTTTTCTGGTCCCTGCTCGCGCTCGACGTCCCGGTGATCGCAGCAGTGAATGGTCCTGCGGTAGGGGCCGGCGCCACGCTCGCCCTCCTGAGCGACATCGTGCTCATGGCCGAGCACACCTACCTGGCCGAGCCCAGAGTGGGCATCGGCCTCGTGCCTGGCGACGGGGCCGCGATTCTCTGGCCACTGCTCGCCGGTGTGCCCGCGGCGAGGGCTTTCCTCCTCACCGGCGATCGCCTGCCGGCTGAGGAGGCGTTCCGCCTTGGGCTGATCCACCGAGTCGTGGCGCACGAGGACGTCCTGGCGGAGGCGATGGCGCTGGCGCATCGGTTGGCCGGACTCTCCGGCCATTCCGTACGAGCGACGAAGCGGGCGCTCAATCGCCAGGTCGAGGCCGCCGCCCGGCTTGCGTTCGAGTTCGCGCTGTACGAAGAGGACCAGAGCTTCGACACTCCGGAGCTGCAGGCCTCGGTGCGGGCGCACGAGGAGCGACGGGTGGGGCGGGATGGCTGAGGCGACCGTACGTGTCGCCGTCGTCACTGGAGGAACGCGGGGTCTTGGGGCCGCCATCTCGAGCCGTCTGGCTGCCGACGGGGTGGCCGTAGCCGCCGCCTACCGCGAGGACGCCGCGGCGGCGGGGAGATTCGTTGCGCAGCATGGCGCTGCGGGCACGGTGACCACGCACCGGCTCGACGTGACCGAGCCGGAGTCGTGTCGCCAACTGGTCGCCGACGTCCTCGCGACCCACGGACAGATCGACTACCTGATCAACAACGCTGGCAGCCTGCACGAGCACCGGCTGGCGGACCTCAGCGCACAGGAGTGGGATGACACGCTGCGCATCAATCTTTCCGCGGCGTTCCATCTGTCCCAAGCCGCCATCATCCCCATGCGCGCCGCAAGGTTCGGCCGGATCGTCAATGTCGGATCCGTGACCGCCGTCATGGGCAGCCCGTTCCAGATCGACTATGCCGCGGCGAAGGCCGGGCTCATCGGCCTCACTCGGTCCCTGGCGCGCTCGGTCGCTCGAGTCGGCGTCACGGTCAACTGCGTGCTCCCTGGAGGGTTCTCGACCGATCTCCTCAGTGAGCTGACCCTGACCGACGCCGTGGCCATCGAACACAACGTCCCGGTGGGAAGGTTCGGCCGTCCCGACGAGCTGGCCCACGTGGTCGCCTCCCTCGTGCACGATGACGCCGCGTACGTCACGGGCGCGGTCATCGCGGTCGACGGCGGGCTCGCCATGGGCCTCTAAGTTCAGTCACGCCTCCGTGAAGAGGTCACGCAGGGACGCCAGGTCGACCTTCCCCGTCGGGAGCTTCGGCAGATCGGCCTCCTCCACGATCCGAAGGTGCCGCGGGATCTTGTAGCTCGAGAGCACATCTCGGAGACATGCCGTCAGCTCGGCCGCCTCGATGCGTTCGGGTCCTTCCGGCACCACGACCGCGGCGACGTCTTCGCCGCGGTCCCCCGCCGGGATGCCGAACACGAAGGCCTCGCGCACGGCGGGCACCTGGGTCAGCGCCAGCTCGACCTCTGCGGGCGACACGTTGGAGCCGCCTGTCTTGATCATCGCCGTCCGACGGCCCGTGAAGCGCAGATGGTCGTCTTCGCCGAACCACCCCAGGTCGCCCGTGGCGTACCACCCGTCGGGGGTGAAGGTGTCGACACGCTCTCGCTTGTAGAACCCGTCCATCAGGAATGCGCCGCGCACCAGCAGCTCGCCCTCTTGGCCGGGCGGCAACTCGATCCCCGAGTCGACGTCGACGACGACGTGCTCCATCCCGGGGAGAGACCGACCTAAGGTCCCGCGCAACGATTCGGGCAGTACTGCGTAGGCGTCGTCATGGCCCGTGTGGGGTCCGCCGGTCTCCGTCATGCCGAGCGGCATGGGCGCCCGATCGGCGGCGGGCGGTCGGTACTCGGCGGGCAGGGCCTCCACGAGCGTGCCGCCCCGTACCGAACTCAGGTCGCGCCCGGCAAAGGTCGGATGGTCGGCCAGTTGGCGTGCCGCATTGGGCCAGCACGAAACCTGCGTCACCCGCTCCCGCTCAATCAGGTCGAGTGCCTCCTCCGGATCGAAGCGCTCCTGCACGACCGCACCCGCTCCGCAGACCAATGCGGCGAGCAGCACCATCGTGAGACCCCCGACCCAGAAGAAAGGCATCGGCGAGTAGATGTGGTCCAGGGAGGTCAGCCCGCGTCGCTCGGCCAGGAGCGCGGCGTGACGGACCAGCGACCCGTGGGTGTGCACCACCGACTTCGGTGCCGCCGTGGCCCCCGACGTGTTGATGATGGCCAGGGCGTCGGCGGGCGCCACCTCCGACTCGGCCGCCCTCACCAGACTCTCCGGCACCGGCGCAGGCAGTTCATGCGACCACGGTGGGGGGCCGTCATCTTCGACATGGACCCAGCGCAAGAACGGTGCGGCCTCGAGCTGCAACTCGGGCCCGCTCTGCGCCAGGCCGGCCACACCCGACTCGAGGCGGGTCGCCAGGCGTTCGTGGCCGAAGCGCGCACCCATCAATACCGCGTGGACATCGGTCTGGCGCAGCATGCGGGCCAGTTCGGCCCCGGGTGCGAACGTGGATAGCGGAACGCTCAGGGCGCCGATCCGGGCCATCGCAAGCCACGCCACCGCCCAGGCGGGCCCGTTCGGGTAGAGCAAGGCCAGCCGCGTTCCCTTTCCTATGCCGGCAGCCAGGAGCCGGGCGGCCAGTTCCGCGCTCCGGACATCGGCCTCCCCGAAGGTCAGGCGGAAGTTGGTGCCGATCACGAACGCCTCGACACCGTCGTCGGCGCGCCGGCGAAGCGCCTCGGGCACGGTTGCGGGAAGATCCCGCAGTTCGGGTGAGAGACCGTAACGACGGAGTGGATCGGTCACTGCGACTCGTCCGCTACGGCACAACGACGGGTACATGGGAGTACCCGGCGACGTTCGACATGTTGACCCGGCGCAACCCGTCGTGTTGCACCGCGAAGTGTGGCCAGCGGGCGCGGATGCCCTCGAAGGCCAAATTCGACTCGAGCCGGGCGAGCCATGCGCCCAGGCAGCCGTGGACGCCATAGCCGAAGGCGAGCGTCGTGCGCCCACCGCGCGAAATGTCGAAGATGTCCGGCCGCTCGTGCGCCCTGGGGTCCCGCGTCGCCGCGCCGGTCAACAGGATCACCGGGGAATCGGCGGGAATGGTGCCGCCCTCGAGCTCCACCGGCGCCACGGCGAACCGTCCCTGGTACTGGGACGGCGGGTGCATACGGAGCACCTCCTCGACCGCATGGGGAATTGCGGTCTTGTCGGCCTGCACCAGCTTCCACTGCTCAGGATGCTGATCGAAGAGGACGACCCCGCTGCCGATCAACTTGGTCACCGTCTCGCTTCCCGCCCCCGCGATGAGGACTGAGAACCCGGCGACGTCGTCGTCACTGAGATTGTGTTCGCGTCCCTCGTCATCAACGAGAACGGCCTCGATCAGCTTGCTGATGAGCAGTCCGT
>DATDIE010000385.1:0-20843 GCA_036521235.1 Acidimicrobiales bacterium | reverse complement strand
GCGGACTGCTGTACTTCTCCATCGCCTGCACGTCGAAGAACACAGAGTGGAACGGGTAGGTCAAATGGTTCTGCCACAGCGTCGAGGCCGCCTTCTCGAACTCGAAGGCATCGCCGAAGTGGGCCCGCGAATAAAGCAGATACCCGATCAACCCCGCTTCTGCGATGACCCCGTAGCACACCGCCGAGAGGACGCGCCGAACCCCTCGCTCGGCGAGAACGATGCCGCACACGACGACGACCCCGGCCACAGCACCCTGCGGGATCACCGCGCTCGCCACTCCGGCGAGAAGGGCGGCCGACAGCCAGCGCCGATCGAGGCAAAAACGAAGGCTCCACACGCTCAGTGCGATGACCAGAGACTCGGCGTAGCCGGAAACCAGGAAGATCGACACCGGGTTCCAAGCAAAGAGCAGCGCGGCGGCAATCGCCGCGCGCCGCGTGGTGAAGCGAGACGCCAGGTCGACGATCCCCCAAACGGCGAACGCGAATGCGATCCACGAGACAGCGATGTCCGCATTCGGATATCCCAGTGCCGCACCTAACGTATGAGCGATGAGGGGCTGAGCCGGGAAGAATGGTGCGTCGAAGGCAGCGCGGTAACCGTGCTCGGCTATCGCGAGGTAATGGGCGCCATCCCAATTCAGGAAGCCGGAGGCCGGACCGCGCACCGCCGAACCGGCCGTCCCGACTGGTGCCGCGCGCTCTGTCAACGCCGACAAGAGGAGTGCGATCCCCAAGCGGGAAAGCGTGATCCAGGTGACGACCCAGACGTTGGATCGCTGCGACCCATCGGCCGAGGGACTCTCTTCGGGTGGTTCGGGTGGAGCGGGCGCGGTGGTGGCCGACGTCGGTGCCGCGGTGCCGGGCAGCGGGTTGAGGTAATCCTCGGTGGTCGTGGCCATGCGGGCTGTCGCCTTAGAAGACTCGATCAACCGGTGTGATCGTCCACACCACAGTCACAGGATGAAGGTAGCACCCCGCTCCACCCGCAGGTCGAGACCCGGGTCGAGCGAGCACGTCCCGGGCCGGCCCCCGGGCGGGTCACGCCCTGGCGACGTCCTAGACTCACTCCCTTATGTCGAAACGAACCGTCAAGCGCAAGCTCCGCTCGAAGAAGAAGGCCAACCACGGCAAGAAGCCGAACTGCGGCCGCGGCTGACGACGCTCAGCGCCGGCTGACGGCGCCACACTCCGCCGGAGCAGGGTTCCGCCACTGCGACCGGGCTCACAAGAGCCCCGGACCAGCCGTACGCACTGTTTCCCAGCACTCCAGCCGCTCGCCGCGTTTTCGGCTTCGCAGTGCACTGCCGCACGATCTTTTCGAAGATCTCGCACGTCTTCGTTCAGGCGCCCTCAAGGCTTGAACGCCTACGTTCAAGATTCCGAAGAACTTCGACCGGGCACGTGGAGCCATTCGCGAAAAACCGACGACGGATCTTTCGGCGAGCGGTCACCGAATCCAGGCGGTGCGGAACGGGACCCAGGCGAATGAGCGCCGGAGGTATCTCAGCGCACCCAGTCGACGTGGCGCGCTGACAGCACCCCGCACAACGTGGTCGGCAGGTCCGAGATGATCCCGTCGACCCCGAGGTCGAGCAAGCGCTCCATCGACTCGGTGTCGTTGATCGTCCACACGTGGACCGCTTTGCCCGCCGCGTGCGCCGCCGCCACGAACTGCTCGTCCACCACGACGAGATCGCCCTGGCGCTCGGGCACCTGGTAGGCGACGGCCGGGCTCTCGGGCATGGGCTCGCCGGCGTGCGCGGCGCGCCAGGCGTCGGCCGTCGCCATCGTGCCGGCCGAGGTGGGCACGCGGGGTACGAAGCCCCGGAAGGCGTCGGTCGCCGGGTCGAGGAAGGAGGCCACGATCACGTCGTCGACGCGCTCGTACTCGGCCAACAGCCGCGCCAGCTTCTCCTCGTACGGCGCCACCACGGGCGCCGTCTGCTTGATGTCGAGGTTCAGCACCACACCGGGGAACGCCTCGAGGACCTCGCGCAGCGTGGAGATGCCGAACGCACGGTCCGCCGGCGCCCGCCCGCGGAAGGGGTACTCGTCGGCCGGCCGACCCGGCGTCACGTCCGCCCCGGGGATCCACCAGTACGAGAAGTCCATCTCGCGCAGCTCCGCCAGCGTGAAGGAGGCGATGCTGCCGGTCCGGTCCGTGGTGCGGTCCACGCTGGCGTCGTGGCACACGACGAGCTCGCCGTCGGAGGTCGCATGGACGTCCAGCTCGATCCCCGTCGCCCCCGCGTCGATGGCGTGCGCGATCGCGTGCCGCGTCGACGAGGGCGACTCCCAGGCGCCCCCCTGGTGCGCGTAGGCGATCACCCGGCGCTCCAGCCACACGTACTCGCTCATCGGGGTCGACGGTAACAGCCGCCATGGCCGCCCCGTCCGTGGCAGCCCGGGCCGGCAGTCCAGCGTCCGCACGCCCAAGCAATCCGTCGGCCGGGGCGAGGCCGGCCCCCCGGCCACGGCGCCTATCCTCGATCGTCGTGTTCGACCACTTGCTCGTCGACGTCATCGGCACCATCCGCGACTCCTTCGACCGCGCGCTGCTCCAGCGCCAGGCGGTCGAAGAGCGCTTCCAGGTCGACGTCTTCCTCGGCGACGTGTCCTGGGAGACGTCGTACAGCCTGCCCGGCGAGGAGCAGCCGCCCCGGGTGCGGGCCGACGTCTCGGTCGACTGGCCGACCTGGAGCCAGACCTCGTATCGCAGCTGGTCGATCGGTGAGCCGCCCGACGAGATGCCCGAGGTCGTCATCGAGGTCGCCCTGCGCGTCCAACGCATGGCGGAGGCACCCGACACCGAGAAGGTCATGGCGGTGCTGCCGATGAGCGGCCCGCTCAGCGACCCGATGGACCTGGTGCGCACGGCGACGACGATCGAGCAGGTGCGCACCGACACGGACGACACGGACGCCGGCGGTCCGGGCGCCACGCGCTGGGCGGCGGAGGCGACCTACGAGGGCTCCGTCCGCTTCAGCGAGCAGCAGCTCGACGACCCGCTCTCCATCACCCCCGTCTTCGACGGCCTCACGCGCTGGATCGCCTCGACGCTCATCTCGCTGGCCGACCTGCCGTTCACCTTTCTGCCCCCCGGGGAGGACGACGACTGACCCGTCCGTCGCCCCGTCGCGCCCTCATCCTCGTCCTCCTCGCCTTCGGCGTCGTCCTCGCCGCCTGTGGCTCGTCCGCGCCCGCGGCACCGCCGGCCAACGAGGGCCTCACGCTGAACCAGCCCACGCCCCAGCACGTCCAGCTGACCAACCAGCGCGGCGAGGCGGTGTCGCTGGCCTCGCTGCTCGGCAAGGTCGTGGTGCTGGCACCGTTCCTGTCGCTGTGCCAGGACGAGTGCCCGCTGATCACCGCGGCGTACACCTCGCTCCAGCACAACGTGCAGGCCGCCGGGCTCGCACGGCGCGTCGTGTTCGTCGAGGCGACCGTCGACCCCGGTCGTGACACCGTGGCCCGCCTGGCCGCGTACCAGAAGGAGTTCGGCGCCGACTGGGACCTCTGGACAGGCACGCCGGCCGCGATCGCGGCGTTCTGGAAGCCGTTCGGCGTGAGCTACCAGATCGTGCCCGAGGAGCAGCCGCCCAAGCTCGATTGGTGGACCGGCACGCCGCTCACCTACGACGTCGACCACACCGACGGCTACATCGTGATCGACGCCGCCGGTCGGGAACGCTTCGTCGACGCCAGCGCGCCGACCATCCCCAACCTCTCGCCCAAGCTCAAGACGCTCCTCGACCCCGGCGGACTGCACGACCTGGCGCACCCCGAGCCGACCAACTGGACGACGGCCGACGCCCTCGGCGCGATCGGTTGGGTGCTCGGCACCGAAATCCCGGCAGTGGGCCCGTGATGCGGGCCCCGCTGCGCCGCGCCGCCCTCGTCCTCCCGGCAGCCCTCGTCGTGTGCGCCCTTGGCTTCGCCGCCTGTGGCAACGGCGGCGGCGTGACGACCCTGTCGGCGCCGCCCACCACCGACGCCTCCCTCACGCTCACGCTGCAGAAGTCGCCGGCGGGCCAGATCCTGGCCACCGGCGGCGGCGACACGCTCTACGACTTCGTCCCCGACACGCCGACGCACAGCGCCTGTCTCAACGATGGCTGCGTCTTCCAGTGGCCACCGCTGGTGGTGAACGGGCCGATCCACGTCGGCAAGGGCGTCGACCCGTCGCTGGTCGGCACGCTGAAGCGCCCCGATGGCTCGACCCAGGTCTCGTACGGCGGGCACCCGCTCTACACGTACAACCTCGACGTCACGCCGGGCATGGTGACGGGGCAGGCGATCGACCAGGACGGCGGCCTCTGGTACGTGATCAACGCCAGGGGCAAGCAGATCACGACGTCGTTCTCGGTGCAGAGCCCGAACCAGAATCCGAACACCTGACGGCGCGACGCCGCACGCCGGCGCCGCCTACGTGTTGAAGCGGAACTCCACCACGTCGCCGTCGCGCATGACGTAGTCCTTGCCCTCCATGCGCGCCCTGCCGGCCGTGCGGGCGGCGGCGACCGATCCCGCGGCCATGAGGTCCTCGAAGCCGATCACTTCGGCCTTGATGAACCCCCGCTCGAAGTCCGTGTGGATCACCCCGGCCGCCTTCGGCGCGGTGTCGCCGGCGTGGATCGTCCAGGCCCGCGCCTCTTTGGGCCCGGCGGTCAGGAACGTCTGCAGCCCGAGCGTGGCGAAGCCGACGTGGACGAGCTGCTCGAGCCCCGACTCCTCCTGCCCGTAGCTGCGCAGCAGCTCCCGGGCGTCCTCGGGGTCCAGCGCCGCCACCTCCGCCTCGATCTGCGCGCACAGGACCACCGCCCGGGCCGGGCGCACCGACGCCATGAGCTCCTCGGCCAGCGCCGCGTCGCCGAGCGCAGCCTCGTCCACGTTGAACACGTAGATGAACGGCTTCGCCGTCAGCAGGTGGAGGTCGCACAACAACTCGATGTCCACCTCGCCGGCCGCGGCGGCGCTCGAGATCGTCCGGCCCTCCCCCAGGATCCGCTGTGCCGTCGCCACCGCCTCGGCCATCGACTTGAGCGACGGTGTCGCCCGCGCCTCCTTCTCGAGTCGGGGCAGGCGGTTCTCCACCGTCTGGAGGTCGGCCAGGATCAGCTCGGTGTTCACCGTCTCGATGTCCCCGCTGGGGTCCACGCGGGCGTCGACGTGCACCACGTCGTCGTCGTGGAAGGCGCGCACCACCTGACAGATGGCGTCCGTCTCGCGGATGGCCGCCAGGAACTGGTTGCCCAATCCCTCGCCCTTGGACGCGCCGCGCACCAGTCCGGCGATGTCGACGAACGTGACGGTCGCCGGAACGATCGGCGCGCCGTCGTAGAGCGCGGCCAGTCGTTCGAGGCGCGGGTCGGGCACCGGCACCACCCCGACGTTGGGCTCGATCGTGGCGAACGGGTAGTTCGCGGCCAGCACCTCGTTGTTGGTCAGGGCGTTGAAGAGCGTCGACTTGCCCACGTTGGGCAGGCCGACGATGCCGATCGACAGCCTCACCGGCCGCTACCCGTCGAGGAGCCCGGCGGCCTTGGCCAAGGCCTTGAGGTCCGCCTCGGGGCGCGCACCGGTGTGGGAGATCACCTCGGCTGCGCACAGCGAACCGAGGCGCGTGCTCTCCACCGGCCCCATGCCGTGGGTGAGGCCGAACAGGACGCCGGCGGCGAAGAGGTCCCCGGCACCCGTCGTGTCCACGACGCGGTCGACCGCCGCCGCCGGCACCTCGACCGGGCCCTGGGCCGTCAGCACCACCGCCCCTTGGGCGCCCCGGGTCATGACCACCATCAGGCCGGTCTCCTCGGCGGCCTCGATGGCGGCGCCGGACGAGGCGACCCCGAAGAGCATGGTCAGCTCCTCCTCGTTGCCGAGAAGGACGTCGACGTCGTCGATCAGCAGATCGAGGAACTCGCGCTGGTGGCGGCTCACGCAGAAGGGGTCCGACAGGGAAAAGGCGACCGAGCCGTCGCCGCCGTGCGCCGTCGCGGCGGCGTGCCGCATGGCCTCCTTGGCCGCGGGGACGTCCCAGAGGTACCCCTCGAGCAGGACGATCGAGGCCCGTGCCACGAAGGTCTCGGGCACGCCGGCGGGCGTCATGGTCGACGCGGCGCCGAGATACGTCCCCATGGTGCGGTCCGCGTCCTCGGTGATGAGGACGATGCACCGCCCGGTGCCAAGGCCGTCGCCGGCCGCCGTCTCGCTGTAGTGCGGCTCGAACTCGACCCCCGCGGCACGCAGGTTCTCCGCGTACGTGCGCCCGACCTCGTCGTCGGCCACCGTGCCCACGAAACCGGCGGTGCCCCCGAGCTCGGCGATGCCGGCGGCGGTGTTGGCCACCGACCCGCCCGACACGTAGCGCGGCGCCGCCATGAGCGCCTGCACCTCTTTGGCCTTCTCGAGGTCGATCAACGTCATGGAGCCCTTGGCGAGTCCGGACCCGGCCAGTTGCTCTGCGCTCGCCAGCTCGATCACGTCGAGGAGCGGCGATCCGATCGCGACGACATCGAGGTCGTGGGCGTCCCCGTCGTCCCGGACGGGGGATGCAGCGTCGTCGGCGTCGGTTGTCGTCTCTGGTGCGGGCACGATGCGAGAACCTACTCGGAGCGCGGCGGGTAGCCTTCCCCGGATGCATCCCCCGACTGCGACGTCCTCGGGCGGGTCCGGAGCGGTGGCGTTTCGGCTGCCCCGCACCGTCGAACCGGAGACGTACCACCTCGAGATCGAACCCGACCTGGGCACCGCCACCTTCTCGGGCACCGTGGCCATCGACGCCGTGATCCACGTACCCATCACCGAGATCGTCCTCAACGCCGTCGAGCTGGCGGTCAGCGACGTCGAGGTGCGCGCCGCCGACGGGTCCACGATCGGCTGCACGGTCACGTTCGACGACGAGCTCGAACAGGTCACGTTCCGCTCGGCGTCCGAGCTTCCCCCCGGGCCGTGCACGTTGACCTGCCGGTTCACCGGGACCCTCAACGACAAGCTGCGCGGGTTCTACCGCTCGACCTACACCGGGACGGACGGCGAGACCCAGACCATCGCCACCACACAGTTCGAGTCCGTCGACGCTCGGCGCTGTTTCCCCTGCTTCGACGAGCCGGACCGCAAGGCCGTCTTCGACGTCACCCTGATCGTCGATGCCGATCTCGACGCCATCTCCAACTCCCCGATCGTCGCGGACGACCGGGTCGGTGAGAAGCGACGCGTCCGGTTCTCGCCGACGATGAAGATGTCCACCTACCTGGTGGCCTTCGTCGTGGGCAAGCTCGAGACCTCCGAGACCATCGACGTCGACGGCGTCCCGCTCCGCGTCGTGTGCACCCCGGGCAAGCGCGCCCTGGGCCAGTACGCCCTCGAGGTGGGCGCCTTCGCGCTCCGCTTCTTCTCGGACTACTTCAACATCCCGTATCCGGGCGACAAGGTCGACCTCGTCGCGATCCCCGACTTCGCTGCCGGTGCCATGGAGAACCTGGGCTGCATCACGTTCCGAGACACGGCGCTCCTCGTGAACCCGGCGGAGGCCGCCCGGTCCGAGCTCGAGCGCGTCGCCGACGTGATCTCGCACGAGCTCGCGCACATGTGGTTCGGCGACCTGGTCACGATGGGTTGGTGGGAGGGCATCTGGCTGAACGAAGCGTTCGCCACCTTCATGGAGATGCTCTGCGTCGATGCGTTCCGTCCGTCGTGGGACCGCTGGGTCGGCTTCGCTCCTTCGCGCGAGGCGGCGCTCGCTGTCGACGGCGTGCACTCGACGCGCCCCATCGAATACCCCGTCGGGCCGCCCAAGGAGGCCGAGGGCATGTTCGACCTCTTGACCTACGAGAAGGGTTGCGGCGTCCTGCGCATGCTCGAGCAGCACATCGGACCGGACGTCTTCCGCGACGGGGTGCGCACCTATCTCAAGGCGCACGCGTACGCGAACACGGTGACCACGGATCTCTGGGACGCGCTCGAAGACGCAAGCGGTGCTCCCGTGCGTGACGTGATGAACACCTTCATCCTCCAAGGTGGCCATCCCCTCGTCACGCTCGAAAGCGGTGAGTTGCACCAACAGCCCTTCGCCTACGGGCCGGTCCCTCCGGGCACCGTGTCGGCCATCGGCACCCTCTGGAACGTCCCGGTCGCGTTGCGCGCCCTGCCCGGCGATCGCCGGCCAGGAGCGTCACTCCGTCGGCTCGTGCTCCACGAAGAGCCCGAGCCGGTCCCCGAGATCGAGCAGGGGACCGTGGTCGTCAACGCCGGCGGCTGGGGCGTGTTCCGGGTGGGTTACGAGACAGAACATCGACTGGCCCTCGCCGAGCACCTCGTCGAGCTCACCCCGCTCGAGCGGGCCAACCTGCTCGGCGATACCTGGGCCACCACGCTGGCGGGACATACGCGGCTCGAAGAATTCCTCCGCGTGGCCGCACGACTCGGCGTGGAGGCCGATCCCGCGCCGTGGATGGCCGTCGGATCGGCCCTCGTGCTCTGTAACCGGATCGCCGGTCCCGACGACCGCGCCGGCCTGCACCAAGGCGTGACCGCGCTGGTGGGCCCGCTCCATGGGCGCCTCGGGTTCGAGGCGATCCCGGGCGAGGGCGAGCGCACGCCGACCCTTCGCGCGTTGGCCATCAACCTGCTCGGCACGGTTGGGGCAGACGACGAAGTGCGCGCCGAAGCCGCCCGTCGCTTCGACGCCTCGCCCATCGCCGGGGGCTCCTCGCCCATCCCGGCCGACATCGAGACGGCGACCTTGACGGTGGTGGCACAGCTCCTGCGCGCGGGTGACTTCGACGCAATGTTGGCCCGCTACCGCGGGGCGAAGACGCCCCAAGAGGAGATGCGCTCGCTCGGCGCACTGTCGACGTTCCCCGACGTCGACCTGTGCCTGCGCACGTTCGACCTGGCCATGACGGAGGTGCGGAGCCAGAACGGGTTCGCCGTGCTCAGCGCGCTGCTGGCCAACCCCGTCGGGTGCCAGGCCGTCTGGACCCGCATCACGGAACGCTGGGACGCCGTTTTGGAGCGGTTCCCGAAGAACGCACCGGTCCGCATCATCGAGTCGCTGCCGGCGCTGTGCGGGGATGCCGGGTTCGCCCAGTCCGCCATTGACTTCCTGGGCGACCACCCCCTGGCCTCGGGCCCGCGTCGCGTGGCGCAGTCGATCGAGCGGCTCCAGGTCAACGTTGCCTTCGCCGCCCGTGAGCGTGGCGACTTGGGTCGGGTCCTCGCGACCGCGACCACTCCTTCGTGAGCACGGCACCTTCCGCGGCCCCCATGGACTCCGCTTCGGCGCGCCTCGACACCCTGTTCGAGGCGGCACGGCAGACCCGGGGCTTCATGCCCGACGACGAGGGACTGGCGTTGTTCGACGCCGCGCTGCGCGCGGGACAGGCCCAAATCCCGGCCGCACAGCCGGCGACGTTCGTGGAGATCGGCGCCTGGTGCGGCAAGTCGAGCGTCTATCTCGGCGCGGCGGCCGAGGCGACCGGCGCGGTCCTCCTGTCGGTTGACCACCACCGCGGCTCGGAGGAGAACCAGCCCGGCTGGGACTATCACGAGGCCGACCTGGTGGATCCCGAGGTGGGACGCATCGACACGCTGCTGCACTGGCGCCACACCATCACGTCTGCCGGGCTCGAGTCCTCGGTGGTGGGCATCGTCGGCGACTCGCCCACCGTCGCCCTGCGCTGGGACCGGCCGCTCGCCTTCTGTTTCATTGACGGCGGGCACGGCGAAGAACCGGCATGGGCGGACTTCCGGGGCTGGTCCCCGCACGTTGCGCTGGGCGGATGGCTGGCCATCCACGACGTGTTTCCCGACCCCGCCGACGGTGGACGCCCTCCCTACGAGCTGTACTGCGCCGCCCTCGAGTCGGGTGAGTACGCGGAGGACGCCGCCTGCGGCAGCCTGCGCGTCCTCCGCCGCGTCGCCGCGGTGCCGCGCCCGTAGCGCTGGTCCGCGTCACCGCGCGCCTTCGAGCGCTCCGAAGGAGGCGCTACCAACCCAACTCCCGCAACCGGGCGTCACCGATGCCGAAGTGGTGGCCGACTTCGTGGATGACCGTCTTGCGCACCTGGCGCTCCACTTCCTCCTCGGTGTGGAAGGCGTTGCAGATCGTCTGTTTGAAGATCGTGATCCGGTCGGGCATGGCCCCGGCGTAGTGACCCCGGCTCGTCAGTGGGACGCCCTGGTAGAGCCCGAAGAGTGGACCCGGAGGGCTGGTGTCGTCGACCTGGATCATCACGTTGTCCATGCCGGACCTGAGCTGTTCGGGAATGTCCTGGAGAGCCCGGTCGACGAGTTCCTCGAACTCGTCCGTCGTCATCGTGATCACCTCGGCATCATGCCAAAGATGAATTCGAAAACCTGGCCGCCCATCGAATGAAAATCGGCGGCCGCTATGGTGTGGCGCCATGGTGCATGAAACGAGTACGGGCGCGTCGCCCATCGTCAAGGGCCTGATCAACAACCTGCGGGAGATCCTCCCCGCGGAGGAGCAACCGAAGCTCGCCGTGTACCAGGACCAGGCCGAGGCGACGACGCCCAAGGGTGACTTTCACCGGGCGAGGTACTGCGTGCACTGGGCGATCGAGGTGGCGGAACGCCCCGAGCATTCCCATCTCTCCCACGTGGCGATTCGCCTCAAGGAGATCCACCAGGAATGGAAGGACGTCTGGCTCGGCGTCGAGTTCGGTTCCGAGGTCGAGGTCGGCCACGGACAGGTCTCCAAGGAGATCAAGGGTGACCAGAAAATCGGGCCGGGCGAGGACATCGAGTTGCTCTGGGTGGAAGAGGCGACCGACGTGGCGAAGAGCGCCGCAGAGAAGTCCGGGTGGGACAGCGTGCCGTGGGAAGAGCTCGTCCGAGAGGTCTTGAAGATCGGTTGACGACCACTACCGTGGGGCACGTGAGCAGCCAATCCGTGCCCGGAGGCGTCGTGCACAAGCTCCCGGCCGACCTGCGTGAGGCCTTGATCGCCAACCCCACGGCGCTCGATGCCTGGAAGGACATCACGCCGCTGGCCCGCAACGAGTTCATCTGTTGGGTCGAAGAGGCCAAGCAGGAGAAGACCCGGGATCGGCGCATCCGCCGGACCCAAGAAGAACTCGAGGACGGCATGCGCCGGCCCTGCTGCTGGCCCGGGTGCGCCCACCGCGAGCGCAACGGCAAAGCGGTCCCCTCGACTTCAACCGCCTGACGGCGACGAGCCCCTCCGGGCTCAATCGCGACGCGTGCGCTCCGAGAGCTCCAGGACGGTGCAGCCCTCCGCGGCGTCGCCGCAGTGCGGCTCCGCCAGGTCGAGCGCGGCCGGAAGGCACCCGCCGCGGAACAGGCCGGCCGCCGGTGTCGTGTCGGACAACGCGTCGGCGGCCAGGACCATGGCGGCGAACGTGTACGTCGTGCGCTCGTGCTTCGGGAAGGTCTCCTCTTCGGGGTAGACCATCCCCGTCCAGTACGAGCCGTCGGGCAAACGCAGGTTCTGGCCGGCGGTGAAGAGCTCGCGGGCGGCGTGGTCCAAGCCGAGCGCGTCGAGCGTGAGGACGCACTCTGCGGTCTCCGCTGCCGTCACCCAGTCGCCGGTCGACACGCAGCGGACACCGAGGCCCTCCATGACGAACGTCGACCAGCCTTCGGCGATGCGGCGCCGGCCCGCGTCGCCCTCGAGCGCCCCCGACAACATCGGGTAGTACCAGTCCATCGCGAACTCAACCTTCGGTGCGAACGCGCCGGGGTGATGCGCGACGGCGTGGCCGAGACGGCCCGCCGCCAGTTCCCAGTCGGGGCGGTCCTTGGCCAGGCACTCAGAGACTGCGACCGCACAGCGCAGCGAGTGGTAGATCGACGACGACCCCGTCAGCAACGCGTACTTCTCGAGCCTCCCCGAGGAGTCGCGCGACCACAGCACCGAGCCGTCGGGCTGCTGGAAGCGCAGGACGAAGTCGATGCCTCCCTCGATGGCGGGCCACAGCTCGCCGAGGAACTCGACGTCCCCGGTGATCAAGTGGTGGTGCCATGCCCCGGCCGCCAGGTACGCGCATACGTTGGTGTCGAGCCGGGAGTCCTTCACCGCGTCGCGGCGGTAGTAGTTGAACCAACTGCCGTCGGGGAGCTGACGCTCGGCCAACCACCGGTAGGCGGCCTTGGCCTCGTCCACGAGACCGCACACGGTGAGCGCCATGGCGGCCTCGACGTGGTTCCACGGGTCGCAGTGGCCGTCCTCGAACCACGGGATCATCCCGTCGGGGCGCTGCACCTCGGCGATGGCGCGCGCCGTGGCCAGCACGTCGGCGCCCGTCAGAATGCCGGGGACCTCCGGAATGGTGACCTGCGCCGAGCGGGTGTCCTCGGTCGTCATGCCGCTGCTCCCTGCTTCGGTGTGGTCGGCCCGCGTCGGCCGGGTACCCCTCGCGGTCGGTCCGGTCGGGCGTCCGGCAGACCGGCAACGACGACGACGGGCTTGGTGAGGTAGACGACCAGGCTCTTGCCGATGACGGGGCTCAGGACCCGATCGGCCGCACGCGTCAGGAACGGCGCCTTGACGATGTCCCAGACCAGGATCTGGTGGTACGCCGCCACCGCCGGGTGCGTGTCGTTGGAAGGTCCGACGAGACAACGCAGCCACCAGTAGGGCGAGTGCAACCCGTGGGCGTGGTGATAGCCCGTGGGCTCGAGTCCGGTCGAGGCGAGGCGGCGCTCGAGGGTCGAGCGGCGGTAGATGCGCACATGTCCGCCCGGCGTGTCGTGGTACTCGTCGGAGAGCACCCAATTGACCGCTTCGGGCATACAGCGCGGCACCGTCACGGCCATCGCTCCACCGGGCTTCAGGACCCGCGCCAGTTCGCTCATGGCGGCCACGTCGTCGGGGATGTGCTCGAGCACTTCGGATGCGATCACGCGGTCGAACGTCCCGTCGGCGAACGGCAGGGCGAGCGCGTCACCCTGCACGGCGGAGGCGGGGTGGTCAGGCGCCAGTTCGCCGGCGTCCACCATCGCTCCGAGCGTGGCGCGCACTTGGGCGACCTCGTCGGGGCCGGCGTCGAGCGCCACCACGAGGGCGCCGCGGCGCGCCGCCTCGAACGCATGGCGCCCGAACCCGCAGCCGAGATCGAGGACGAGGTCACCCGGCCCGACGCCGAGCCGGTCGTAGTCGACTGTCAGCACGGGTTCGTGGCCCCGGACGGAGTCAGGTCGGGCGCGCTGGGAGCCCCCGGCAGTGGGCGCCCGTCGAGCATCGCCTGGTAGCACTCGGCGGTCCCCGCCGCGGTCACCTGCCAGGTGAAGCGGCGCACGACGCGCTCGCGGCCGGCCGCGCCGAGCCGGGCCCGCAGGGCGGGGTCATCGAGCAGGCGGGCGATCGCTCCGGCCAGGGCGCCGGGGTCGTCGGGCGGGACGAGCAGGCCCGTCTCGCCGTCGTTCCCGACGACCTCGGGCAACGCGCCGCCCGTGGTCGCCACGACGGACACCCCGCAGGACATCGCCTCGATGGCGGGGAGCGAGAACCCTTCGTACAGCGATGGGACGACGGCGACCTCGGCCTCGCCGTACAGGTGGGCCAGCGCGTCGTCGCTGATGCCGCTGACGCAGTGCACCGCGTCGGCCAGGCCGAGGCGTGCGATGGCCCGGTCGACCCGCCCGCCCTCGGTGGGGCGCCCGATGACGGTGAGCTCGACGTCGCGCTCGGTGCGCAGCTTGGCTACCGCCTCGAGCAGCGGGACGAGCCCCTTCATCGGGACGTCACTGCTCGAGGTCACCATGATGCGGCCCGGAACGGGCGTCACGTCCTCGAAGGGGCGGAACACCGTGTGGTCGACGCCGACCGGCACGACCGTCATGCGTTCGGGCAAGACGCCCATCTGTGCCGCGATGTCCCGGCGCGAGTTCTCCGACACCGTCACCACGGCAGGCAGCGCACGCGCCACGCGCAGCTGCATGCCCAGGAAGCCGAACCAGCGGCGCTGGGTGAAGCGCTGCCACGGGTTCGCCGCGTGCGCCAGGGCGAGCTCGCGATCGACCGTGATGGGGTGGTGCAGCGTCGTAAGCAGCGGCCAGCCGTCTTCGACCATGCCGAGCATCCCGTTGCCGAGGCACTGGTTGTCGTGGACGACGTCGAAGTCGCCGCGGCGCTCCGCCAGCAGCTGACGGGCGCGGCGCGAATACGCCAGGGGCTCGCCGAAGCCGGCGCTGCACATGACGCCGAACTCGATCCAGTCCTCACGTGAGGAGAACTCGCGCCGGTGGGGGAAGCGAAAGGGGTCCGGGTCGCGGTAGAGGTCGAGCCCCGGCACCGGGGTGAAGCCCACGCCGGGGTCGAGCTCGGGCCACGGCGGTCCCGAGAAGACCTCGACCGAGTGCCCGAGGGCGACGAGCTCACGGGTGAGGTGGCGGGTGTAGACGCCCTGGCCGCCACAGCGCGGGTTGCCGCGATAGGTCAGGTAGGCGACGCGCAGGCCCCCGGGACGAGGCGGGGCGGCGGGCAGCGGGGTGGGGACCTCGATGTGGAGCGACCGCTCCCAAGATTCCCTGGTCTCGATCCACTTCTGGCGGGGAGTCTTAGGCAATGGATGTCCCGACTCGGCCCGACATGGCGTCATAGCCTCCCCGAACGCCCTGCTCCTGCGCAAACGGCGCGGCGCGACGGGGGCGGGCGCCCGGCGCGTCGGGCCTGGTCAACCGACACCGAACCAGCCGAGGACGGTCAACACGACGTAGACCGCAGCGACGACGGCGACCGCGACGATGGCCAGGCCACCCACGGTGCGGGCGAACGTGCCGTTCGCCGCAGAGCCGAGAAGGGAACGCCGGTTGGCCAGGATGAGGATGAGAATCAACGTCATCGGCGTGATGACGCCCTCGAGCACCTGAGTATTCAAGATGAGCGTGATCAAGTTGCCCGGCAGGAGCACCACGGCGGCCCCGACCAGGATCTGGAACGTGAAGATGCCCAGGAAGACCGGGGCCTGGCGGAAGCTCGACGAGACCGAGCGTTCGACCCCGATCGCTTCGGCCACGGCGTAGGAGGTCGACAGCGGCACCACCGCTGCGGCCAGCGCGGAGGCCCCGAGGAGGCCGAGGCCGAACAGGGTGGTGGCGAAGGCGCCGGCGACCGGCTGGAGGCCCTTGGCCGCCGTCGAGGCCGAGGTGAGCGGCCCCGTGCCGCCGATGGTCGCGCCCGTAGCGACGATGATCGACATGGCCACGAGCGCGGCCAGCAGGGCGCCGGTGATGGCGTCGACGCGCTGGAAGCGGTACTCGGAAGGCTTGACGCCCTTGTCGACGACGGCGCCGGCCTCGTACAGCTGGATGTAGGGGGTGATCGTCGTGCCGATCAGCGCGACGGAGAGCAAGAGGAACGACTTGCTGGCCACGAAGTGGGGCCACACCGTGTTGGCCGCCACCGCCTTCCAGTCGGGATGCGCCAGCACGGCGGCGATGGGGTAGGCGATGAAGACGACCGTGAGGAGCAGGAAGATGCGCTCCGCGTAACGGTACGAGCCGAAGAGCACCAGCGACCAGATGGCGACGGCCGCGATGGGCACCGAGATATAGCGCGACACATTGAAGAGCTCGAACGAAGTGGCGATGCCGCCGAATTCGGTGACCATCAGGCCGATGTTGGCGATGGCGAACGCGGTGATGGCGAACGCCGTGAGGCGCAGGTCGAACTCCTCGCGGATGAGGGCGGCCAGTCCCTTGCCCGTGTGCACCGCGAGGCGGGCGACCATCTCCTGGACGATCACGTACGCGATCGTGATCAGCACCATCAAGAAGAGGGTGCGATAGATGAACTGGGCGCCCGCCGACGAATAGGTGACGATGCCGCCCGCGTCGTTGCCCGCCGCCGCCGCGATGAGCCCGGGTCCGGCCGCGGCGAGGTAGAGCAGCCACCGCCTGGAGATGCGGGGCCTCACGACAAGAGGCGTGGGAAGTGGAAGCGGCCCTTCGTCGGTATCAGCGCGTCGAGGACGTCGTCGGCCAGGATGCGCCCGAGTGGGCGCCCGTCGTCGTCGACGACGACCATCGAGTGACGCCGGGTCTCGATGAGGCGTGCCGCGACGTCGCGGGCGGAGGTGTGCGGCGTGACCGTGACGACGTCCTCGTCTCCGAGCAGCTCCGACATGCGCGTGTCCGACTCGGCGCGGAGGGCGAGGAGGAGGTCGAGGAGCGTGACGTCATCGAGCAAGCGGCCCTCGTCGTCGACGACGGCGACCGCGTCGAGGTCGACCTCGTGCTCGCGCACGTCAGAGAGGCGGCCGACCACCTTCTTCACCTTCTCACCGGACTTCGCCGTGACCAAGGTCGTGGTCATGATGCCGCCCGCCTCGTCTTCCTCGTAGCCGAGCAACTCGCGCAGCCGCAGCGCTGTCCGGGCGGGGATGTAGCGCAGCACCTCGCCCCGCAGTGCGAGGGGCAGGTCGCGCAGCGCGTCGACGGCCTCGTCGGGCTCCATGGCTGCGAGCAGCCGGGCCGCCTCGGGCGGGTCCGACTCGCGCAGGAGCTGCTCGAGGTCGTCGGCCTGCATCTCCTCGAGGGCGTCCGCCGCCTCGTCCGGGCTGAGTGCGGCCAGCAGCTCGCGGCGCTCGTCCCGGCGCAGGTCCTCGAGCAGGTCGGCCAGCTCTCCGGGACGCAGCCGGTGCAGCCCCTCGTTCGTCGTCTTGAGCACCACCGGCGACGCCTGGCCGTCCGGCTCCTCCGACGGCTCGTTGAAGGGCTGGATGGCGGCCCAGTCGATGACGCGGTCGGGGGTGGGACGCGGACGCCAGCGGCGCGGGCCGAGGCGCCGGAACAGCGTGGCCGTCGAGACGTCCGCGCCGACCAGGGGGATGCGCCCGAGCACCTCGGCCTGGTAGAGGTCGGCGGCGCGGATCACCTGGACGCCCTCGACGTCGACGAGCTGGTGGTCGAGCACGTCGCGTGCCAGCAGCACCTCGCCCGGCCGCCGGACGACGTCGCGCAGGTCGAGACGCGACGAGCGCAACAGCACCTCGGCGTGACCCATGCGGTCGATGGCCGACGCGGGGACGAAGGCGATCCGGCGCCCGACGCGGATGATGAGCCCGCTCACCGGCGGGTAGACCTGCCCGTCGGCCCAGCGGGCCACGACGTCTTCCAGTCGGCCGATCTCCTGACCCGCTTGGTTGCGGACCGGACGGCCGAGCAAACCGGCCAGCGACACGATGGCGTCGAAGACCCCCTCTTGCGCCAGGATCCGGCGCGTGCGCCGCCGTCGTTGGTGCGGCAGCCGTTCGGGGTCGCGGGCGCGCCCGGGCAGCAGCCGGTTCCGGCCGGGCGTGACGGTCGGCGTGGTCGCCGGCGGCGGTGGCGGTGCTGGCGGCGACGGGGGTGGCGGTGGCGGCGTGGCCATGGGGGTACCTCCTGCGGTGTCCTTCGGAGGATCGACGGAACGGTGGTGGACCCGGGCGGGCGTCACGGGACGCGGCCCGGCCGGAGGTTCAGCGACCGGCGCCCCTCACCTCCCGCGATACCCGCAGAGCCCCCGCGCGGCACGCCCGACGTCGCGGGCGGCCGGGGTCAGCCCAGGCTGCGGAGCTGAGATGCGCCGGAGGTTCTACTGGGGGGTTCGCCCCTTTTCACGGCCACACCTCCTTCACGGTCGCCCCTGTCCAGGGGGAATGCACGTCAATGCCGCAGCAATTCTACCCGGGGAGCGGCGTCGGAGGGGTGGGACCGCGACGGGTACCGTGACCCGCATGGACCTTGCGTACCCGCCCGAAGCAGAGGAGTTCCGGGCCGAGATCGCCGACTGGCTGAAGGCGAACCTGCCTGAGCACTGGGGCGAGCCGGACTTCTCCATGACGCCCGAGGAGCGCAAAGCGTTCAACGACGAGTGGACGACCAAGCTCTTCTCCGGCGGGTGGATCTGCGCCAGCTGGCCGGCCGAGTACGGGGGCAAGGGCTTGAGCCTGTTGCAGCAGGTCGTCTTGAACGAGGAATTCGCCCGCGTGGGCGCGCCGTTGCGGGGTGACTTCTTCGGCGACACGCTCGTCGGGCCGACGCTGCTGCAGTGGGGCACCGAGGAGCAGAAGCAGCAGTTCATCCCGGGCATCTTGAAGGGGGAGATCGCCTGGTGTCAGGGGTTCAGCGAGCCCGACGCCGGTTCGGATCTCGCCGGCCTCAAGACGCGGGCCGAGCTCGACGGCGACGAGTGGGTCATCAACGGCCAGAAGGTGTGGACGACGCAGGCGCAGTACGCGGACTACATCTTCTTGTTGGCGCGGACGGACCCGGACGTGCCGAAGCACGCCGGCATCTCGTACCTGCTGGTGCCGATGAAGCAGCCCGGCGTCGAGGTGCGGCCGATCGAACAGATCGACGGCTCGGCGGAGTTCAACGAGGTCTTCTTCACCAACGTGCGCTGCCCGAAGGAGAACGTCATCGGCGGGGTGAACAACGGGTGGAAGGTCGCCATGACGACGCTCGGGTTCGAGCGCGGCACCTCGGCCACGACCGGACACCGCCGCTTCCAGAAGGAGTTCGACGAGATCCTGCGGTCGGCCCGCGCGCGGGGCAAGGACCAGGACCCGCTCGTCCGCCAGCGGCTGGCGCGGTCGTGGTCGAACATCAAGATCATGCAGATCAACGGCTGGCGCACCCTCACGGACGCGCTCAACGGCACGCACACGACGGCCAAGCTCAGCGCCTGCAACAAGATGTTCTGGTCCGAGGCCCACCAGGCGACGATGGACCTCTTCATCGACATCCTGGGCATGGAGGGCCAGGTCCTGGGGGGCAACGAGCACGAGGACACGATCCTGCCGGGCGCCCGGCACGCCAAGGCCAGCTATCCGGTGGACAACATGCAGAGCCTGTTCTTCTTCTCACGCTCGGAGACGATCTGGGGCGGGGCGGCCGAGATCCAGCGCAACATCGTCGGCGAGCGGGCGCTCGGCCTGCCCAAGGAGCCCAAACCCGCCTAGATCGGCGCGCACGCCACCCGGGCCAAGCAGTCGTTAGGCTGGTCGCCGTGGCGGAAGTAGGGCGGCGGTGAGTTCCGGCGGCGCGCGCCCAGCGCGGCCGCCGGACGGAGGTGAGGGCGGGGACGACAGCGCCGGGTACGTGCGCGTCATGGTCGTGGACGGCCACCGGGTCTTTGCCGAGGCCCTGGCCCTGGCCATCAACGGCGCGTCCGCGATGCACTGTGTCGCCATCGCCTCGGGTGGCGACGAGGCGGTGCAGCTCGCCCACGACACATCCCCCGACGTGGTGGTCATCGACGTCCCGGAGGGCAACGAGGACATCGACATCACCAAGTCGCTGTGCGCCCAGCACCCCGGGCTGCGGGTCCTCGTCCTCACGGGTCGGGCACCCACGCCCTCCGCCGTGCGGGCCGCGGCCGAGGCGGGCGCGGCCGGCCTGCTCCCCAAGTCGTCCACGCTCGGCGTCGTCTGCGACGCCATTCCCGCGCTGATCTCGGGTTGCTTCATCGTGGACCGGCGCACCGTCGAGCTGCTGTGCAGCTCCGCGCTCCCCGAGTTCGCGGCCGGCCGTCCGGCCGGCCCGCTGACGCGCCGCGAGCGGGACATCCTCGTCCTGTTGGTCCGCGGCGTCGACCTGCAGAACGCGGCGGCGCGCCTCGGCATCACGGTCAACACGGCGCGCGGGTACGTGAAGACGCTCTACCGCAAGCTCGGCGTGCACAACCAGCTCGAGCTCGTGGCGCTGGCCCGAGAGCGCGGGTTGCTCGAACCCTCCGGCTGAGGCGCCGGTGGCGTTCAGCTCCCGGCGCCCTGCGCCCGCAAGCTCGCCTCGGCCCCGACGGAGAGCGGCGCGATGACGTCGATCGGCTCGGGCGTCACCGCGGGATCGGGCGCCTCGGCCTCGCCCTCACGACGCTGACGGGCGGCGAGGGCGAAGAGGGGCACGCTCGCCACCAACGTGGCCACCCCACCGACGACGAGCGACACCCGGGGATTCGTGGCGTCGCTCAGGTAGCCGAGCAAGGGCGCGCCGATCGGGGTGCTCCCGAGGAAGGCGATCGAGTTGAGCGCCATGACGCGGCCGCGCATGGCGGGGTCGGCGCGCAACTGGAGCGTGGCGTTGTTCGTCGAGACGAACGAGATGCTGGCGGCGCCCATCGGCACCAGCAGCACCAGGGCGAGCGCCCGGCTGGGGGCGAGCGCCACCGCCAGGATCGCGCACCCGAAGAAGACGCCGATGCCCGCGAGCAGCCTTGTCGAGGGCCGGCTGCGGAACGCCGTGACCAGGCCGCCGACGACGGCCCCCCCGCCCATGGCGACCAGGAACCAGCTGTAGAGGCCGGCGCCGCCGTGGAAGGTGAACTTGGCCAGGAGGGGCAGCGTGACCGTGAAGTTGAACGCGAAGACGCCGACGATCGCCATGGAGACGAGCGGCACGCGCAGGTCGCGGGTGCCCCAGACGTAGCGCAGGCCCTCGCGCACCTGCCCCTTGGCCCGCTGCACGTGGGGCCGCGGATAGAGCTCGTGGGGGCGCATCATCGCGAGGGCCACGATGACGGCGGCGTAGGACGCCGCGTTCAGGAAGAAGCACGTGCCGACGCCGACGGTGAGGATGAGCACGCCGCCGATGGCCGGCCCGATCACCCGGGCCGAGTTCATCAGGACACTGTTGAGACTCACCGCGTTGGGCAGCAGGTCGAGCCCGACCATCTCGGACACGAACGTCTGACGGGCCGGGTTGTCGAACAGGTTGACGAAGCCGAGCCCGGTGGCCAGCAGGTACACCTCGTCCACCGTGGCGGAGTGCGTGGCGACGAGGAGCCCGAAGGCCAGCGCGAGAAGCCCCGCCGAGGTCTGGGTGACGAAGAGGACCTTGCGCTTGTCGAGGCGATCGGCGATCAGGCCGCCGAAC
>DATDIE010000384.1:0-15367 GCA_036521235.1 Acidimicrobiales bacterium | reverse complement strand
ACCAGCACGGCCGTGGCGGCCGGAGCGAAGGCCCGCGACGAGGCGACACCGCCCGGGCCCGGTGCAGCCCCGGGGGCGCAGAAGCCGAAAGAGCCCAAGACCGAGCCGTCCGCACGCGGACAGGCGCACGCGTCGGCGCCGGCCACACCCCCCGCCCCGGCACCCCCGACGCGCCCCGCACCGCCGGCCGCCCCTGCGGCGGCCGCGGCGGCCGCGACGACCAGCATGGTCACGGGCGCCAGCCTCACCGCGCAGGAGCTCGCCGCCGCCTCAGGACTGTCACTCGACGAGGTGGAGGGGCTGGAGGGCTTCGGGCTGATCTGCTCGGTCCGCCTGGCGGGGATGCAGACCTACGACGAAGAGGCCCTGGCGGTGGCCAATCTGGCGGCTGCCTTCCGGGCCTTCGGGATCGAGCCGCGCCACCTGCGTCTCTACCGCAACGCGGTGGACCGCGAGATGGGCCTGATCGAGCAGGTCGTGATCCCCCTCCTGCGCCAGCGGAACCCCGAGTCGCGGCAGCGGGCAGCCGAAGGGGCCGACCAGCTGGCGGCCCTGGGGCAGTCGATGCGAGCCTCGTTGCTGCGTCAAGCCCTCCGGCAACATCTGGGGGGGTGACGCAAGCCCGGGATCGGGCGCTACATTTCTCTGCATGGTCCGTGTTCTTCTCCGTGCGGTCCGGGTGGACCTGCAATCGAACACACCGGTGCTCCTGCTCCAGGAGACGCAGGGTGAAGGGCGCACGCTGCCGATCTTCATCGGCAGCCCGGAGGCGACCGCCATCGCCTACGCCCTGCAGGGCGTCACCATGCCCCGCCCGCTGACCCACGACCTCATGCGGGACACGCTCGGTGCGCTCGACGTCGCCGTCGAGCGCGTCATCATCACCGAGCTGCGCGCGTCCACCTACTACGCGGAGCTGCACCTGGTGCGGGGCGAGGAACGCACGATCGTGTCCAGCCGCCCCTCCGACGCCGTGGCGATCGCGGTGCGCACCGAGACGCCGATCTTCGTCTCCGACGAGCTGATGGAGTCCGAGGGGATCATCCTCACGCTCGACGCCGAGGAGGAGGAAGACGAGACCCCCGACGAGCTGGTGGGGCAGTTCCGCCAGTTCCTCGACTCGGTCCGGCCGGAAGACTTCGAGGGGTGAGCCACCCGCGTTGGGCGCTCGCCGCACTGGCGGGCGCCGGCCTCTGTCTCGCGGCGTGCAGCAGCAGCCCGACCGCGCACAACTCGACCACGACGACCGCGCACCGCGCGACCTCGACCACGGCGCCGACGACCACGTCGACGACGGCGGCCACCACGACGAGCTCGGCCGCCGCCTCGGCGGCCTGTGCCCACGTCTCGGCCTCGGCCGGGGGGTCGCAGGGCGCGGCGGGCACGATCACCGGCCTGGTGACCGTCACCAACACCGGCTCGACCCCCTGCACGGTCAACGGCTACCCGACGATGGCGCTGTACTCGGGGAGTGGCGCGCCGCTCACCGTCACGATGGTGAACGGGCTCACGGTGTCGATCTCGGCGCAGGCCAACGCGGCGCCGACGTCCGTGTCGATCGCCCCCTCGTCGACCGCGCAGTTCGCCTACCAGTTCTCCGACGTGCCGGTCGGCGCCGAGACGAGCTGTCCGACGTCCGAGCAGGCGTCGGTCACGATGCCAGGAGCGACCACGTCGTCAGGGAGCTTCGCCTTGGCCATCGACCCCTGCGCCAACGGCACGATCCACGTCTCGCCGCTCTACAAACCGTCCTAGCCATCCCACGCCGCGGCGGGCCGCTCCGCCTACGCCGACGACCTAGCCGCCCGGCGCCACCAGGATGCGCCCGCGCACGGCGGCGTCGAGGACGCGGCCGAGCGCCGAGGTGAGGCCGTCGAGGCCGATCTCCTCGTTCACCATGTCCTCACAGTGCTCGAGCGGGAACACGTCGGCCATCTCGGCCCAGAGCGCCCGCCGTTCCTCGATCGGCTGTTCCACCGTGTCGATCCCGAGCAGGGCGACCCCGCGCACGATGAAGGGGTACACCGTCGTCGCGAGGTTGTTGCCGCCGGTGAGGCCGCTCGCGGCCACCGCCCCGCCGTAGCGGACGGTACGCAGCGCTTCGGCCAGTGCCGTGCCGCCCACGCAGTCGACCACGCCGCCCCACATCTGCGGCCCGAGCGTGCGGCCGTCGTCCTCGGTGAACTGCCGCCCGACCACCTGCGCGGCGCCGAGCTCCTTGAGGTAGTCGTGCTCGGCCGTCTTGCCCGACGACGCGACGACCTCGAAGCCTGCCTTGGCCAGCAGGGCCACCGCCGCACTGCCCACACCGCCCGAGGCGCCGGTGACCAGGATGGGCCCGTCATCGGTCGTCATCCCGTGCTGGCGCATGCGCTGCAGCGACATGAGCGCGGTGGCGCCGGCGAGGCCGATGATGGCGGCGTTGCGGCAGCTCAAGGAGTCGGGCAGCGGCACCACCCAGTCGGCCGGCACTCGCGCGCGGGCGGAGAAGCCGCCGTGGTGGGCCACGCCGAGGTCGTAACCCTGCACCAGGACGCGCGTGCCGGGGCTGAAGTCGGCGGACTCGCTCGCCTCGACGGTGCCGGTCAGCTCGACGCCCGGGATGAGCGGGAACTGGCGGGCGACCCGGTTCCCCGGGCGCGTGACCATGGCGTCCTTGAAGTTGATGGCGGACCACTCGACGCGGATCAAGACGTCGCCTGCGGGCAGGTCGCCCTCCGTCAGCTCGACGACGGAGGGGCGGATCACCTCCCCCGACTTCGACAGCACGTAGGCCGGGAAGCGCACCGAATCACTGTAGAGGCCCATGGCGGCGGGCCTCGGCGCGGGTGCCCCTGAGGGGTACGTTCGCACGATGGTGCTCACGCCTGGAGATTATGGGCGTTGCGCCTCGTTCTTGTCGGCGGGGGAGGAGTTCGCCGCATGCACCGCGACAGACGCCGCGACAGACGGGGCGACAGACCTGCCGGGCCCGGCGGCGATCACCCACGACTTCGAGGCCCACCGCACGGATCCCGCCCGATCGCCCCCGTGCCCGCGGCGCGCCAGATCTCCGTCAGGCGCTCTCCGGTCTGCCGGGCCCCCAAGATGATGGGCGCGGTCATCTTCCTCCATGGGACGGAGGACCCCGTCGTGCCCCCGGCGCAGGCCGAGCAGAGGCGCGACGCCCCCCAGGCGGTCGGAAACCGCTGCGACCTGCGGTTCCGCGTGCGGGAGCGCCATGGCCTCCGCCAGGTGGACACCTTCACCGCATGTCTCGAGGCGGAATTGTCGTTCTGTTTGGCGGAGGTTCGCCTCTAGGATCTCGAGCGAGGGTTCCGCTTACGCCAGGGGCAGCGCGCGAGGATTTCAGAACGCCATGTCAACGACCGCTCTCACGCCGACGGATTTGGGCAACCGCATCATCGGCGTGGCGCGTCCCGCCTATGACCGCGTGCGACGAATCTCACCGGTGAACGGCGACGCGCTGTTGTATTTCGCCAGCGCGCTCTTCGCGTTGACGACGATCTACACGTCGACGAACGGGTTGTACGAGGTCTGGGGACGCATGGCGCTGGCGCCCTTCGCGTTCGGCGCGGTCGCCTCGGCCGGCCTGGCGCTGTTCCTCCGCCGCACCCGTAACCGCCAGCCCGAACGGCGGTTGACCAAGGTCCAACACCACCGCGCATGGGTGGCGCGCATCGGCATCGCCCTCTGCGTGTTCGTCGGCGCCCTGGCCATCCCGATGGGTCTCGAGATCATGTGGCGCTTCGACGGAGTGGCAGGCCCTCACCAGCAACCCGAGGTGGGGGTGGTGGAGATCGGCGGCCAGGACCTCGTCAAGGGCACGGACCCGTACCGCAAGATCATCAAGCTCGACCACCAGGTGACGTACCACGCGCCCGGCGAGCCCGACACGCCCGGCTTCCTGCCGTACCTGCCGTTGATGGCGGTACTCGGCATCCCGAGCGACATCTGGCCCACGAACGGTCTCAGCGACGCGCGCATCTTCTTCTGCGTCACCACGCTCGCCGCGGCCGCCCTCGCGCTCTACCTGTGTAAGGCCGACCGCCGCCGCAAGATGCGCGCGCTCCAGTTCCTGATCATCCTGCCCCTGGCGTCCCTACCGCTGGCGACCGGCGGCGACGACATCCCGGTCGTCGCCTTCTTGCTCCTGGCCATGGTGCTGGCCCAACGCCGAAGTCCGCTCGCCTCGGGGATCGTGCTGGGCATCGCGTCGGCCATGAAGTTCACCGCGTGGCCGGTGGCCGTGCTCATGCTGTTCGCAGCGCGGAACCGCAACGGCGAGCGCCGCCCGCTCGTCATGTTGGCCGGCATCCTCGTCGTGGCGGTGCCGGTCATCTTCCCGTTCGCGTTGCGCGGGCCGATCGCATTGTTCGACGACGTCGTGCTCTTCCCCCTCGGCTTGAGCGCGATCCCGTCCACTGCCGCCAGCGCGCTCCCCGGGCACGTCCTCGTCCACGACTTCCCGTCGCTCAGCCGCGTGCTGCCGCTCTCGGTCGGCCTGATCCTCGCCGTGGCGCTGGCGCGGTACCTCTATAAGCACACCCCGTCCACCGTGTCGCAGGTGTGCAACATCTCGGGCGTCGTGATGTCGGCGCTGATCCTGTTGGCACCGAATCCCCGGGTGGGCTACCTGCTCTACCCGATCAACTTCTTCGTCTGGGCGTACCTGTTGGCGCCGCGCCCCGAGGGCGAGCTGCTCTCTGCGGACGGCGCCACAGACGTCAACGCGCTCAGCAACCGCGCCACCGCCACGGCCTGAGCGCCGACCTCGGGTCAGCTCTCGTCGTCGCTCTGCTGCAACAGGCGGATCGTGAAGTCGGTGTCCCCGGTGGGAGGCGCCCCATGGCCGAACGTCGTCGGCGAGATCGTGGCGCCCAACTCCCAGTAGTAGCCGTCGGTGCCCGCCAGCTTCCCCAGGACCTCAAGCGCGTTCGGGTCGTTCGCCGCGGCACCCTTGTCGAACACCTGCCAGCCCAGCTGGTGCATCTCGGCGGCGTAGAAGGTCAGGAGCGCGCCCTGCGTGTGCGTGGAGCGCAGCGTTATCTGCGCGTCGTACTGTCCTGAGCCCGCGGCGTTGTTCTGGTGCGAGATCCGCACGGCCCCCGTGGGCAGCGTGACGGCATTGATGATGTTGGTCGGGGGCTCGCCCTGGACGATGATCGGCGTCAGCGCGAGCGCGGCCGGTTCGGAGCGCAGGGGAGTGCCCGGGACCTTGGCCGGAGCACCGGTCGTCTTCACCGGGGCAGGGGGGTGCGTCGAGACGAGGCCCAAGGTGACGAAGACCGCGATGATCAGGACGCCGAGCCCGAGCACGATCATCGCCGGCCGGATCGAGAACCCGCCGGGCGTGGGTGGCCGCACCGGCTCGGCGTCGGCCGGCTCGTCGAGCCGCGTGTCGGCGTCGTGCAACGTCATGGCGCGTCCAGCCTACGGCCGGTCCGACCACCCGAAATGGTCGACCGGCCCGTGGCCCGCCCCGAGGCGCCAGCCTGCGCTCCCGGCCAGGGCTCTCCGTACGAACTCCTTCGCCGCCGTGATGGCGTCGAGCGCCGCCGCGCCTTGGGCCAGGTGGGCGGCCACGGCGGCCGAGAGCGAACAGCCCGTGCCGTGGTCGTTGCCCGTCTGCACCCGTGTGCCCGACAGCACGACGACCCCTTCGGGGCCGGCCACGACGTCATCCGCCGAGTCGGTGAGGTGGCCTCCCTTGACCACCACCCAGCAGGCGCCCCGTTGCCGGAGTTGTTCGGCCACCGCCGCCCGCGCCTCGAGCGGCCCTAGCTCCTCGACGGTCGTGTCGCCGAGCACGGCGGCCTCGCGCAGGTTCGGGGTGGCTACGAGCGCGTGGGGCAAGAGCCGCTCCAGGTAGGCCGCCACCCCGTCGGGCTCGAGGAGCGGGTGCCCGGTCGAGGAGACGAGGACGGGGTCGACCACGAGATTGGGGAGGCGCCCCTGCTCGGCGAGTGCGGCCACTTCGGTCACGATGCCCGCGTTCGCCAGCATCCCTGTCTTCACGCTGCGGACCTCGAAGTCGTCGAGCACCGCCTCGATCTGGAGCCGCACGAAGTCCGGCTCGAGCGCCACCACGCCGCGAACCCCGGTCGTGTTCTGCGCCGTCACGGCCGTGAGCGCGCTCGTGCCGTGGACGCGGAGCGCCGCAAAGGTCTTCAGGTCCGCCTGCGCGCCGGCGCCACCCCCCGAGTCCGACCCGGCGATCGTGAGTGCCGTGGGCGGGGTGGGGGTGTCCGGCACCGAGCCACCATAGGCGGGTGCCGAGGTAGGGTCGTTCGGGTGACGACAGCGCCGCGCGATGACCTGGCCAGCGCCGACGCGCCGGAGGACCTCTGCATCGCCGGCGAGATCCTGAGCTCGCGCTTGCTTCTCGGCACGGGCGGGATGACGAGCCTGCACGCCCTCCGAGCCGCGCTCGAGGCTTCGGGGACCCGGCTGGCCACCGTGGCGGTGCGCCGCATCGAGCCCTCACGCCGTGGCTCGTTGTTGTCGCTCCTCGAGGAGCTCGACATCCGTGTCCTGCCGAACACGGCGGGCTGCGCCACCGCGTCGGAGGCGGTCCTCACCGCCAAGCTGGCCCGCGAGGCGTTCGGCACGGATTGGGTCAAGCTCGAGGTGATCGGGAACGACCGCACGTTGCTGCCCGACGGTGTCGAGCTGCTGGCCGCGGCGGAGCAACTGGCGGAGGACGGGTTCGTCGTCCTGCCGTACACGACCGACGACCCGGTCCTCGCGTTCCGCCTCCAGCAGGTCGGGTGCGCCGCCGTGATGCCACTCGGTTCCCCGATCGGCAGCGGCCTGGGTATCCGCAATCCCCACAACATTGCCCTGCTCCGACAGTCGGTGGGCGTGCCCGTGATCCTCGACGCCGGCATCGGCACGGCGTCGGACGCGGCGCTGGCCATGGAGCTGGGCTGTGACGGGGTCCTAGTGGCCACGTCGGTCAACCGGGCGCACGACCCGGTGGCCATGGCCCGGGCCATGCGCCTGGCCGTCGAAGCAGGGTGGGAGGCCCGGCGAGCGGGCCGGATCCCGGTTCGGTTCCACGCCGACCCCTCCAGCCCCCAAGAGGGTCGGGCCGACCTTGGTGCGCCCGACCCCACCTGATCGCATCCCGTCACCCCGGGCCCCCGTGCGGGTCCGACCTTGACCGGCCCCCGTGAGCAGCTAAAGTTAGGAGGACCTAATATTCGTCCGGCCTAAATTTGGCCGCGCAGGAGGTTCCACGGAATGGCGAAGCAGTCCGCCGGGCTCGGCTCGTCGACGCGGGCCCTCACGTTGCGGGCAGTGCGCGGGATCCTGGCGGCGGCCACCATCGGGGCGGTGCTACTGGTCGGGACCTCGTCGGGGCCGGCCGGGGCGTCACCGGCTGCCATCACCCTCTACAGCGGCCAGCACGTCCAGACCACCCAGGCGTTGGTCAGCGCGTTCGAGAAGAAGACGGGCATCACGGTCAACGTCCGTTTCGACGACGAGGACGTCCTAGCCGATCAGATCGTGGCCGAGGGCGGTCATTCGCCGGCCGATGCGTTCTTCAGCGAGAACTCGCCGGCGCTGCAGTATCTGGCCTCCAAGCAGATGCTGGCACCACTTTCCAAGTCGGCGTTGTCCGAGACTCCGGCGAAGTACGACTCGCCGAACGGGGAGTGGCTCGGCGTCTCGGGCCGGGTCAGCGTGATGGTCTATAACACCCGGCTCCTGAAGCCGAGCCAGCTGCCCGCCTCGGCGATGCAACTGAGCCAGCCCAAGTGGAAGGGGAAGATCGCGTTGGCGGGGGGAGAGACGGACTTCCAGCCGATCGTGACCTCGGTGGCCCAGACCCACGGGAACGCGGCGGCGCTGCGCTGGCTGAACGGCGTCAAGGCGAACGCGGGGAGCCACCTCTACCCCGACAACGAGACGGTCACGTCCGAGGTGAACAGCGGGCAGGTCGCCCTGGGCATCATCAACCAGTACTACTGGTACCGGCTCCGCGCCGAGGACGGCGCAGCCGGGACGCATTCGGCGATCGCGTATTTCGCGCCGCACGACGTCGGCTATGTGATCGATGTCTCCGGCGCCGGTGTGTTGCGCTCCTCGGCTCACAAGTCCGAAGCGCAGCAGTTGGTCGCCTTCCTGGGGTCGGCCCAGGGCCAGGAGATCATCGCGCACAGCGACAGCTTCGAATACCCCATCGGCTCCCATGTGACGACCGTGCAACCCGAGACACCGTTCACTCTGTTGCAGCCGCACTCGATCACCATCGCCCAGCTCGGCACCGGCGCTACCGCCATCCAGCTGCTGCAAGAGGCGCAGCTGTTGTGAGCGCATCGCGGCACTGACGTGAGCACGGCGACGACGCCGTCTCGCGGCCCGGGCAAACCGACGCACCGGGGGCGGCGCGACCGGGGACACGAGCACGGACGCGGCCACCACCACGAGGGCCGCTGGCACCATCAAGCGGCCCGTCTCCGTCACCATCGCCACCACCATCGCTGGTCCGGCCACCACCGCTCGGGCCCACCCGCGCTGCTGGCCGCTGCGGCGCTCGTCGCCGTCGTGGTCCTGACGCCACTGGTGTTCCTCCTCGTCCAGGCGCTCCAGACCGGTTGGTCGACCCTGCAGCCTCTCCTCTTCCGGAGCCTCACGGCTCAGTTGCTGTGGAACACCGTCAGCCTGACCGCCGTGGTCACCCTGCTGTGCGCCGTGCTCGGCACGACGCTGGCTTGGTTCATCGAGCGCACGGATCTTCCGGGGCGGCGCATCTGGGCCGTGTTGGTGGTCATCCCGCTCGGCATCCCGGACTTCGTGGTCAGCTTCGGGTGGCGCGCCATCTTTCCTGCGTTCGGAGGCTTCTGGGCGGCCGTGCTCGTGATGACCGTGGCGGTCTATCCGCTGGTCTACCTCCCGGTCGCCGCGAACATCCGCAACGCGGACCCAGCACAAGAAGAGGTCGCGCGCAGCCTGGGTCTCGGGCGCTTCGCGACGTTCTGGAAGGTGACGGTCGGCCAGGCCCGCCTCGCCATCCTCGGCGGTGCCGTGCTCGTCGCCCTGGTGTGCCTCGCCGAGTACGGCGCGTTCGAGATCCTCGGATTCCGGACCTTGACCACCGAGGCGTTCACCGAGTTCAACGTGGGCTTCAATACTGCGGCCGGGTGTGCGTTCTCGTTGATCCTGGTCGGACTGGGAGCGATCCTCCTCATCGGCGAGGGCGCCGCGCGGGGCAAAGGTCGCGCGGCACGCATCGGGTCGGGGGCCCAGCGGGTCATGCGGCCACGACGCCTCGGGCGGGGCACCGTCCCGGTTCTCGGAGGCGTGGTCGGTGTCGTTGTGCTTGCGCTCGGGGTCCCCGTGGGCGCGATCGTGTACCTGCTCGTCCAGGGCGGCAGCTCGACCGTGCCCAGCACGTCGATCTGGGAGGCCACGCTCACGACTTTCGGCTACGCCGCCGGCGCCGGACTCGTCGGCACGATCGGCGCTCTCCCGATTGCGCTGCTCTCGGTGCGACACCCCGCGCGCCCGGTCCGGATGCTCGAGGGCACGTCCATGCTGATCTTGGCCGTTCCGGGGATCGTGGTCGCACTGAGCGCGGCGTACGTCACCGTGCACTTCCTCGAAGGGCGGTGGTACCAGACGACGCCACTGCTCATCCTCGTGTACGCGGTCATGTTCTTCCCGATGGCGGTGGTGTCCGTGCGAGCCGCCGTGGCGCGGGCGCCGATCGGACTGGAGGAGGTCGGGCATTCGCTGGGGGTGACGCGCCGATCCGTCTTCTGGCGGGTCACGTTGCCGCTGATCGCCCCGGGCCTGGCGGCCGCGTTCTGCCTTGTCTTCCTCGAGACGGCGACCGAGCTCACGGCGACGCTCATCCTGATTCCCACCGGTGCGCACACGCTCGCGACGGGGTTCTGGGCCCAGCAGCAGAACCTCAGCTACGGGGCGGCGGCGCCCTACGCAGCCATCATGGTGCTGATCGCCGCGGTGCCGAGCTACGTGCTGGGGCGGTGGTTCGACCGGCTGCCTTCGCGCGCGGCCGCAGCGGGCGTACCCGGCGGCGGTCAGGCCAAGGTGGCCACCGAGGTGCTGGCAGGCGCCACAATGGCGCGATGAAGGAACTCGCCGTCCACGGGGTTCGCAAGTCCTTCGGAGACCTCCATGTGCTCGAAGGGGTCGACCTGACCGTTCCCGCCGGGAGCTTCACGGCCATCTTGGGCTCCTCGGGGAGTGGGAAGACCACACTCCTGCGGATCGTGGCGGGCTTCGAGCGCTTGGATCGAGGCGTCGTCATGCTCGGGAACGAGGCGGTCGACGGTCGCCACACGTTCGTGCCGAGCGAGCACCGCCACATCGGGTACGTCCCTCAGGAGGGTGCCCTGTTTCCGCACCTCTCCGTCGGGCGCAACGTGGCGTTCGGCCTCCCTCGTGGACCGCACCGCCGCGCCCGCGTCCTCGAGCTCCTCGAAATGGTCGGGCTCTCGGGACTGCACCGTCGGTACCCCCACGAGCTCTCGGGCGGACAGCAGCAGCGGGTCGCCTTGGCCCGGGCGCTTGCCACCGACCCCGAGATCGTGCTGCTCGACGAACCCTTCTCGTCTCTCGACGCCACCATGCGCGCCAGCGTGCGCAGCGAGGTGCACGACGTGCTGCGCCAGGCTGGCACGACGTCCATCCTGGTCACGCACGACCAAGACGAGGCGCTGTCCATGGCCGACCAGGTCGCCGTCCTCCGACACGGGGTCATCGCCCAACTCGACACGCCGGCCGGGATCTACCAACGCCCGCTCGATCCGGCCCTGGCGAAGTTCTTGGGCGAGGCCAACGTGCTCCACTTCCAGGTCGAGCACCCTCACGGTGGCCCGACAACCGTGGCCGCCACACCGTTCGGCTCACTGGCGGTGGAAGCCTGGCCGTCGGACGAGGCGACCGGCCCAGCCCATGTGCTGATCCGCCCTGAGCAGCTGATCATTGGCGACGCGGCGTCCTCGGCGTTGCCGGCGACCGTGGAGAGCTACGAGTACTACGGCCACGACGCGGTCGTCCGGGTGCACCCCGAGGCGGACGACCTGCCGGACCTGATCGTGCGCGTGACCGGTGGGACCCCCCTGGTCGCAGGGTCCCGGGTAGGGCTGACGGTCGCGGGTTCGGTGGTCGCATGGCCCCTCGGGCGGGCCCCCCGAGAGGGAGCCGGAGCCGGGGTGCCGGACACCGCCAAGAATTGAGAAACACGCCTCCGTAACTACAGCGATGTCGTCCGGGGTCCACTACAGTTGGCCTCGGAGATTCAGCTCGAGGGAGGTAGTGGAGATGGCCGCGGAGTCCTCAACCCGTGTCGGTGGGTTTCACGGGCCGCAGGTGTGCGGCCTGGTGGGGATCACCTACCGGCAGCTCGATTACTGGGCCCGGACCGGCCTGCTGCAGCCGTCCGTCGCCTCCGCCAAGGGCAGTGGCTCGCGCCGGGTCTATTCCTATTCGGACGTCCTGGAGCTCAAGGTCATCAAGCAGCTGCTCGACGCAGGTGTGTCGTTGCAGTCGGCCCGCCGCGCTGTGGAGTGCCTGCGCGAGGACCTCGGCGCCGACCTGGCGTCGGCCAACTTGGTGCTGACCGGCACGAGCTCGGTGCTCGCGCGCACCAACGGCGAGGTCGTCGATCTCTTGGGCGGTGGTCAGGGCGTGTTCAACATCGTGCCGCTGGCCGGCGTGGTCGAAGAGCTCGAGGCGGACATCGTGCGTCTGGACACGTCCGAGACTTCGTCTTCTCGAAAGGTTCGGCCCGTTGCGGTGCCGGCCAAGCGGGCCGCCGGGGAGTGAGGGACTCGGACCCCGCGCACATCGACCGCAGGCGCCACCCGGCCTGCGTGCCCGCCGGACAGGTCCGCTTCGCCCATCCATCCGAACGACTCTTCGCCACGCTCCTTGATCTGAGCGGTGAGCGATGGGAGTACGAGCCCGTCGAGTTCCCACTCGAATGGGACGCGCTTGGTTCGCCGGTGTCGGGGTTCCGGCCCGATTTCTACCTCCCCAGGCGCGGCGTCTTCATCGAGTTGACGACCGCCGACCAACGGCTCGTCACGCGCAAGAACCGCAAGGTGCGACGGATGCGTGAGCTGTATCCCGAGGTGCCGATCTACATCGTCTACCAACGCGACTTCGCGTCCCTGCTCGCTTCGCACGGGCTTCCGCTGGCCACCGCCGGAGCCGCGTAGTCTGGCTGGATGAGCGCAGACGAACGCGAAGGCACCGCCGCGTTCCGTGTCTCGCCCCTGCACGCAGCACACGTGGCGCTCGGCGCCAAGGTGGTCCCCTTCGGTGGATGGGAGATGCCCTTGGCCTACCCGTCGGGCACGGTCGCCGAGCACCGGGCCTGCCGGACCGACGCCGCCGCGTTCGACGTGTCGCATCTCGGCACCGTACGCGTCACCGGTCAGGGAGCGTTCGACGGGCTCCAGCGCGCGCTGAGCAACGACCTGCGGCGCGTCCAGCCTGGTCGGGCGCAATACACGCACCTCCTCGACGACGACGGCTCGGTGATCGACGACATCATCGTGTGGTGGGTCGAGGAGGAGCGATTCGACGTGATGCCCAATGCGTCGAACACGACGGACGTCGTGGGTGCACTCGGCGGGCGCGACGTCACCGCCGAGCGGGCCATCGTGGCGATCCAGGGGCCAGAGGCGCGCGCCCGCCTTTCCCAGATCGCGCCAGCCGCCGCTGCGGTCCATCGATTCTGTGTCGAGCCGTTCGTATGGAACGGCGTCCCGTGTCTCGTCGCCGGCACCGGGTACACCGGCGAGGACGGCGTCGAATGTGCGGTGCCGGCGGAGGTCGCTCCCTCCTTCTGGGAGGCCGTCCTCGCGGAGGGGGTCGTCCCGGCCGGGCTGGGCGCGCGCGACACCCTGCGGCTCGAGGCCGGGCTGCCGCTCCACGGGCACGAGCTCGGTCCGGGGATCACGCCGCTCCAGGCGGGCCTGGGCTGGGTCGTGGGATGGGACAAAAAAGAGTTCACCGGGCGCGCTGCCCTCGAGGAGGAGCGGGCAACCGGGCCGGCCCGGCGGCTCCGCGGGATCGTCGCCGACGGCCGCCAGCCGCTCCGGGATGGCGCGGAGATCTGCGTCGAGGGGACCCAGGTCGGCATCCTGACCAGTGGGAATTTTTCGCCCATGCGCGAGTGCGGCATCGGCCTGGGCTTCGTCGATGCCGACGCGCAACTGCTCGAGGGCGACGCCGTCACGTTGCTCCAACGCGGGCGAGAGCTGGGCGGGGTCCTCGTGCGCCCACCACTGTGGCCCGTCAGAGAGGAAACGGAATAGCCACCGAGAGCTGCCCGGGCTCACGGGGCCCTTGTCCTATGATGGGGACACAACTGAATACGCCGTTTGAACCGGAGCGCCAGAGTCCCCGCAACACGTAGTCCGAGGGGACGCCGGAGGAGCAAATCTCCCCAAGAAACTCTCAGGCCGACATACCGCTCCGGCGAGGCAACTCTGGAAAGCGGGTACGTCGTATCCGCACCGAAGGTGGAAGCCGCAGGGCTGCGGTGAGGCTCTCAGGTCCAGTGACAGAGCGGGGAGGACGTCCGACAGTCCCGTGCGAGCACGGGCGAGCCAGGAGGCCTCCTTGTCCTCAAAGTCCGCACCCGACGAACTCGAGCCTTTCGAGAGTTTTCTGCAGCGTCACGTTGGCACCTCCGATGGCGACCAGACGGAGATGCTCAAGGCGCTCAGCTACGAGAGCCTCGACGCACTGATCGACGCCGCGGTGCCCGGGAGCGTGCGCAGCCTCGATGACCTCGACCTGCCGCCGGCTGTCACCGAACACCAGGTGCTCGGGGAGCTCCGCCGCATTGCCGCGTCGAACGTCGTCGCCGAGCCGATGATCGGGCTCGGCTACTCGGGCACCGTGACGCCGGGTGTCATCCGGCGCAACATCCTCGAAAGTCCGGCCTGGTACACGGCGTACACGCCTTATCAGCCCGAGATCAGCCAAGGCCGGCTCGAGGCCTTGTTGAATTTCCAGACCATGGTGGCGGACCTCACCGGTCTCGACACCGCAAATGCGTCGCTCCTCGACGAGGGTACGGCGGTCGCCGAAGCCGTGACGCTGATGCGCCGGCGGAGCAAGGCCGAGTCCGACCGGGTGGTCGTCGATGCGAACTGTCATCCCCAGACCCTCGCCGTGTTGGCGACCCGCCTTGCGCCGCTCGGCATCCAACTCGACGTCGTCGACCTGGCGGCGGGGCCCCCCGCAGGCGACTACTTCGGCCTCGTACAGCAGTATCCGGGTTCCTCGGGCGCGATCCGCGACTTCGCTGAACTGACGGACGCGGCCCATGCTAGCGGCGCGCTGGTGACCGTCGCGACGGATCTGCTCGCGTTGACCTTGCTGAAGCCGCCGGGGGAGTGGGGCGCGGACGTCGCCGTCGGTTCATCGCAGCGCTTCGGTGTGCCTCTTTGGTACGGAGGCCCGCACGCCGCCTTCATGGCGGTGAAGGCGGGGCTCGAGCGAGACCTGCCTGGTCGTTTGGTCGGCTTGTCGATCGACGCAGAAGCGCGTCCCGCCTACCGCCTGGCCCTCCAGACACGCGAGCAGCACATCCGCCGCGAGAAGGCGACGTCGAACATCTGCACCGCCCAGGTGCTGCTCGCCGTGGTGGCGTCGATGTACGCGGTGTATCACGGGCCGGACGGGCTGCGGGGCATCGCTCGGCGCGTCCACCGGCGCGCGGAGAGTCTCGCGTCAGCCCTGGAGGCGGCGGGCTTCACCCTTCGTCACCGGGAGTTCTTCGACACCGTCGTCGTCACCGTGCCGGGCAGGGCGGCTGAGGTCGTGGCGGCCGCGCGGGCCGCGGGCGTGCTCGTGCGAGGAGTGGACGGGGACCACGTGGGCATCTCGTGCGGCGAAACCACGACGACCGGTCACATCGCCGCCGTGCTCGGTGCCTTCGGGGTGGAGGGCGGTGCGAGCACGGGCGGCCGCAGTGCGCTGCCCGAAAGGTTGTTGAGAGAGGGCCCGATTCTGAGCCACCCGGTATTCACGCAGCATCACTCGGAGACGTCGATGCTGCGCTACCTCCGTGAACTGGCCGACCGCGACTTCGCGCTCGACCGGGGGATGATCCCGCTCGGCTCGTGCACGATGAAGCTGAACGCCACCACCGAGATGGAGCCGGTCGGCTTGCCCGGCTTCGCCGAGATCCATCCGTTCGCGCCCGCCGACTCCACGCCGGGCTACCTGAGCCTCATCGACGAGCTCGAGCGATGGCTGGCCGACGTGACGGGCTACGCCAAGGTGTCGGTTCAGCCCAACGCGGGCAGCCAGGGCGAGCTGGCCGGCCTGATGGCGATCCGCGCCTATCACGCCGCTCGGCAGGAGCCTC